>NZ_JABMCA010000060.1:0-63464 GCF_014706005.1 Actinomadura sp. RB99 | reverse complement strand
GCGCGGGCCCGCGAGCTGGCCGCGATGGGCCCGCGTCCCGACGGCGCCGCCGAACTGCGCCGCCGCGGCCTCGCCCGCCGCGCCGACCTGATCGCGATGGGCGTCCCGCCGCCGTCCGAACCCGTCGCCGGGGACTGGCTCGCCGACCCCGGCCACTGGGACGACCTGCGCCGCCGCCTCCGCGACGCCGTCGAGGAGCACGCCAGGACGCACCCGACCGATCCCGGCCTGCCCGCCGAGGCCGCCCGCCGCGCGCTCGGCCTGCCCGACCGCGCCCTCGTCGAGGCGCTCGCCACCGGCCTGCACCGCCGCGACGGCCGGCTCTATGGCACCGCCACCGCGCCCGAGCTGCCGCCCCACGTCCGCCGGGCCGTCGACGCCGTCCGCCGCGAGCTGGCCGGCGCCCCGTTCAACGCGCCCGACGCGGGCCGGCTCGCCGAACTCGGCCTCACCCCGAAGCTGATCGCGGCCGCCGCCGCGGTCGGCGCGCTGCTCAGGGTCGCCGACGGGATCGTGCTGCTGCCGGGCGCCGACGCCGAGGCCGCCGCGCTGCTGGCCAAGCTCGACCCGCCGTTCACCCTCAGCGAGGCGCGCCGCGCGCTCGGCACCACGCGCCGCGTCGCCGTCCCGCTGCTGGAGCACCTCGACGAGCAGGGCTACACCGTCCGCGTGGACGACCTGCGCAGGCGCTGCACCGAAAGGACCTCATGACCGACAAGCGGCTGACCCAGTACGCGCACGGCGGCGGCTGCGCCTGCAAGATCCCGCCGGGCGAGCTGGAGGACGTGGTCGCGGGCCTCACCGCGAGCCACGGCACGGCGCCCGCCGACCCGAACGGCGAGCTCCTCATCGGCCTCGACACCGGCGACGACGCCGCCGTCGTCACGCTCCCCGACGCGCCGGGCGGCCCCGCCGTCGTCGCCACCGCCGACTTCTTCACCCCCGTCGTCGACGACCCGTACGACTGGGGCCGCATCGCCGCCGCGAACGCCCTGTCCGACGTGTACGCCGTCGGCGGCCGCCCGCTCGTCGCGGTGAACCTGCTCGCCTGGCCCCGCGGCGTCCTCCCGTTCGAGCTGGCCCGCGAGGTGCTGCGCGGCGGCCTGGACGTCGCGGCCGAGGCGGGCTGCCACGTCGGCGGCGGCCACAGCGTCGACGACCCCGAACCCAAGTACGGCATGGCCGTCACCGGCGTCGCCGACCCCGCCCGCCTGCTCCGCAACGACACCGGCAAGCCCGGCACGCCGCTCACCCTGACCAAGCCGCTCGGCGTCGGCGTGCTGAACAACCGGCACAAGGCGACCGGCGAGGTCTTCCCGCACGCCGTCGCGTCGATGGCCGCGCTCAACCGCGGCGCCTGCGCCGCCGCGCTCGCCGCCGGCGCCGAGTGCGCCACCGACGTCACCGGGTTCGGCCTGCTCGGCCACCTCTATAAGCTGGCCCGCGCGTCCGGCGTCACCGCCGTCGTCGACGCCGCCGCCGTCCCCTACCTGGACGGCGCCCGCGACGCCGTCCGCGCCGGGTACGTCAGCGGCGGCACCCGCCGCAACCTCGACTGGGTCGCCCCGCACACCGACTTCGGCACCGCCTCCGAGGAGGACCGCCTCCTGCTCGCCGACGCCCAGACCTCCGGCGGCCTCCTCGTCGCCGCCGAACTCCCGGACCACCCCGTCATCGGCGAGCTCGTCCCCGCCACCGGCCACCCCCTCCTCATCCGCTGACCGGCGGGGGCCGGGTCACATCTGGGTGCCGGTCCGGTCGGTGATGCCGGCGCGCTCGCGGTAGGAGCGGACGAGGGCGAGGGCGGCCTCCCCGCGGGGGCGGCGGCCCGGGCGGATGTCGCAGGCGAGGGCCTTGGCCTCCTGGATGTGGCTGTTCGGGTCCAGGGACAGGTGGAGCAGCTCGTTGGCGGCGTCGCCGCGGCTGTAGCCGTTGGCGCCCCAGTGGTAGGGCAGGCCGATCTGATGCAGGGTGCGGCCGTCCATCCGCAGCGGCGACATCCGCTCGGTCACCATGACGCGGGCCTCGATGACGCCTCGGGCGCTGATGACGGTGGCCCAGCCGGCGTGTTCGAGGCCGCGTTCGGCCGCGAGCTCCGGCGACACCTCGCAGAAGAACTCCGGCTGGAGCTCGGCCAGGTACGGCTGCCAGCGGGACATGCCGCCCGCCGTGTGGTGCTCGGTGAGCCGGTACGTCGTGGTGACGTACGGGAACACCTCCGAGCCGGGCCGGTCGCCGCTCGGCTGGTAGAGGTTCGCCGGATGCGGCTCGATGATCTGCCGGACGGGGTTGCGCTGCTGCTTGTACAGCGGGTTGTCGAACGGCGATTCCTGCGGCTCGTAGTGGGCCGGCAGCGGGCCGTCCATGAGCCCGGCGGGGACGTGCAGCCACGCCTTGCCGTCGGCCTGCATGATGAACGGGTCGTTCCCGGCGAGGGCGTCGGGGCCGGTCGCGCCGTGCGGCGGCTTGTAGTCCGGCGCCCTGTCGGCGACGAAGTCGGGCACGTCGTGGCCCGTCCACTCGCCCTTCTCGGCGTCCCACCAGACGAGCGCCTTCCGGTCGCTCCACGGGTTGCCGTCGGGGTCGGCGGACGCCCGGTTGTACAGGATGCGGCGGTTCATCGGCCACGCCCAGCCCCACTCGGGCGCCACCCAGCTCTGCTCGCCGCCGGGCTTGCGGCGGGCGGCCTGGTTGACGCCGTCGGCGTAGCAGCCCGCGTAGATCCAGCACCCGCAGGAGGTGGAGCCGTCCGGCTTCAGCTGGGTGTAGGACGAGATCGGGTTCCCCTCGGCGTCACGGCCGTTGATCTCGGCGAGCACGGCCTCGGCGTCGGGCTCGGCGGTCTCGCCGCGCACCGGGTAGTCCCACGCGAGGTCGAGCACCGGGCGGTCCATCTCGTCCGACGACCCGGCGAGCCTGCTCCGGATGATCCGGCCGAGGTGGTACATGAACCACAGCTCGCTGCGAGCGTCCCCGGGCGGTTCGACGGCCTTGTGGTGCCACTGGAGCATCCGCTGGGTGTTGGTGAAGCTGCCGTCCTTCTCGGTGTGCGCGGCGGCGGGCATGAAGAACACCTCGGTGCCGATGTCCTCGGTGCGCATCTCCCCGGACTCGATCTCCGGGCCGTCCTTCCACCACGTCGCCGACTCGATGAGCGAGAAGTCGCGGACGACGAGCCAGTCGAGGTTCGCCATCCCGAGCCGCTGCGTCTTCGCGTTCGCCGACCCGACCGCCGGGTTCTCGCCGAGCAGGAAGTAGCCCTTGCAGGCGCCCTTGATCTGCGCCATCACCGTCTCGTACGTGCTGTGCGAGCCGGTGAGGCGCGGCAGGTAGTCGAAGCAGAAGTCGTTGTCGGCGGTCGCCGCGTCGCCGAAGTAGGACTTCATCAGGCTGACGAAGTAGGAGCGCATCTCGCCCCAGAAGCCCTTCTTCGCGGCCTCGGCGGCGATGAACGCGTCCAGGCTCTCGTTGGCGTGGGCGTGCGGCATCGGGATGTACCCGGGCAGCAGGTTGAACAGCGTCGGGATGTCGGTCGACCCCTGGATGGAGGCGTGGCCGCGCAGTGCGAGGATGCCGCCGCCGGGCCGCCCGATGTTGCCGAGCAGCGTCTGCAGGATCGCCGCCGTCCGGATGTACTGGACGCCGACGGTGTGCTGCGTCCAGCCGACCGCGTACGCGAACGCGGTGGTGCGGTCGCGGCCGGAGTTCTCCGTGACCAGCTCGCAGACCTGGAGGAACTGGTCCTGCGGGACGCCGCAGATCCGCTCCACCATCTCCGGGGTGTACCGGGAGAAGTGCCGCTTGAGCACCTGGAACACGCACCTCGGGTGCTCCAGGGACGGGTCGCGGGACGGGTCGCCCTCGCCGAGCGCCGGGCCGCCGGCCCCGGTGGCCTCGCCGTGCCCGGACGTCGACGCGGCGGCCCGGTCCTCGTACTCCATGTCGCGCTCGCCGGCGGCGGCCTGCACCTCCAGGCCCTCGTAGCGCCAGGTCGCCTGGTCGTAGCCGCGGGACTCGGGGTCGAGGCCGGAGAAGACGCCGTCGAGGTCCTCGGTGTCGCGGAAGCCCTCGTCCAGGATCACCGACGCGTTCGTGTACTCCAGCACGTACTCGCGGAAGTACCGCTCGTTCGCCAGGACGTGGTTGATGATCCCGCCGAGGAACGCGATGTCACTGCCCGCGCGCAGCGGGACGTGCAGGTCCGCGAGCGCGCTGGTTCGGGTGAACCGCGGGTCGACGTGCACCAGCTTGGCCCCGCGCGCCTTCGCCTCCATCACCCACTGGAACCCGACCGGATGGCACTCGGCCATGTTCGAGCCCTGGACGACGATGCAGTCGGCGTTCTGCAGGTCCTGCTGGAAGGTGGTCGCGCCGCCGCGTCCGAACGAGGTTCCCAGACCGGGAACGGTGGAGGAGTGTCAAATGCGGGCCTGGTTCTCGATCTGTACGGCGCCGAGCGCGGTGAACAGCTTCTTGATGAGGTAGTTCTCTTCGTTGTCGAGGGTGGCGCCGCCGAGGCTGGCGAACCCGAGGGTGCGCCTCGTCCGGTTCCCGTTCCGCTCCCACTCCCAGCCGTGCCGCCGCGCCGCGATGACGCGGTCGGCGATCATCTCCATGGCGGTGTCGAGGTCGAGCCGTTCCCATTCGGTGCCGTGCGGGCGGCGGTAGAGCACGTGCTGCTCGCGCGCCGAGCCGGTCGTCAGCTGGAGGCTCGCGGACCCCTTCGGGCAGAGCCGCCCGCGGCTGACCGGGGAGTCGGGGTCGCCTTCGATCTGGACGACCTTGTCGTCCTTGACGTACACGTTCTGGCCGCAGCCGACCGCGCAGTACGGGCAGACGGACTTGACGACCTGGTCGGCTGTGCTGACCCGGGGCTTGAGCCGCTCGCTGACGCCGCTCTTGGCGGCGGCCCCGCGGCCCAGCGGATCGTCTCCCGTGACCTGCCGGTACACCGGCCACGACCCGATCCACTGGCGGACGCCCATCCCGACCCCCTCACCTCGTCGGGCGGCCACGTACCCGCGCCCCGCACCCCGAAACACCGGGGGCGGGGCGCGGGCGGGCGGCGGTCACTTCCCGGCGAAGGCGGCCAGGTTCGTGGAGACGATCTCGGGCTCGCCGCCGTTCTGCTTCGCGGCGGCGGTCAGCACGTCGATGTGCTGGTAGCCGGGGGCGATGACGTCGCCCGGCTGCGGGTCGCGGCCGCCGAGCCCGTCGCCGGCCTCCAGGTTGATGATCGGGTTCGCGGTCGGCCCGTTCGTGTGGACGGCGTCGTCGGCGATGCCAGGGGACGCGGCCAGCGCGATGTCGGTGACCATCTTGGTGGGGAAGTAGTGCTCGGTGAAGTCGAGCGGCTGCTCGGCGAGGCTGCGGGCCAGCTCGCCGATGTCGGTGACCTCCTTGACGGCGGACGTGAAGGGGGTGCCGTCCTTGGAAGCGGGCACCCCGCCTCCGAGGGCGTCGTAGTTCCGCCAGGTGTAGAGCGGGCCGTTCGGCTCGTCCGGGATGGCCTTCTTGTCCGGGCCGAGGAGCTGGCCGAGGCCGCCGAGGCCGATCGAGTCCAGGTCGTTCGGTGCCGGGAACTCCTTGTCGACGATCTTCCCGCCGTCCCAGAACCCGACGCTGGCCTGCATGAACGCGAGCGGCTCGGAGTTGTCGTCGAGGAGCCCGCCGAGCGCCGCCGCGTTGGTGAAGCGGAAGTCCTTCACCGTCGGGGAGCCCTTGAGGAACGTCGGGTAGTCCTTGGAGAACAGCAGCCGGTAGGTCGTGTCGGTGTTGAACGAGGACGGCACGTAGGTCGAGAGGTCGGACGGGCCGTCCGGGGCGAGGTCGGCGGCGAGGCCCGCGATCGACAGCAGGTTCATCGTCTCGGTGTTGATCAGCGCGGGGGCCGAGAGCGCGCGGGGGACGACGCCGCTCTCCAGCCCGGCCTGGACGGCGCTCGCGCCGAACTTCAGCAGCGGGATCAGGTCGGTCGGGATCTGGCCGTCCATGCCGGGCAGGCTCGTGCTGATCCGGGTGTCGAGCGCGAAGTAGCCGGAGCACTGCTCGTAGCCGGCGTCGTCGGTGGTGGAGTGGTTCCCGTCGAAGTCCCATTCGGCGAAGAACGCGGTCAGGACGCCGCCGAGGGAATGGCCGCCGCAGAGCATCTTCCGCTTGCGGGCCGCCTGGTCCGGCAGTTCGTGGACCATCAGGTCGTACTGGTCGCGGACGGTCCGCTCCAGCCCGACGTTCTGCAGCCACGTCACCTGGTCGTTGGTCTGGTAGCCCGCGAACTTCCGGCCGTCCACCTCTTTCCGCCGGTAGTAGTAGTCGACGGCGAGGTGGACGTCCTTGGCGGCGAGGCCGGCTTGCACGCCGGTGTGGTCCTCCAGGCAGTTGGACCTGCGGTCCAGCGCCCAGAACTCGATGTGCTTCCCGTTCTTCGCGGCGGCCGCGACGGTGTTGCGGGCGACGCTGTCGAAGGCGCCCGCGCCCTCCAGGATGCCGGGTTGCGCGACGAGGATCCGGTCGGCGTCCGCCGACGCGGCGGGGCCGGCGGAGTCCCGGAACCGCAGGTACGACAGCCAGTCGCAGGCCTCCGGGTGCGGGCCCGCCGAGGACGGCAGCGGGACGCGCACCCGCACCATGGTCTCGGTGACGCCGGTGACGGGCGAGCCCGTGGCGACCGGCGTCTCGACCCGGTCGGCGGAGGGGTCGGCCGCCGGGGCGGCGGGGGCGGCCAGGGCGTGGACGGGGAGCGCCGCCGCGGCGGCGACGAGCGCCGACGCGCCCAGCACGGCGAGCCCGCCGAGCCGGCGCGACGGGCGGCGAACGACGGGGTGGGGTGGTCGCCCCATCACGTTCTCCTTCCGGACGCGGACGGATACGGGGCAACAATGAACGCCGCCCCGCCGCCGCGACAGTCGCCCGCTGACACAATCGCCGGACGGTTCTTGTGCCCCGGACGACAAAAAGGCGCGTCGCCCCAGCGCCCGCCCCAGCGCTCGGCGGGGCTCAGCCCAGGGCGGCGGCGCCGACCGCGCGGACGAGCTCCGCGAACTCGGCGCGCTCGGCGGGCGACAGCGCCCGCTCGTACACGGCGGCGGCGAGCCGGTCGGTGGTCTCCTCCGCCTCCGCGCGGCGCCCCTTGAGACCGGAGCAGTCGGGGAGGTCGCCGCGCCAGCCGAGGAAGCGCGCCCGGCCCTCGTCGGAGCCGGCGAGCACGGCCTCCAGCGGCGCGAGCCCGGCGGCCGTCGTCGCCACCAGGTGCAGCGCGCCGCGCCACTCGCGCAGCACGTGCACGAGCTGCGCGGTGCGGCCCGGGACGTCGTCGACCAGCGGCTCGGCGCGCCATCCGCAGAACAGCGGCAGCCCCGAGCCCTCGGCGGCCTCGACGACGCGGCCGGCCAGGTCGCACAGCCGCTCGCCGCCGGCGTCGCCGATGTGGTCGCGGCCCCATTCCGCGCACGTCACCGCGTACCGCCGGGCGGCCTCGCGCGCCCCGGCGACCGCGACGCCCTCGTCCCAGAAGAGCCGGACGACCTGCGGCGGGAACCAGCCCATCGCGGCGGACACCACGTCGGCGTCGACGTCCCCGAGGACCCCGCCGCGGCCCGCGAAGTAGAAGGCGAACGGGTTGCCGTATCCGGCGCGCTTCCCGCGCTCCGGTGTCGCCGGGTCGAGCATCCACGCCGCGCCCACGTCGTGGATGATGCCGTCGGCCGCCCGCACGGTCTCCATCGCGTCCAGCCCGTCCATCGCGCCTCCTCGCTCGGGTAAGCGGGAGGTTACTCCGGCTCGGCGGCGGGCCGCGCGGCGGGGCCGTGCCAGTCCAGGCAGACCACCACGGCGTCGTCGGCGAGGTCGGCGCCCTCGTGGTGCTCGATCAGCTCGCTCACGATGGTCAGCGGCACCTCCACCGCGTCCTGCAGGCGGCTGCGGCGGGTCGCCTGCTCCAGCGCGTGCGTGCCGAACTCGCCGCGCGCGGACCGCGCGGAGAACACCCCGTCGCTGACGATGACGAGCCGGTCGCCGGGCTCCAGCCGGAACCGCTGCGGCCGGTACTCGGTGTCGGGGAACATGCCGAGCGGCAGCTGCTGCTCCAGCGGGACGCGCGCGACCTCGGCGCCGCGCATCCGCAGGATCCGCGGCGAGCCCGCGTCGATGACGTGCACCATGCCGTCGGCCAGGTCGATCCGCATCACCAGCGTCTCGGTGAACTCCCGCCCGCCGTAGCGGACGTGCACCATGTCGTTGGCCAGGCTCGCCTGCTCGCTGATGTCGGCGCCGGACCGGCGCGCGTTGCGCAGCGCCCCGACGGTCAGCGACGTCAGCAGCGCCGCCTGGATGCCGGTGCCCGACCCGTTGGTGACGGTCAGCGCGAGGTGGTCGTGCTCGGCGGACCAGTCGAAGTTGTCGCCGCCGATCGAGTAGGCGGGCTCCAGGTGCCCGGCGAGGGTGTAGCCGTCTCCGGTGCAGGCGTGCCCGGGCAGCAGCTGCCACTGCAGCTCGGCCGCGAGCGTGAGCCGCTGGCTGCGCCGGGCCCGCTCGTACCGGTCGGTGTGGTTCCACGCGACCCGCAGCGCCGACCCGAACACCGCGCCGATCTCCGCCAGCTCGGCCAGCTCGCCCTCGTCCCAGTCGCCGCCCGCCGACCCGAACTCCAGGACGCCGAGCCGCTCGCCCCGCGCGGTGACGGGGGAGTACACCCGGGCGTCCATGCCGTCCGGCGCTTCGGAGCCGTCGGCGGGGACGGGCTCGACGACGGGCCGCCGGGAGACGAACGCGCGTCCCGCCGCGGAGCCCTGGATTCTGATCGGCGCGGCCGGCTCCCCTCCGGCCGGCCGCGCCGGCGCGGTGGGGAAGGGCTCGACGGGGAGCAGGATGCGCGAGTGGTAGTCGTTCACCAGCAGGCGGGCGCCGCGGATCCGCGGGAGCTCCCGCTGGAGGAGGGCGGCCAGCGTCTCCGGGAGCGCATGCGCCGGGGCGGTGCGCAGCGTCCGTTCGACCTCGGCCGCGCGGCCGTGCGTGCTCATTGCGACCCCATCTCGTTGTCCGGGCCGTCCACCTCCCGGGGGCATGGTTCCTCCGCAGCCCGTCCGGACCGGGACGGGGAACCGCAGGGGAAGACTGCCAAAAAGCTTGCCACATGGCAAATACTTGATGTCGAGGAGCACCGGAATTCCCTCCGGTACTTGCGGGCGGCGCGTGCGGCGGGGCGGCGCGCGCGGGAGCGGGACGCGGGCGGCGGGTCAGGCCGTCCGCGAGCCGAGTGCCTCGGACGCGCCCGCGTCCTGCCGCTCGCGCGCCATGTCGAACTCGGTGAGCGCGTCGATCAGCCGCCCCCGGGACGCGGGCGACAGCTGCGCGAGCACCTCGCGCACCGCCTCCCGGCGGCGCCGGGTCAGCTCCGAGTACAGCCGCTCGCCCTGCTTGCTCAGCCGGACGATGATCTCCCGCCGGTCGGCGACCGCGTTCTCCCGCACCACCAGGCCCGCCGCCTCCAGCCGGTCGCACAGCCGGCTCGCGGACGAGGGGATCGCGCCGAGCTCCTCGGCGAGCCGGCCGAGGTTCGGCCGGCCGAAGCGGGCGATCGCCTCCACGGCGCGCAGCTGGATCGGCGACACCGCCGGCTCCAGGCCCTGGTCGGCGCGGCTCCACAGCAGCGCGGCCGCGCTCAGCACCCGCTCCACGGCGGCGGTGACGTCGTCCGGCACCTCGCCCGTGCCGCCGCCCGCCGGTTCCTCCGTCGCCGGGTCGTCGGTCGAGAGCCGCGGTCGTCGCTGAGTCACGCCCCCGCCTTTCTCATGGAGTTCCCTGGCCAGGCCGCTCACGGCGCAGGCTCGCGCGTCCCGCCGCGGCGGGACGGGACGGGGCGCGTGGCGGACGGTAGACCACGATAAACGACGACGCCCGTCAGAGGGCGGCGGCGGACGGGCCGGGCCCCTCTCGGAGCCGCGCGACGAGGTCGCCGAGCGCGTCCTCGGTGCCGGGGTCGTCCCACGTCCAGAACGGGACGGTGCGCAGGTGCCGGCCCTGCGGGTCGAGCAGCTGGCCGGCGAGCTTCACCTGCCACAGCGCGACCGCCCGGTCCGTGATCGTCAGCTGCGGGAAGCGCCGCCGCAGCGCCGTCTCGAACGACTGGACGCGCTCCACCGACCGCAGCCACACGGCGAACAGCACGTTGTCCGACCCGGTCAGCGACGCGCACATCCGGGTCTCGCGGAGCCCGGCGAGCAGGGCCGCGAGCCGCGCCACCTCGTCGGGCGGCGCCGCGCCCCACAGGTACACCGTCACCGGCCAGCCGGACAGGAACCGCGCGACCTCGCACCGGTACATCAGCGCGCCGCCGCCGTGCATCCGGGCGAGGCGGCGCCGCACGGTGGTCGGGCTGAGGCCGGTGCGCTCGGCGAGCCGCGCGACGGGCTGCCGGCAGTCCTCCACCAGCAGCCGCGCGAGCGCCTGGTCCTCGGCGCGCAGCGCCCACCCGCCCATCTCGCCCGGACCGCGGGGGCGGTCGCGCGCCAGCAGGTCCCGCTGCTCGCGGCCGAGCCGGTCGAGCCGCCACCGGCTGCCCTCGGAGTGCAGGGTGGTGGCGATCTGCGTGCGGGTCGCGGCGACGCCGTCCAGCCGGCCGAGCCGGAAGCCGACATAGCGGGCGAGCTCCGCGTTGTCGCGGACCACCACGGTCATGAGCAGGTCCCGGCCGCCGGTGACGTGCTCCAGGTTGAACACGTGCGGGTCCTCGGCGATCTCCGCGGCCACCGCGTGCAGCCGGCCCGGCACGCAGTCGATCTCGATGAACGCCACCACCGGGGTCAGCCAGTCGACCGCGGCCGGGAAGCACGCCAGCCAGGCCAGCCCGGCCCCGGTCAGCCGCGCCCAGCGGCGCGCGGCGGTGGAGGCGTCCGCGCCGATCGCGGCGCCGATCCGCCGCCAGTCGGCGCGCGGGGCGGTCTGCAGCGCGGTGACGAGCAGGTGGTCGAGCTCGTCGAGGGTGGTCGATGTCGGCATCCGGGCGGCCTCTCGCGGTGGATACCGGCAGAAGCCGGGCGGAAAGGGTCCGCTTCCGCACCATACCCCCATGTCTGTCTGTGACGATGCCGCTGACCTGCGGGAAGAACTGACCGAACTGCGCCGCGCCCTGCACCGCGAGCCGGAACTCGGCCTCGACCTGCCGCGCACCCAGGAGAAGGTCCTCGCCGCGCTGGACGGGCTGCCGCTGGAGATCACCACCGGCAAGGGCCTCAGCTCGGTCACCGCCGTGCTGCGCGGCGGCGCCGCCCGCGCGGACGGCCGCCGGCCCGCCGTGCTGCTGCGCGGCGACATGGACGCGCTCCCCGTCCAGGAGGACACCGGCCTCGGCTACGCCTCGACGATCCCTGGCCGCATGCACGCCTGCGGGCACGACCTGCACGTCGCGGGCCTCGTCGGCGCCGCGAAGCTGCTCGCCGCGCGCCGCGAGCGGCTGGCCGGCGACGTGGTGCTGATGTTCCAGCCCGGCGAGGAGGGCATGGGCGGCGCCAAGATCATGATCGACGAGGGGGTGCTGGACGCGGCGGGGGAGCGCGCCGTCGCCGCCTACGCCCTGCACGTGTTCTCCACCGCGCTGCCGCGGGGCACCGTCGTCAGCCGCGGCGGGACGGCGATGGCCGCGTCCGACGCGGTGAACATCGTCGTGCGCGGCGAGGGCGGGCACGGCTCGTCGCCGCACGCCGCCAAGGACCCGGTGCCCGCGCTCGCCGCGATGGTCGGCGCGCTCCAGACGATGGTCACCCGCGAGCTGGACATCTTCGACCCTGCCGTGGTCACCGTCGGCTCGATCCACGCCGGGACGGCCGGGAACGTCATCCCCGAGACCGCGTCGATGGACGTCACCGTCCGGTCGTTCTCCGAGGAGGCGCACCGCAGGGTCCGCGCGGGCGTCGAGCGGACCGTGCGCGGGATCGCCGCCGCCCACGGCGTCGAGGCCGAGATCGATTACGTCGAGCAGTACCCCGTCACCGTCAACGCCCCGGACGAGGCCGCGTTCGCGTTGGGCACCGCCCGCGACCTGTTCGGCGACGGGCGCGTCTTCGACGTCCCGCGCCCGATGGCCGGCTCCGAGGACTTCTCGTTCGTCCTCCAGCAGGTCCCCGGCGCGTTCATCGGGCTCGGCGCCTGCCCCGCCGACCGCGAGCCCGCCACCGCGCCGATGAACCACTCCCCGCAGGCCGCCTACGACGACGCCGTCCTGCCCGACGCGGCGGCGCTGCTGACCGAGCTCGCCGTGCGCCGCCTGGAGGACGCGTGACGGCCGCCACCGGCGCCGCGTCGGGAGCGCCCGACGCGGGCGCGCCGGACGCGGGCGCGCCGGACGCGGGCGCGCCGCCGGTGCGGTCCGTCACCGCCGTGGTCGGCCTGCTGGTGCTCTTCGAGCTGGTCAGCGGGTTCCTCCAGGCCGGGATCGCGCCGATCCTGCCGAGCATCGGCGACACCTTCGGCGTCTCCGACTCCGCCGTCGCGCTCGTCGTGTCCGTCCAGCTGCTGTCCGCGGCGGTCTGTGCGCCCGCCCTGGGGCGGCTCGGCGACCTGCACGGCCACCGCCGGATGCTGCGGATCGCGCTGGCCTGCGTCGCCGCCGGCTCGGTGCTCTGCGCGGTCGCGCCCGCCTTCCCGGTGCTGCTGCTCGGGCGCCTGCTGCAGGGCCCGCTCGTCGCGCTGATGCCGCTGGAGATCGCGCTGATCCGCGACCGGCTCCCCGTCGGCCTCGCCCGGCGCGCGATCGCCCGGCTGGTCGGCGCGCTGACCCTCGGCGGCCTGCTCGGCGCCGTCGGGATGGGCACGGCGGGCAAGATCTTCGGCGACGTCCGGATCGCCCTCGCCGTCCCCGCCGTGCTCGCGCTGGCGTGCGTGGCCGTCTCGATGGTCGCGATCCCGGAGTCGGTCACCCGCGCCGCCGGACGGGTCGACCGGCCGGGCGTCGTGCTGCTCGGCCTCGCCGTCCTCGGCCTGCTCGCCGGGGTGTCGTCGGCCGGCGACCACGGCTGGCTCAGCGGACGCGTCCTGGTCCCCACCCTGGCGGGCCTGGTCCTGCTCGCGGTCTGGGCGCTCGTCGAGCTGCGCACCGCCGAGCCGCTCGTGGACCTGCGCGCCATGGCCGGACGGCACGTCGCGCCGTTCTACTTCGCCTCGTTCGCGTTCGGCGTGGTCTACTTCGGCGGCCAGTCCCCGAACGCCGCCTTCTTCGCCACCGACCGGGACGAGGCCGGCTACGGGTTCGGGCTGTCCTCGCTGTCGATCGCGCTCGCCACGCTGCCCGCCATGATCGCCAGCATCGCGGGCTCCGCGTGCACCGCCCGGATCGCCGCGAAGGTCGGCTACCGCACCGCGCTGATCGGCTCGTTCCTGCTGGTCGGCGTCGGGTTCGTCGCGTTCGCGGCGGCGCACGGGGAGCTGTGGGCGGTGGTCGCCGAGCTGACCCTGATGGGCCTCGGGCTGGGCACCGCGCTCGGCGCGATGCCGACGGTGATCGCCGAGGCGTCCGACCCGTCCCGGACGGGCGTCGCCACCGCCGTCTACAACAACGTCAAGACGGTCGGCGGCGCGGTCGCGGGCGGCCTGTTCGGGACGCTGCTCGCCGCGCCCGCCGGCCGGGACGACCCCAGCGAGGGCGGCTACGTCGCGGTCTGGCTGATCGGCGCCGCGTTCGCCCTGGTCGCCGCGCTGCTCGCGGTGGCCGCCCGTAGGCGCGAGGTCTGAGGCGGCGGACGTCCCGCCGGGCCCGCCGGCGGGACGTCCGCGCGGCGTTCCCCGATGATCACGGAATCTCCTCGCCATATCCGGGCAAAACCGCGCGCTGACCAGGGTTCGCGCCGCTCCCCGCCGGTAAGGGGACGTCGGAACGGCCGCACGCGCGCACCCGAGGAGAAGCCATGGACCAGCCGCCCGCCGGCGGCGCGCCCGGCGAGGACCCGGACGTCCTGCTGGACGTCCCGGTCGTCAAGGTCGACGAGATCGAGATCGAGGTCGACGAGCTGCGCGCGGACGTGTCGCTGCACGCCGCCGTGCTCGACGTGCTCTCCCTCGGCGTCGGCGCCGAGGTGTCCCTCGGCCGGGTCAGCCTCGTCCTCAAGGGCGTGGAGGCGCAGGCGCTGCTCAAGGTGCGGCTCGACAACGTCGCACGGATCATCGACCGGGTGCTGGAGACCGTCGACGCGAACCCCGACCTCCTGGCCGGGACGGCGCGCGGGGTCGGCGCGGCGGCGGGCGAGCTGGGCCGGGGCGCCGGCGGCGCGGTCCGGGACGCGGGCGCGGGCACGGCGCGCGCGGTGGACGACGCGGGCAGGGGAGCGGGTCGGGCCATCGAGGGCCTGGACGCCGGCCGGGCCGTCCGGGACGCCGGCCGCGTCCCGGGCGGCGACGTGGGCCGGGCGCGGAACGGGACCGAGGCCCGGAGGCCGCCCCGACGCCCGCACGTCGGGAGAGAGCCCGGACCGGAGCCGCCGCGCCCCGGCGCACCGCCGCCGGTCCCAGGCCGCCCGCCCCGGCGCGACGAGCACGAACGGCGGCGCGACGAGCACGAGCGGCGGCGCGACGAACGGGAGCGCGAGCGGCACGAGCGGGAGCCGCAGGCGATGCACGACGAGCGGGAGCCGCGGGCGGCGCACGGCGAGCGGGACCGGCGGGCGGCGCATGACGAGCGAGAGCCGCGGGCGGCGCGGGACGTCCCGGAGCGGCCGGACGACCTCGCGGCGGGCGAGCTGGCGGCGGCGCTGACCAGGAAGTCCGTCCGCGCCGGCCGGGACCTCATCGGCGGCGTCCTCAAGCGGCTGCCGGGAATGTGAGGGGGAGCGATGCCGGAACCGGAACGGAAACCGGATGTGGAGATCGGGGCCTCGGTGAAGGCGGACGAACTCGTCTTCCGCGAGACGCCGGAGGTCACCGAGCGGGCGGGCGCCGAGCCGGAAGGCGAGTCCGGCACCGGCACCGACCGGCGGAACCTGCCCCGGCCCGCGAAGCCGAACGTGACCTACCGCGACGTCCGCGTCTCGCACCGCCTGAGCGCCCGCCTGACCGGCGCCGACCCGGCCGACGAGCCGGATGACGACGAGCCGGCCGAGAACGAGCCGACCGAGGACGGGTCCACCGAGCGCGACGGCGACGAGCCCGGCGGCAGGTGACGTCCCGGGGCCGGGACCCGCAGGCCCCGGCCCCGAACCGGACGTGACGGGTCCGTCAGGGCGCGGACGCTCAGGCGGGCTGGTGCACCTGCTTCGCGGCCTCCAGGGTCTCGCGGAGGTGCGTCTCGGCCTCGTTGCTGAGCGAGGTCTGCATCACCTCGCCGCCGTACTCGGCGATCTGCGGGATGACCCGGTCCGGCGTCACGGAGATGACCAGCAGGAACAGCACCGCTCCGCCGGGCTGGAGCTTCGCGCCGACCTCCCGCATGAACGAGTCGTCCACCCCCACGTCCGTCATCGAGCCCCCGGCGGCCCCGGCGGCGGCGCCGACCGCCGCGCCGACCAGCGGCGCGAAGAACAGCATGCCGAGCAGGCCGCCCCACACGCCGCCCCACAGGGCGCCCGTGCGCGTGGTGCTGTGGATCTGGTGCAGCTTGATCTTCCCGTCCGGCCGCTTCTCCACCACCGCGGCGTCGCCGAGCGTGATCAGTTTCCGGCGCTGCATGTCGATCAGCCGGTCGCGCACCGTCACGGCGGTGTCCACGTCCGGGTAGGCGACGGCGATCAGATCGCTCACGGCATCCCCCGATGCTCCGGCGCCAAGGGTGTCCCCGCTGGCGCTCCGATATGCGTTTGATGCCATCTTCGCTGTCATATCGCCAAAGAACTGCAATCCATTGGCATAGAAGCCTTTTGTGCCATTTGTCGCCGTTAGCATGGGGATCATGACGGCGCCCGCAGGTCCTCCCGTGGACGACCGGCTCGTCTCCTGGTGGGGGTCGCTGGAGCGGAGGTCGCCGGAGTCCATCACGACCGTCGTCCTGCACGCCACGGAGATCCCGACGCTGGCGGAGGCGTGGGACTTCGCCGAGCGGAGCGCCACCGGGACCGAGGACGGGACGGGGGTGTGCGGCCACCTCTACGTCGACCGCGACGGCGGCTGCCACCGCTTCGTGCCGCTCGACCGGGTCGCCGCCCACGCCGCGGGCCACAACACCCCGTCGATCGGGATCGAGCTGGTCAACACCGGCCGCCATCCCGACCATTTCCATTCGCGGTCGCAGGACCCCTCCGAGGACTTCCCGCCGGAGCAGACGGCCGCGCTGATGGACCTGCTGACCGTCCTCACGGAGACCCACCCGGCGCTCGTCCGCCTGGTGCGCCACAGCGACCTGGACCAGGAGAGGGTCCCCGCGTCCGACGACCCCGGCATCCTGGTGCGGCGCCGCATCGACCCGGGCCCGCGCTTCCCCTGGGACGACGTCCGGCGCCACTGGGAGCGCCTGATCGGCCCGGCCCCCGCCTGACCCGGCCCCCGCCTGACCCGGGGCGTGGACACCCGCTAGCCCGGATCGGCGGAGGTGGGGGCGCGGCGCCCGAACCGGGACCGCAGGTCCGCGTCGACCTCGGTGAAGTCGCGCTCCTTCGTCTCCGGGACGAAGCGGCTCACGAAGACCCAGCCGAGCCCCGCGATCACCGCGAAGATCCAGAACGTCTCGCCCTGCCCGATGACGGTCGCGATCGGCAGGAAGACCAGGCTGACCACGAAGTTCGCCAGCCAGTTCACCGCGGTGGACGCGCTGGACCCGGCGGCGCGGGCGCGCGGCGGGAAGATCTCGCCGATCAGCGTCCAGAACACCGGCCCGGTGCCGACCGCGTACCCGGCGATGTACAGCACCATGAAGACCAGCGAGAGCCCGGACGACCAGCCCGCGACGAACGACAGCCCGAGCAGCGCCATCATGACCGTCATCGCACCGAGCGAGAACAGCAGCAGCGGGCGCCGCCCGGACCGGTCGATGACACGGATCGCGACCAGCGTCATCACCAGGTTGATGACGCCGATGGCGAGCGAGTAGACGATCGAGTTGGACGCGCTCAGCCCGCTCTTCTCGATGATCGTCGGGGCGTAGTAGATGATCGTGTTGATGCCGCCGAACTGCTGCACGGCCGCCAGGGTCAGCCCGACCACCAGCGCGGGCCGGACGTCGGCGGCGAGCAGCGTCCGCCGGCCGGTCCGCCGCCCGCCGTCCCGCCGCGCCCTGTCCCGCTCGTAGCGGTCGAGGAGCCGGTCGGCGGTGGCCTCGTTGGTGACGGAGGCGACCAGCCGGCGCGCCTCGGCCCGGTCCCCGCGCGCGGCCAGCCAGGCGGCCGACTCCGGCAGCACCCACAGCGACGCCGCGACGATCACCGCCGCGGGCACCGCGCCGACCCCGATCATGGCGCGCCAGTCGCCGGCCCCGGAGAACGCGAGGTTGGTCAGGTAGGCGACCAGGATGCCGATCGTGATGAGCAGCTGGTTGAGGGTCAGGGTGCGGCCCCGGATCTCCTTGGGGGAGATCTCCGAGAGGTACACCGGCACGGTCGCCGACGCGCCGCCGACCGCGAGGCCGAGGACCAGCCGGCCGACCACCAGCATCGCGTAGCCGGTGGACAGGACGGCGATGACCGTCCCGACGAGGAACACCAGCCCCTCCAGGCCGAAGATCCTGCGGCGCCCGATCCGGTCGGCGATCCGCCCCGACCCCATCGCGCCCGCCATCGCGCCGAGCACGAGCACGCTGACCACGCTGGACTGCTCGAACGAGTCGAGCCCGAAGTCGGTCTTGATGTACAGCAGCGCCCCGGAGATCACCCCGGTGTCGAAGCCGAACAGGAACCCGCCGACCGCGATCAGGACCGCCCAGAGCCAGATCTTGCGCAGCCCGTCCGGCGGGACCTCGGAGAACGGCCCCTCGTAGACCGTCGCGGTGGAGAACGCCTGCACGTCAGGCCCGCCGCCCGGCCGCGCGCGGTCCGCGGCCCGCGGCCGCCCGGATCGTCGTCATCGCCGTTGACCTCCCCGATCGGCGCCGGTGCCGATCGGGCCCTACCCTCCGTGATCACCGGCACACGCACTGGTCGCTCCGCGGGGGCGCGGTCAGTACGGCAGGCGGGCCTCCGCCGCGCCGTCCTGCGCGGAGACGCCCTGCTCGGTGACCCAGACGGCGATCTGTGCGCGCGAGGAGAACCCGAGCTTGGCCAGGATGTGCTCGACGTGCGAGTCGGCGGTGCGCTTGGCGATCGTCAGCCGCTCGGCGATGTCGCGGTTCGACAGCCCCTCCGCGACCAGCGCCGCGACCTGCAGTTCGCGGTCGGTGAGCGGGCAGGCGTCCGGCGCGGGCCCGTCCGCGGCGCCGTCGGGGCCGGGGTCCTCGGGGGCCGGGGGCTCGCCGAGGGCGTCCCGGAGCGCCTGCGCGGGCGCGAGCCGCCCGCCCTCCTCGAACGCGGCGCGGTACCGCCGCTCGCCGAGGGCCTCCCTGGCCTTGCCGATGTGGATCTCCCGCAGCATCGCGTGGTGCGGGCCGAACCACGCGGTCTGGGTGGACTCGCGCATCCGGTCGGCCGCGCCGAGCAGCCGGACCGCGCGGAGGTACTCGCCGCCGCTGCACAGGCACCCGGCGATCGCCTCCAGCCCCAGCGTCATGCCCAGCTCGTCGCCGAGGTCGCGCTTGATCCGCAGCGACCGGCAGAGCCGTTCCAGCGACGCGCCGAGGTCGCCCGCGAGCCACAGCGCCAGCCCGCACACGAGCATGCCGTAGGACCGCACCCACAGCTCGCCGTGCTCCTCGCCGATCCGCGCGCCCTGCCCGGCGTGCGCGACCGCCGCCGGGTAGTCCCCCTTGAACAGGTACGCGACGCCCCGGAAGACCTCGACGAGCAGGAAGAGCACGTCGTCGCCGGCGGCGTCCTCGCTCACCTCGTCGGCGGCGCCGAGCAGCCGCAGCGCGAGGTCGACGTCGCCGGCGAACAGCGCCGCGACGCCCTGGCACGAGACGATCAGGGCCGCCGTGTCGGCGTCCCCCTCGGCCCGCGCCTGCACCAGCGCCCGGTCGAGCAGCTCCCCGGCCGCGTCCAGGTCGTTCTGCAGGGCCATCGTCAGGGCCGCGACGCCGAGGAACGCCGACCAGCCCTCGCCGGTGGTGTCGCGGGTCTCCAGGAGCCGGTCCATCCAGTGCCGGCACTCGCCCGCCATGCCGTGCAGCATCCAGAGCCGGCCGAGCGCCTCCATCGCGTCCCGGATCGTCGCGGGCTCGGCGGTCGGCAGGACGTGACCGAGCAGGGCGCGGATGTTGGCGCGCTCGCTGCCGAACCAGGCGAGCCAGCCGACCTGCCCGGCGCCGGCCAGCTCGGCGCGCGCGACGCGCAGCCGCCCCGCGTACCAGTCGAAGCAGCGCCGCCTCAGCCGGGTCTCGCCGCCCTGTGCGGCGAGCCGCTCGACGCCGTACTCCCGGAGGCTGTCGAGCATCCGGTACCGGACCTGGCCGCCGCGGTCGGCGCGCTGCACGATCGACTTGTCCACCAGCCCGGTGAGCAGTTCGACGACGTGCTCGGCGGGCAGGTCGTCGCCAGAGCAGACGTGCTCGGCGGCGTCGAGCTCGAAGTCGTCGGCGAACACCGACAGCCGCGCCCACAGCAGCCGCTCCCCGGCCGAGCAGAGCGCGTGGCTCCAGTCGATCGCGGCGCGCAGCGTCTGGTGCCGCGGGACGCTCGTCCGCACGCCGCGGGCCTGGAACAGGCGGGTGCCGAGCCGGCTCAGCACCTGGTCCGCCGAGAACGTCCGCAGCTGCACCGCGGCCAGCTCGATCGCCAGCGGGATCCCGTCGAGCCGGTCGCACAGCCGGACGACGGCGTCGCGGTTGCCGCGGGTGAGCGTCCAGCCCTGGACGGCCGCGGCGGCGCGCTCGGCGAACAGCTTGACCGAGTCGCACTCCTCGGCGTCCGCGCGGTCCGGTTCCGGCCGGCCGAGCGGCGCGACCGCGATGGTGTGCTCGCCCAGCACGTCGAGCGGCTGCCGGCTGGTCGCGAGCACGCGCAGCCCCGGCGCGCTTCGCAGCAGCGCCTCGGTCAGCGCGGCGCACTCGTCGAGCAGGTGCTCGCAGGTGTCGAGGACGAGCAGCACCCGCCGGTCGGCGAGATGGTCGGCCAGCCGGGACGCGGCGGGCTCGCCGCCCTGCTCGACGAGGCCGAGCGCGTCGCAGACCGCCTGCGGCAGCAGCGACGGCTCGGACAGCCCGGAGAGGGCGACGAAGTAGACGCCGCCGTCGAACGCGTCGCGCGCCCGGGTCGCGGTGCGGACCGCGAGCCTGGTCTTGCCGACCCCGCCCGGGCCGGTGAGCGTGACAAGCCGGTGCCCGTCGATCAGCCGCCCGACCTGGTCGAGCTCCGCCTTCCGCCCGACGAAGCTGGTGAACTCCGCGGGGAGTCTTCCCGTCTGCCGTTCCAGCGTCACATTCAGCGCCACGCCGTCTCCGAGTCAGTTCCCGCCGGACGCCCGGCAACCAGAGGGGACCTTTGGAGTGTAGTCGCGGTGCTACGGAAGGCGACCGAAAATCGGTACCGGAATCCGTTCAGCTACCGATGGCGGATCCCGGCCGCCCCGCCAGGATGGGCATGGCCGCCGGCGGCCGGGGATCCGGGGGGAACCCCCGGCCGCCGGGCCGGACCCCGCCATCGCCACCGTGTCGTCGGCGCCGGTGGCGATGGCGGGCTCTTGCTCCTTTTGACACTCAGTGCCACTATGGCGTGGACCGCTTTATCGGCCCGATGGCAGCGCAGCCGTTGTCCGCCCGAAAAAGGCCTTCCACCTCTGCGACGTCGGGTCTGACCCATGTGGAGGAAGTAAGCCATGGCGCGTTTGACAGGCAAGGTCGCTTTCATCACCGGCGCGGCGCGCGGGCAGGGGCGCGCGGAGGCCGTCCGGCTCGCGTCCGAGGGCGCCGACATCATCGCGGTCGACCTCGTCGGGTCGGCCAGCTCGTACGTCCCCTACGAGCCCTCCGCCCAGTCCGACCTGGACGAGACCGCCAAGCTGGTGGAGGCGCAGGGACGCCGCGTGGTGGCCCGCAAGGCGGACGTGCGCGACCTCGCCGCGCTCCAGGCGGCCGTCGGCGAGGGCGTCGCCGAGCTCGGCCGGCTCGACGTCGTCGTGGCCAACGCCGGGATCGTGAACTACGGCCGCACCTGGGAGCTCGAAGAGCAGCAGTGGCAGGACATCATCGACACCAACCTCACGGGGGTGTGGAAGACCGTCAAGGCCACCGTCCCGACGCTCATCGAGCAGGGCCAGGGCGGCTCGATCATCATCACCAGCTCGGTGGCGGGTTTGAAGGGGCTGCCGTTCCTCGCCCACTACGCCTCGTCCAAGCACGGCGTCGTGGGCCTGGCGAAGGTGCTGGCCAACGAGCTGGGCGAGCACGACATCCGGGTCAACACCGTCCACCCGCACGGGGTGCGGACCGGCATGACCGCCGGGACGATGACCGAGCTGCTGGAGCAGAACCCGCTGCTCGGCCCGATCTACATGGCGACGCTGCCCTACGAGATGGTCGAGCCGGAGGACATCGCGAACATTGTCGCGTTCCTGGCCTCCGACGAGGGCAAGTACATCACCGGCGCCCAGCTGCCGGTCGACCTCGGCGCCCTCAACCGCTGACGTCAGCGCGGATCGCGGCCGGCCGGGCGGACGGCCGCGATCCACCGTCCTGCGGCCCTGCGCGCCCGTGCCCCGGCCTTGCGGGCCCGTCCTGCGGCGGAGGGGAACGACTCGGGGAGCCGGACGTCCGGGAGCAGGGGAGCGGCAGAGAGCGCGCGGGCGGACGCGGCCGTCACACCGGAGCCGTAGGCGACGTCCTCGGCGAGCCGCAGGACCGTGTAGCGGACGGGATCGACGGCCGGACGCTGCCGCAGCCATTCCAGGGCGATGGGGGCGAGCATGGCCGCCGCCGCCGCGCGCGCGACCCGGCTCCGGGGCGAGGCGGCGAGCACGACCAGGCCGAGCGGCCACCACTCGCGCCGCAGCGCGTGCCCGAGCGCGGCGGCGTCGGCGGCGACACCCTTGCCGACGATGGCGGCGGCCAGGCTCCAGTCGGCGGGCAGCCGCGACAGGCGCCGGGCCAGCAGCGCCGCCGCCACTCCCGCGACGCCGGCGGCCGCGGCCGGGCGTCCCCGCGCGAGCAGCCCGAGCACGGCCAGGTTCCACAGCGACGGCCGGGCCGGCGCGAGCCGGCCGGGGTGGCGCCGGGCGAGATCGGCCGCGGACGTGCCGTACTCGTGCCGCCGCCGCGCCCAGGCCGCCGGGCGCAGCCGCGGCGTGTGCGCGACGCGTGCGGCGGGCTCGTAGCGGACGTTCCACCCCTGGTCGCCCAGCCGCCAGACGAAGTCGACGTCCTCGCCGAGCCGCAGGTCCTCGTCGAACGGATCGTCCGGGACGGCCGCGACCCGGACCAGCAGCGTCGCGGTCGGCACGAACCCGAGCCGGCCGCCGGGACGGACCAGCGCGGGCCGCAGGCCCATGTCCAGCGCCGACCGCGCGGTCTCGTAGCGGGCTAGCAGCCCGGTGTCGTCCGACAGCGGCACGATGCGGGGGGCGACGGCGGCGACGCGGGGGTCGTCGAAGTGCGGGACGAGGACGTCGAGCCAGCCCGCCATCGGGCGGCAGTCGGAGTCCACGAACGCGGCGAACCGCGTCTCGACCAGGCGCAGGCCGGTGTTGCGGGCCGCCGCCGGGCCCCGGTTGCGGGAATGCCGGACGAGCCGCGCGCCGTACGCGTCCGCGACCCGCCGCAGCGGTCCGGGGTCGGGCGACGCGTCGTCCACGACGACCACCGGCACGTCCCCGACGGCGGCCAGGGATCGTTCCAGCTCGTCGGCCCGCCCGTAGGCGGGGACGACCACCGTCACGTCGTGCGGTCCGGGACGCGGCGCCGGGAGCGGGTCGGCCATGCCGAGGTCGAGGAGCCTGCGCGCCAGCGCCCGCCCGAGCGGCGAGGGGTCGGCGAGGCCGGCGCGGCCCGCCCGGCGCAGCGCCGCCAGGTGCGGGCGCGCCGCGTCCGCCAGCCGCACCACCTTCCAGGGCGCGCCGCCGGTGGCCACGCGCCCGCCCGACCAGAGCGAGGTGTCCCGGGCCAGCGCGACGGGCAGGCTCGCGGGCAGCCGGAACCGGTCCTTCGGCGCGCTCATGTTCTTCGGCGGTGTCATGGCCGCGCGGCGGCGGGGTCGAGGAGCCGGCCGCGCTCGTCCGCTCGCCGGCCGCCGATGCGGCGGACGACCGACGCCACCATGTCCGCCGCGATCTCGCGGCCCCGTTCGGCGGTCGCCCCGGCAGGGTCGCCGAGCACGCCGGACGGCGAGACGGCGCGCACGCCGCCCGCGACGAGGTCCGGCATGATCGCGGCGAGCGGGCGGGTCTCCCCGGTGACGCCGCCGAAGGGACGCACCAGATCGGGGGCCAGATGCAGCATCACGGACGTCTCGGTGAACCCGGCGTGCGCGTCGCCGCCGGGCACGCCGCAGCCGACCCAGGCGGTGTCGTGCCCCTCGGCCCGCATCCGCCCGGCGGCGGCGTCGAGCGTGGGGACGTTGCCGCCGTGCCCGTTGACGAAGACGACGCGTCCCGCCCACAGCGCGAGCGACCGCACGGTCTCCACCAGCACCGCGTGCAGCGCCTCGTGCCCGATCGAGACCGTGCCGGGGAACCCGGCGTGCTCGCCGCTCGCCCCGAACGCGATTGCCGGGGTGACGAGCACCTGCCCGTCCGCCTCCGCGCGCAGCGCGTCCGCCGCGCGCGCGGCGACCGCCTCCGCGATGACCGTGTCGGTGGACAGCGGAAGGTGCGGCCCGTGCTGCTCGGTCGACCCGACCGGCACCAGGACGAGCGGGGCCGCCCGGACGTCCGTCCAGGCGGCCCCGGCCAGCCCTCCGGCACCGGCCGGGTCTCCGGCACCGACCGGGTCTCCGGCACCGGCCGGTCCTCCGGCACCGACCGGCTCTCCGGGGCCGGGCACGTCAGCCGGCCGAGCCGCCGCCGCCCAGCGTCAGCGTGAAGCCGGGCGGGATGACGAGGTCGTCGGGGTTGAGTTCGCCGACCGAGGAGTGGCCGAGCCCGAGCACGGCCGAGTCGAGGCCGCCGCGCATGATGTCCAGGACGTTCTCCACGCCGGCCTGCCCGTTGGCGGCCAGCCCCCACAGGTACGCGCGGCCGATCAGCACGGCGCGCGCGCCGAGCGCGAGGGCCTTGGCGACGTCGCCGCCGCGCCGCACGCCGCCGTCCAGCAGCACCTCGATCTGGTCGCCGACCGCCTCGGCGATCGACGGCAGGACCCGGATCGTGGCCGGCGTCGTGTCGAGGTTGTTGCCGCCGTGGTTGGACACCGACAGCGCCGTCACCCCGGCGTCCACGGCGCGCTTGGCGTCGTCGACGCGGGTGACGCCCTTGAGCAGGAACGGGCCGCCCCACTCCTCGCGCAGCCACGCGACGTCCTCCCAGGTGGGAGGCGGCGTCTGCATCCACTCGCCGTACGCGCCGAAGAAGGTCGGCGCCGGGCCGTTCGGCGGCTTCAGGTTCGGGGTGGTGAGGTCGGGGATCCGGCCCTCCTTGGCGAACTTCCACAGCCAGCCCGGGTGGGGCAGCACGCCGGGCGCGAGCTTCGCCGCCGTCCTGAAGTCGATCTTCTCCGGGATCATGGGGCTGCCCCAGTCCCGGCCGTTGGAGAACGACCAGTCGAGCGTGGCGATCAGCGCCTTCGCGCCGGCCTTCTTCGCGCGGTCGAGGCGCTGGACCATCGCGTCGCGGTCGCCGCTCCAGTACATCTGGAAGAAGACGTTCGGGTTGGCCTCCGCGACCTCCTCCACGGGCTTGCTCGCGAACGAGCTGAGCCCCATGATGACGCCCCGGTTCGCGGCGGCCCGCGCCACCGCCACCTCCCCGTCGGGGTGCACGGCCTGCACGCCGGTGGGGGAGATGAGCACGGGCATGGAAGTCTCCACGCCCATCACGGTGGTGGACAGGTCGCGCTGCGCCTTGTGGCCGACGACGCGGGGCGCGAAGCCGAGGTCGCCGAACGCCTTCGTGTTGGCGTCGATCGTCCGGCCGCGCTCCGAGCCCGCGACCAGCGCCCCGTAGACCATGTGCGGGAGCCGCCGCTTGGCCCGGCGCTGCGCCTCGGCCACGGTCTCGAACCACGGGTTCTTGAACATGTCGATGTCTCCTGAAGGGGTGGACCACGAGAGGGTCCGTTGGAGGAACCGCCGGGGAACCGCTAGGAGAGCCGGAGTCCGGCCAGCGGGTTCTCCTCGCAGGCGCTCACCGGCGGGCGCTCCGGCGGGCGGCTCATGAGCGTGACCGGCACCGGCCGCCGGCGCGGCGGCGAGGTGCGGTGCGAGTGGTCGGCGGACGGCTTCGGGATCCCGGCCCGGTCCTCGGGACGCCGCGCGAGCAGCTTCTCGCCGTGCCCCTGCACGCATTCGGGGTCGGGGCCGTCCAGCGGCAGGCCGGTGAAGAACTTGGCGGCCATGCAGCCGCCCTTGCACGTGTCGTAGAAGCCGCAGGACGCGCACGCCCCGCCGGTCTGCGGCTCGCGCAGGTTCCGGAACAGGTCCGACTCGCGCCACACGCGGGCGAACCCGCCCGGCTGCCGGATGCTGCCCGCGAGGAACTCGTCGTGGATCGCGAACGGGCAGGCGTACACGTCGCCGATCGGGTCGATGAGGCAGACGACCCGTCCGGCGCCGCACAGGTTCAGGCCGGGCAGCGCCTTGCCGTAGGCGGACAGGTGGAAGAACGAGTCGCCGGTCAGCACGCTGTCGCCGTGCGCCACCAGCCAGTCGTACAGCTCGCGCTGCTGCTCCTGGCGCGGGTGCAGCTCGTCCCACACGTCCGCGCCGCGGCCGGACGGGCGCAGCCGCGTCAGCCGCAGCTGCGCGCCGTACTCGTCGGCGATCGCCTTGAACGCGTCCATCTGCGGGATGTTGTGTCGGGTGCACACCACCGACAGCTTGAAGTTCTTCATCCCGGCATCGCGCAGGTTGCGCATCGCGCGGATCGCGGTGTCGTAGGAGCCGGGGCCGCGGACCGCGTCGTTGACCTCGGGCGTCGCGCCGTCCAGCGAGATCTGCACGTCCACGTAGTCGTTGGCCGCGAGCCGCTCGGCGACCTCCGGGGTGATCCGGACGCCGTTGGTGGAGAACTTCACGCCCACGTGGTGGGCGGTGGCGTAGTCCAGCAGCTCCCAGAAGTCGGGCCGGACGGTCGGCTCGCCGCCGCCGATGTTGACGTAGAAGACCTGCATGGCCTCCAGCTCGTCGATGACGGCCTTGCACTCCTCGGTGCTCAGCTCGCGCGGGTCGCGCCGTCCCGAGCTGGACAGGCAGTGCGCGCACGACAGGTTGCAGGCGTAGGTGAGCTCCCAGGTCAGGCAGATCGGCGCGTCGAGCCCGTACTCGAACAGGTCGACCAGCCGCGTCCCCTGCCGGGCGGGGCTCTGCGGGGCGGGCCGGTTCGTCGTGGTGGTCATGGGGTCCTTTCCACGAGCATGGAGGAGCCGGCGAGGGCGCCGAGCGCCGCGCCGAACCTCGGCAGGTCCGCCGCGGGGACGCCGGCGCGGGCGCACGCCTCCCGGGCGGTGGGCGCCTCCCCGAGGGACCGGACGACCTCCAGGAGGCGGCGGTCCTTCAGGAACGACAGCTTGCGCGTCCCGAAGTGGTAGAGGAGCGCGCCGAAGGGCTCGGGCCGCACCGAGACCTGCGGGTGCAGGTCCCAGGCGCGGTCGAGGTCGAGGTCCGGCACGGGCTGGGCCATGGCGTGCGGCCTAGTAGACGCCGCACATGCCGTCGATCGAGACCTCCTCGATCAGCGACTCGGCGACGTCGGCGTCCTGGGCGCGGTCGTCGGCCTGGTCGGCCGGCGGGTTCTGCGGAGCGTTGCTCTCCATGGGTCCTCCCTCGTGCGGCGTGCGACGGCCCGGCCGCCCCGGCGGGCGGGGCGGCTCGTACCATCGGTCCTGGACGGATACTAAATGCATCGAGTGTCATAAAGGAAGGTCCCGCTCCATGATCCGCCGGAATCGCCGGTGAGCACGCCCGCCCCGCGCCGCCCCGACGTGCTCGTGGTGGGAGCGGGCGGCAGCGGCGCCGTCCTGGCGGCCCGGCTCAGCGAGGACCCCGGATGCGAGGTGCTCCTGGCCGAGGCCGGACCGGTCCCGCGCGCGCTCTCGGACTTCCCCGGCGGCCTGCTCGACGCTCGCCTCGTTCCCGGCGCGCAACCGGGCAACGCCGCCGTCCGGACGTTCCCGGCCCTCCTCGCGCCCGGCCTGCCCTACGCGGCGGCGCGCGGCCGGTTCCTCGGCGGGTCCACCACCGTCAACGGCGGCTACTTCATCCGGGCACGGCGCGCGGACTTCGACCGCTGGTCCGTCCACGGGGACCTGTGGTCCTACGACCGGGTGCTGCCGCTCATGCGGGCGCTGGAGACCGACCTCGACTTCGGCGCCACCGCGCTGCACGGCGGCGACGGCCCCGTCCCCGTCCGCCGCACCGACCCGGGCCATCCCGCCGCCGCCGCGTTCCAGGCCGCCGCCCGGTCCCTGGGGCACCCGGACGACCCCGACAAGAACGCGCAGGCCGCGCCCGGCTCCGGCCCGGTGCCGTCGAACACGGTGGACGGCCGGCGGATCAACACCGGGATCGCCTACCTCCTCGGCGAGGCCGCGAGGCGGCCCAACCTCACCGTCCTCGGCGACTGCGTGGTGCGGTCGGTCGTGATCAGGCGCGGCAGGGCGACCGGAGCGGTGCTCGATCACGGCGGGCGGCGGACGGTCCTCGACGCGGGGGAGGTGGTCCTGTGCGCGGGCTCGCTCTCCTCGCCCCACCTGCTGCACCTGTCCGGCGTCGGCCCCACCGACGACCTCGCCCGACACGGCGTCCCCGTCGTCCACGACCTGCCCGCCGTCGGCGCCGCGCTCAGCGACCACCCCCAGGTCACCGTGGAATGGGCCCCGCGGCGCCCGCTGCCGCCGCCGTCCGGGAGCTGGCTCGGCGGCGCCCTCCACCTGTCCTCCACCGGCGGCGCCGCGGCGGGCGACCTGGAGATCCTCCAGTCCCTCGTGCCGATCATGGGCCTGGTCGGCGGGGAGCCGGCCGCCCCCGGCGCGCCCCTGCCCCTGCTCGTCTCGGCGCTGGCGCCCCGCGCGAGCGGGACGCTCCGCACCGTCTCCGCCGACCCCGACGTCCCGCCGCGGATCACCTACGGCTACCTGGAGACCGCCGCCGACCGCCGCCGGATGCGCGAGGCCGTGCGCGCCGCGGCCGCCATCGTCGCGGCCGACGCGTTCGGCGAGGTCTCCGGCGGCCTGGTCGACCCCCCGCCCGGCCCGCTGGACGACGACGACCTGCTCGACGCGTGGATCCTCGCCCGGCTCGGCACGTCCCAGCACACCTGCGGGACCGTGCCGATGGGCGCCGCCGTCGACGGCCACGGCCGCGTGCACGGCCTGACCGGGCTCCGCGTCGCCGACACGTCCGTCCTCCCGGACGCGCCGCTGCGCGGGCCCGCCGCGACGGCCGTCCTCATCGGCGAGGTGATCGCCGGGGCCGTCCGCGCCGGCGGGTGACGCCCGCCCGCCGCGCCTCCCGCCAGGCCGACGCCTCCCGCTAGGCCGACACCGAGCCGGCGCCGTCCAGCACCGCCGACAGGCCCGCGCTCACCTGCCGCAGCGCCTCGTCCAGCACGTCGGCGAGCACCGTCTCCTCGCCGGACGCCAGCCAGAACTCGTACGCCGACACGCAGGCCGACAGCACGACGTTCCCGGCGAGCCGGGGCACCAGCGCCGACACCGGCGCGCCGGTCCGCTCGGCCACGAACGCCGTGATCACCGACCGCCAGGACGCGTACCGCAGCGTCGCGTCCGCCTGGAGCGTCGGCACCCCGAGGATCAGCTGCATCCGCTGCCGGTGCCACGGCACGTCCTGCGGGTCGAACCGGTTGAACTCGACGACGGCGCGGCGCACCGCGTCCATCATCGGGACGTGCGGGTCCGCCTCGTCGAGCAGCTCCCGCAGCCTCCGCAACTGGCCTTCGAAGTCGCCCCACACCAGGTCGTTCTTGGACGAGAAGTAGCGGAAGAACGTCCGCCGCGCGATCCCCGCCGCCGCCGCGATGTCGTCGACGGTGGTCTCGTCGAACCCCTTGCGGGCGAACAGCTCGAACGCCAGCCGCTCCAGGACGGCCGGCGAGGTCGCGCGCGGCCTGCCCATGGCCCGCTGGGGACCGGCCGTCCCGCCTTCCGAGGTCACGGCACCAGAATCCCACGCCCCGCACGGGTCCGCATCCGGAAGCCGCGCGGGGCCGTGTCGAGGAGACGGGTCGGGGCCGCGCCGAGGAAGGCGGGCGGGCCGCGTCAGAAGACGGGCGTGCCGTCGCGGACGAGCCTCCAGTTCGCCACGTGGAACGACGCCGGGTCGATGGTGCCGGCCGCCGACGCGTACGCCACGATCGCCTCGCGGATCGCGACCTGGGCGTTGTAGACCACCGGCGCCGTCGAGATGTGCGGGAAGCCGCCGCCGCCCGACTGGCGGTAGTTGTTCACCGCGACGACGAACTTCTGATCGTCCGCCACCGCCGTTCCGTTGAACGCGAGATCGCGGATCCGCGACCCTTCCGCCTGGGCGATGTCGATGTCGTAGGTGACCCCGGAGAACTGGTCGTAGTTGTAGTCGGGGAGGTTGTGGGCGTTCGTCCACGACGCGGGATCGACGGCGTCCCCGGCGGCGACCTGCTTGTAGTACCGCGCCGAGTATTCGAGGTAGTCCTTGATCTGCGCGCCGGTCAGGACGCTGGCGAGCAGGGTGTTGTCGTAGATGTAGAGCCCGGCGATGTCCTTGATGGTGACCTTTCCGGCGGGAAAGGTCGCGGCGCGGCTGAACGGCGCCGCGATCGACAGCACCGGAAGGGACGCGTACTCGGTGCCCGCCACCGCCTCGGTGACCTTCGCGGTCTGCACCGCGTTGACGTAGTCGAGGATCGCGGTGTCCTTCCAGCACGACTCCGCCGCCGACATCTCCTCGGTGGACGTCGCCACGACCTGGTTCACGTAGGCGACCACGGCGTCGTGCTGCTTCTTCACCAGCCCGGCGAGCGCCGGGTCCTCCTCCACGGTGTTCGTGTTCACCGTCGTCGCCGACTTCCCGACGACCTTCCACCGCCCCCGCTCGCGCCGCAGCGTCAGGTCGAAGACCGACAGCCGCTCGCCCCAGCACTTCGGCTCGCTCATCACGACCGTCTCGCCGGTCGCCTCGTTGGTGACGAACCGCTGGGGGACGTCGATGTGCGCGTGCCCGAAAAGGATCGCGTCGATCCCCGGGACCTGCTGGGCGACCATCGCGGAGGCGTTCTCCACCGGAATGTCGCCGGTGTAGGACGACAACCCGCTGTCGCCCGCGTGCGCGCTGACGACCATGACGTCCACGCCCTGCGCGCGCACGATCGGGACCCATTTCTTGGCCGTCTCGACCAGGTCCAGGAAATCGAGCTTCCCGGACACGTTCGCCTTGTCCCAGATCGCGACGCCCGGGTTCGTCAGCCCCAACAGCCCGACCCTGATCGGCGGATGCCCCGGGACGCGCATCCGCTTGATGATGTACGGGCGGAACGCCGGACGGTCGGTGCCCGCATGCACGGCGTTGGCCGCGAGCACCGGCGCGTCCATCTGACTGATCCACTTGTTCAGGAACGGCAGCCCGTAGTTGAACTCGTGATTGCCGAGCGCCACCGCGTCGAATCCGATGGCGTTCATCTGCAGCGCCATCGGGTGCGTCAGGCCCGTCTTCGTGATGGGCTCCACGGTCGCGTAGTAGAAGCCGAGCGGGGTCCCCTGGATGGTGTCCCCGGCGTCGAAGAGCAGCGTGCGCTCCCGCCCGCGCGCAGCGCGGATCCGCTTCACCAGGCTCGACACCCGCGCCAGCCCGACGACGTTCCCCGCGCTGTCGCTGTACGCGGCGTCCTTGTAGTAGTCCCAGTTCACCGCGTTGCTGTGGAGGTCGGACGTGCCCATGACGGTGATGGTCACGTCGCTCTCCGGCCGCCTGCCCGGCGCCGCGGCCTCCGCCGTCCCGGGCCATCCCGCGAGGGCCAGCGCGCCCGCCGCCGTCAGCCCGCCCAGCGCCTGCCGGCGGCTGATGCCGGGCCGGTGCCCGTGGTCGCCGCCGGCCTCGTCCGGCACCCGGCACGAACACCAGCGCGGCGCCGCTCCCTGCGGTTCGTCCATCGCACGTCCTTCCAAGGGCTCCAAGTGAGACGACCCGCAACCCTAGGCCCGCCGCGCCGGACCGGAGCCGGTGAGAATCCCCGATCCTGGGCCCCGATCGTTGGCAATCCCCGTCCTTGCGCCGCGCCGTCCGGAGCAGGTGTGCGACCGTCCTGACCGGGCAGAGCAGGCGCGTGAGCACCAGTGCGCTGATCGTCGTCGACATGCTGAACCCCTACGGCCACCAGGACGCGGGCCTGCTCACCGCGAGCGTGGAGCGGACGATCGAACCCCTGCGGCGGCTGCTGGAGCGCGCCCGCGAGCGCGACGACGTGCGCCTGCTGTACGTCAACGACAACCACGGCGACTTCACCGCCGACCGGCACGACCTCGTCCGCCGGGCGCTGGACGGCGAGCGTCCCGACCTGGTCGAGCCGATCCTGCCGCCGGACGACTGCCCCTTCCTGGCCAAGGTCCGGCACAGCGCCTTCTACGGGACGGCGCTGGAGTACCTGCTCTCCCGCGAAGGCGTGGAGGAGATCATCCTCGCCGGGCAGGTCACCGAGCAGTGCGTGCTCTACAGCGCCCTCGACGCCTACGTCCGGCACTTCAAGATCAAGGTGGTCCGCGACGCGGTCGCCCACATCCACCCCGACCTCGGCTACGCCGCGCTCCGCATGATGGACCTGAACATGCGCGCCGAGATCGTCACCGCCGCCAAGTGCCTCTGACGGGGCGGGACGCGGCGGGGAGGGGCGTGCCGCGGCCCGTGGAACGATGAGCGCGTGACCGTCGAGGCGACGACCGAGCGGGTGCTGCGGCTGCTGGGGCTGCTCCAGCGCCGGCCGTCCTGGACCGCCGCCGAGCTGGCGGCGGAACTGCGCGTCACCGACCGCTCGGTGCGCCGCGACGTGGAGCGGCTGCGCGCGCTCGGCTACCCCGTGCACGCCGTGCCGGGCGTCGGCGGCGGCTACCGGCTCGGCGCGGGCACCCGGCTGCCGCCGCTGCTGCTCGACGACGAGGAGGCGATCGCGACGGCGGTCTCGCTGCGGCTGGCGGCGGGCGGGACGGTCGCCGGGGCGGGGGAGGCGGCGCTGCGCGCGCTCGCGAAGCTCGACCAGGTGATGCCGCCCCGGCTGCGCGCCGAGGTGCGGGCGGTGCACGGCGCCACCGAGACCCTCGTCGGTCCAGGCGCCGTCGTCGACGCGGAGGTGCTGGTGACGCTCGCGCGGGCCTGCCGCGACGCGCTGCGGGTGCGGTTCCGGTACGCGGCCCGCGACGGCGCCGAGCGCGAGCGCACGGTGGAGCCGGTCCGGATGGTCGCGACCGGCCGCCGCTGGTACCTGATGGCCTGGGACGTCGACCGGGACGGCTGGCGGACCTTCCGGCTGGACCGGATGCGCGAGGTGGCGGCGACGACCTGGCGCTTCGCGGCGAGGGAGCATCCGGACCCGGTCGACTACGTGCGGCGGTCGGTGGCCGAGGCGCCGTACCGGCACCTCGCCCGGATCCGGGTGCGCGCCCGTCCGGGCCGGGTCCGGGAGCTGGTGCCGCCCGAGGTGGGCCGGGTGGAGGACGGCGGCGACGGGTGGTGCGTGCTCGTCGTCGGCGCCGACGACCTGGACCGGATCGCCGTGCGCGTCGCCCGGCTGGGCTTCGAGACGGAGGTGCTGGAGCCGCCGGAACTGCGGGAGGCGGCCGCCCGCCTCGCCCGCCGCCTCGCCGCGATGGCCGGACCCGACGAGATGCAACAGTGATGTACAACGCCGTTGTATATCGGTCGGTCCCTCGCTAGCCTGCCGCCATGCCCGACACCGCAGCCCCCTTCGCGCCCGCTCTGACCTTCGCCTTCGAGATCCGCGCCGACCTCGCCCCGACCCTGCACGTGGGCCACGGCGCGGGGGAGAGGACCGAGTTCACCCCCATCACCGGCGGCACGGTCGACGGCCCGCTGCTGCGCGGGACCGTCCTGCCGGGCGGCGGCGACTGGTCGAGCACCCGCGGCGACGTCTGCCAGCTCGACGCCCGCTACCTGCTCCGCGCCGAGGACGGCGCGGTCATCGACATCGTCAACCGCGGCTACTACCACGAGGCCGGCGACTCCCCGGAGCAGTTCGACGGCGACCTCCAGGTGTCCGCGCCCGGCGTCTACTACCGGACCTCGCCCGTCTTCCGCACCGACGCGCCGGCGCACCTGTGGCTCGCCCGGACCGTCTTCGTTGGCCTGGCGCGCGCTTCGGACCCCGAGGCCGTCTTCATCCGCATGTACGCCCTCCTCTGACCCGCCTCGCCGAAGCGCGCCCCCGCTCGCCGAAACGCCCGTCGCGGGCGGTGGTCAGCTCGGTCGGCGGGCGGGGCAGTGCTCGCCGGTCCGCAGGTTCGCGGTGGCGGCGGTGATGACGGTGTCGAGCCTGTCCCGGGCGCCGGACAGGTCGCTGATCCGCCGGTCGATGCGCTCGCGTTCCGCGGCGAGCCGGTCGAGGAGCTCCGGCGTGGCCTCGCCGTCCACGACGCAGGGCAGCAGCTCCAGGATCGACCTGCTCGACAGCCCGGCGCCGTACAGCTGCTGGATCAGCAGGACGCGGTCGACCGCCCCGTCCGGGTAGTGCCGCTGGCCGCTGGGGCTGCGCTCCGCGGCGAGCAGGTCCTGCTCCTCGTAGTACCGCAGGGCGCGGACGCTCACGCCCGTCCTGGCGGCGAGCTCGCCGATCCGCATCATGCCTCCCGGTGTGATCCCGGCCACGCCACTTGCCTCTGACGTCAGCGTCAGCTTTTAGCGTAGCCGCGAAGTCGCGCCCGCCGCGTCAGCGGCCGGAAGGGAAGAGCCATGACCGAAACCGCAACACCGACCCTCGATATCGCTTCTGATCGGCCCGTCCCCGTCGTCTCGGTGAAGCCGGTGGTGCTGCCGCCGCCGGGACCCGGCGCGGACCCGCGCGGGGAGGACCTGCGCGTGCGCGTCTCCGCGCCCGCGACCGGCGACGCCCTGCCGGTCATCGTGTTCTCGCACGGCTTCGGGTCGTCGCTGGAGGGCTACGGCCCCCTGACCGACTACTGGGCCGCCCGCGGGTTCGTCGTGGTCCAGCCCACCCACCTCGACTCGAGGACGGTGGCCCTGCCCGAGGACGACCCCCGGACGCCGCGGATCTGGCGGTTCCGGGTCGAGGACCTGAAGCGCGTCCTCGACCATCTCGACGTGCTGGAGGCCGCCGTCCCCGGCCTCGCCGGACGCCTCGACCGCGACCGCGTCGCCGCGGCCGGGCACTCGTTCGGCGGCCAGACGGCGGGCAACCTGCTGGGCCTGCGCGTCCTCGACCCCGTGACCGGCGAGGGCGAGGACCTCTCCGACCCCCGGGTCAAGGCGGGCGTCCTGCTCGCCACCGCCGGGCGCGGCGGAGCCGACCTCACGCCGTTCGCGGCCGAGCACTACCCCTTCATGAACCCGACCTTCGCGCACATGACCACGCCGGCCCTCGTGGTCATGGGGGAGCGGGACGACCTCCCGCTGACCGTCCGCGGACCGGACTGGACGGCCGACCCGTACCACCTGAGCCCCGGCGGCAAGAGCCTGCTCACGGTGTACGGGGCGGAGCACTCGCTCGGCGGGATCCCCGGCTATGAGGCCAGGGAGACGACGGACGAGGACCCGGAACGGCTCGGCCTCGTCCAGCGGCTCACCCTGGCCTACCTCCGCCACGCGCTCGGCATCGACGACTCCGGCTGGACGGCGGCGTGCAGGGAACTGCTGGAAGACGACGATCCGCTCGGACGCGTCGAATCCAGGTGATGCGCCGCGCCCGCGTCGCGCCCGCGTCGCTCACGCCGTCGCGAGCCACTCCTCGAACGTGGTCGGCGCGATGCGGGCGCCCTCGCCGGGCAGCAGGACGTTGCCCGCCATGTCCGTGCCGAGCGGCCCCGCCCAGGTCGGCACGAGCTTCACCGTGCGGCCGCGCGCCTGGTGGGTGCGGCGCGCCATGTCCACCAGGTCCTGCGGCTCCGGCCCGGCGAGGTCGGGGCAGCGGCCCTGCGGCGTGCCCGCGGCGACCTCGGCGAGGACGTCGGCGACGTCGGCGGGTGCGACCGGCTGGACGAGCAGCGGCGGGATCGCGGCCACGCCGTCCCGCTCGGTCCAGCCGGCGAGCATCGCGGCGAAGTCGTGGAACTGGGTGGCCGGGACGATCGACCACGGCACCGGCCCCGCGGCGACCAGGCGCTCCTGCTCGCGCTTGCCCGCGTAGTGCGCGTTGCCCTCGACGCGGTCGACCCCGGCGATCGACAGCAGGACGTGGTGGCCGACCCCGGCGCGCTCCTCGGCGGCGAGCAGGTTCCTGGTGGCGGCGGTGAAGAAGGCGACCGTCTCGGCCGGGTCGGCCGCCGTCGCGTTCGTGGCGTCGACGACCGCGCCGACGCCGGCCAGGGCCGCGTCGAGCCCGTCGCCGGTCACCAGGTCGACGCCGAGCGAGCGGCTGATCCGCACGACGTCGTGCCCGGCCTTCTGGAGAGCGGCGACGGTGAGCGCCCCGATGTTCCCGGTCGCGCCCGCTACGGCGATCCGCATGATGACCCCTCCTCGTCTCTGGACCGGACTGCACAGTATCTCGGACTAAAAGGATCTGCAATATCCGTGATAGGTAGGATCGGGGCATGAAGCTGCCCGTGAGCACCGAATGGCTCCTGCACTGCGCCGCGACGCTGGCCCAGCTCGACCCGGGCGCGACCGCCTCGGCGGCCCAGCTCGCGCAGTACTACGACCTGCCGGCGCCCTACCTCGCCAAGCAGCTCCAGACGCTGGTGAAGAGCGGCGTCCTGGCGGCGGCCACGGGCCCGCGCGGCGGGTTCCGGCTGGCCCGTCCCGCCTCGGAGATCACGCTCCTGCAGATCGTCGAGGCGGTCGACGGGGCGTCCTCGCCCTACGAGTGCCGCGAGATCCGGCAGCAGGGGCGCGGTGCCCTGCGCCCCGAGGACTGTCAGGAGACCTGCGTCCTCGCCGCGAAGATGGCCGAGGCGCACGAGGCATGGCGGCAGAGCCTCGACGCCACGTCGCTCGCCGACATCCTCGCCACCCTGCCCGCGTCCGCCCCCGACCGCACCCGCCGGCGCATGGCGGGCACGGCGTAGCCGAGGGCGCTACGGCGACCGGAGCGCGTCGCGCTCGCGCACACCGCCGCCGGTGTCGCTGCCGAGAGAGGGCGCCCGTCCCGCCCACCACGGCAGCGGAACGGCGGCCAGCCCCGCGACGGCGGCCACACCGAACGCGATCCGCATCCCGGCGACCGAGTAGCCGGTACCGGCCCAGGCCAGGGTGGCCAGCGCGGGACCGAGCGAGAAGCCCAGCTGCCGCGCGAGGCTCTGCGCCGCCCCGGCCGTCCCCTGGAGCGCGGACGGCGCGCGCGCCATGAGCATCGCGAAGCTCGGACCGGCGAACAGGCCGGTCCCCGCCCCCACCACGGCCAGCCGCCACCCCAGATCGCCGCCCGCCGGGACGAGCAGGAGCACGCCCGCCGTCGTGACCGCCGCGCCCGCCGCGGCCGTCCGGGACGTCCCCCAGCGGTCGCCGAGCAGCCCGCCGACCGGACCGGCCGCGACCATGGCCGCCGGCATCGCCAGGATCGTCGCCGCCGCGTCCACCGGCGACAGGTGCAGGACCCGCTGCAGGTAGAACGGCGCCAGGAACTCCACCAGCGAGATGACCAGCGCGTTCAGCATGATCGCGGCCACCGGCGCCGCCGCGGGCCGGAACCGCGCGAGCCGCCGGAAGGGCGCGCTGGTTTGCGTCCGCCACCACCAGGCGAGCGGCGGGACGGCCGCGAGGGCGAGCGCCAGCCAGGCCGGCCCCCGGCTCGCCGACAGCGAGAGCGCCAGCAGCAGCGCCGTCGCGGCGGTGGCCAGCAGCAGCGCCTCCGCCGCGAACGCGCGGTCGGGACGGGCGAGCGCGTCGCGGTCCAGGCTCGCCAGCGCGATCGCGATCACCACGAGCCCGGCGGGCACGTTGATGTAGAAGATCCAGGGCCAGCCCCACGCCTGCACGATCAGGCCGCCGAGGACGGGCCCGCTGACCGCGCCGAGCGGCCCCAGGGTCATGACGAGCGCGCTCGCCCGTCCCGCGAGCTCCGGCCGGACGGCCCGCACCGTCACCGCCGGGACCAGCGCGAACAGCACCGCCGCGAACGCCCCCTGCACCACCCGCGCCGCCACCAGCGCGCCGAGGCCGGGCGCGAGGCCCGCGGCGAGGCTGCTCAGCGTGAAACCGCCGGTCGCGAGCACGCGCGCGGCACGCGGACCCGTCCGGTCGAGCCACCGCCCGGCGGGCAGGCTGAGCGCGACCAGCGGCACCAGGTAGCCCAGGACGGCCCACTGCGCCGCGGCCGTGCGGACGCCGAGGGCGCGCTCCACGGCCGGCAGCGCCACGGCCACGATGCTGGTGTCCAGCGTGGCCATGAACACGACGAGCCCGCACCCGACCACGGGCCACCAACGGTTCCTCTCCATCGACCCTCCAAACTGCACACCGCGTGTACTTCAAAAAATTACACACTGCGTGCAGTTAAGGCCAGGGTCCGGGCTGAGAGCATGGGGGGCATGGCGAGGTCGATCGAGGAGCCGCGGAACGCGCGCAGCCGCCGGTCGCGGGCGGCGCTGCTGCGCGCGGCGCGCGAACTCGTCGAGGAGCACGGCATGGCGGCGACGACCATGGCGGCCGTCGCGGAGCGCGCCGGGGTGTCGCGGCGCGCCGTCTACCTGCACTTCGCGTCCCGCGCCGAGCTGATCAGCGAGCTGTTCGACTACGTGAACGAGGTCGAGGACATCGAGGGCCGGTTCGCCCCGGTGAGCGACGCGCCCGACGCGGTCGCCGCCTTGGAGCACTTCGCGCACCGGCACGCCGCGTTCATGCCGCGCATCCTCGCGGTGTCGCGCGCGGTGGAGCGGGAGGCGGGCGACGACCCGGACGCGGCACGGCACTGGGCCACCGCGATGTACTGGCGCTACGAGACGAACCGGGCGCTCATCGCCCGCCTGGACGCCGAAGGCGTCCTCGCGCCCGGCTGGACCGTCGACACCGCCACCGACATGCTGCTCGCGCTCATCTCCAACGGCGTCAGCGAGACCCTCCTCGTCGACCGCGGCTGGACACCGGAGCAGATAGGCGACCACATGGCCCGCCTCCTGCACTCCACCTTCGTCGCCCCCCACACCCCGCGCTGAGGCGATCGGCGAACGCGGAGAGCCCGACCTCGAACGCTTCGTGTTGCCGGACGCGGACGGGGCAGGGTCTCCCTCGCCGATGGCGGCTGCGCGCGGGACGGGGAACGGAAGGCGGAACGAGATGGCCTCCTCTGTACCGGTGCGCCCGGCCTCGCTGAGCAGAGCCGACATCGCGGATCTCCCGGAACGGGTCGGCGGCCCGGTGGTGCTGCCCGGCGACGCCGGTTACCCGGCTGAATGTGCCACCTTCAACCTGCTGACCCCGGTACGTCCGGCGGTCGCGGTCGGCGCGACCGGCGCGGACGACGTCCGGGCCGCGGTGCGGTTCGCCGCCGAGCGGGACCTGCCGGTGGCCGTCCTCGCCACCGGACACCAGATGGCCCGCTCCGCCGAGGGGGCGGTGCTGATCAACATGTCCCGGATGGGCGCCGTCCGCGTCGACCCCGGCCGGCGGGTCGCGCGCGTCGAGGGCGGAGCCCGCTGGCGCGACACCCTCGACGAGGCCGGCGCCCACGGCCTCGCTCCGATCAGCGGCGGCTCGTCCAGCGTCGGCGTCGTCGGCTACCACCTCGGCGGCGGGGCGAGCCCGATCATGGGCCGCCTCCACGGATACGCCGCCGACCACGTGCGGGCGATCGAGGTCGTCACCGCGGACGGCGAGGCGCGCCGGGCCACCCCGTCCTCCGACCCGGACCTGTACTGGGCGCTGCTCGGCGGAACGGGCAACTTCGGCGCGGTCACCGCCCTGGAGTTCGCGCTCTTCCCCGTCCGCCGGTTCTACGGCGCCGGACTCTTCTTCGCCGGCGAGCACATGGCGCGGACGTTGCACGCCTGGCGGGAATGGGCACGCGGCCTGCCGAGGGAGATGAGCTCGTCCGTCGCCTTTCAGCGCGCTCTGCCCACGATGCCGGAGCCGCTCCACGGACGGTTCGTGATGCACCTGAGGTTCACCTCGCTCGGACCGCGGGACGAGGCGGAACGCGCTTTCGAACCGATGCGCCGGATCGCGCCGACGCTGCTGGAATCGGCCACCGAGCCGCCCTACCGCGAGGCCGCCTCGCTGTTCCTCGACCCGCCCGGCCCTTTCCCCTGGGTCGAGCGCTCGGGAATGCTGCGGGACTTTCCCGGCGAGGCGGCCGAGGCCCTCCTCGCCGTGGCGGGTCCCGATTCGGAAAGCGAACTCAGCCTCGTCGAAGTGCGCCGCCTTGGCGGAGCCATGGAAGCGCCACCGGCCGTCCCCAACGCGGTTCCCGGCCGGGACGCGGGATGGTCGGTGCTGGGCATCGGCGGAGGCGACGCGGGCAAGGCCGGGCTCTTCCAAGAGCAACTGGACACCCTGGTCGACGCGCTCGCCCCCTGGACCATGGACGAGCGAATGCCCAACCTTCTCGGCGCACGGGAAGCCGCCACTCCGCAAGCCCTACGCGCGATCTACGGCCCCGAACGGTACGACCGCCTCGCCGCCGTCAAGAAGCGCTACGACCCGCGCAACCTGTTCCGCATGAACCACAACATCACGCCCGCCCACCACGTCGACGGCGGGCGGCCCAAGGATTCTTGATGCCTTGTTGGCCGCGCCCGGGGCGATATCGCGGGGTTTCGGGAAACCACCACGCTGTCCGCGGATCGATCGTGAGGGGAGTTGCCCGGTGCCCAACCAACGCACCAGCCGAAAGCCCGCAACGGGAAGCCAGCCATGGGTGCACGTCGATGGCGGGGAGATCCAGAAGTTCGGCACGGTCCGGATGTTCCCGCTCGGCCTGTCGTTCGAGGCCCGGATGTACTCCTGCGAGAGGCTCAACCAGGTTCTGGCCGACACCCAGATCCTCCACAGCCTCTACAAGAAGCATCACTGGCTGATGCGCGGGCCGACCTTCTACCAGCTCCATCTACTGCTCGACAAGCATGCCGAGGAGCAGCTCAAGCTGGTGGACCTGATCGCCGAGCGGGTGCAGACCCTCGGCGGCGTCGCGGTCGGCGACCCCCGCCACGTCGCGGAGATCACCGCCGTGCCGCGCCCGCCGAACGGCGCCGAGGAGGTCCCCGCGATGCTGTCGCGGCTGCTCGAGGCGCACGAGACGATCCTCGTCACGGCCCACGAGGTCGCCGCCCGCGCCCAGGAGATGGGCGACGACGGCACGAACGACCTGCTGGTCTCCGACGTCATCCGCACCGGCGAGCTGCAGGCCTGGTTCCTGATCGAGCACCTGGTCGACACCCCGCTCGTCGAGGCCCCGCACAACGGCCCCGCCCGCTGACCCGGGCCCCGTTCGGCGTGCGCTTCACGGCCGCACGTCCCAGGTCGCGCGGCGTGTGACGGCGACGCTCCACGGCACCGCGAGCAGGACCGCGGCGCCGAACGGGAACGCGACGGCGCCCCGGTCGCCGGCCCGGGGGATGAACGCCCCCAGCGGCACCAGCGCGAGGAGCTGCGCCAGCAGGACCGTGCGGCTCCGGGCGTCCTCGCGGCCGTGCAGGTCGTGGTACAGGCTGCCGTTGAGCCAGGCGATCCAGACCAGCGTGAACACCGCGCCGAACTCGGCGAGCCCGCGCCAGGTCAGGTGCCCGGCCAGCTGATGGGCGGCCTGCCCGACGAGCACGACCACGACCAGGTCGTAGAACAGTTCGAGCGGGCCGACGTCCCGTTCGAGCGGCTGCTCCCCGTGCGGCCGCGGCGGCTGCCACAGCCGTTGGCGCAGTCGCGCCCAGCGCTCGCGTCCCTCGGACATGGCGGACGCGGATCAGCGCCGCGCCGCAGCGCCGGACTCCTCAATGCACATGAAGCGACGGTAGCCCACCGAGGCACCGGGAGCGCCCCGTGCCGGCGCGCGTCGCGGAGCCGTGCGTCAGGTGAGCCGCTCGCGCTTGGAGCCCGCTTCCGCGCGTACCTCGTCGGCGAAGTCGCCGTCGTCCTCCGAGGCGTCCTCCTGGTAGATGAGCCAGCAGCCGCGGATGCCGTCGAGGATGTCCTCCAGGAGATCGTGCGCGGGGCGAGCGGGGTCCAGGGGAGTGGTGCGGAGCCTCTTGAGCAGCGTGCCGCGGAACCCCGGGTCATGGTGATGCCGGGCGAGGATCTCGGCTTCGCCGACGTGCTCGAGGAGCTCGTCGAGGTCGGGGATCCGGCCTTCCGCGACGATCATCGCCCCCCGGATCAGGGTGGTGACCGTCTCGTAGGGGCTGAGGCCGAGTTCGAGCTGTTCCAGCACGAGGGTCGGGGTCTCGTGCGCGAGGGCCTCGATGCCGTCCGCCTCCTGGATGATCTCCGTGGTCGCGTAGCCGGTCGTCTCGGACGTCACGTCGGCCGCGGCCTGCAGCCAGTGCGCCGCCGCGATGGCCGCGGCGGCGGGCTCGACCTCCGTGAACAGGCTCGGGCCGCCGAACGGGTTCGCATGGAGGATCCTGTCGGCGGCCTGGACCTGGACGGGCGAGGCATCGGCACGCGTGAGAGCGAGGGCCTGCCGGGCGCGCCCGGTGAGGTCGCCGAGCTCGGCCTGCTCGATCGCCTCCAGCTCGTCCCGCACCTCAACGCCGACCCGCCTGCTCAACTCCGCATCGCCGATGTCGTGCAAGGCACGGCCGACCCGGTGCGCGCACTCCTCAACGGGGTTGTACGACACGGTGAGCGTGCCGTCGGAGGGCAGGTTCGGCTTGGCCAAGGCCTCCGCCACACTCCCGAACGCTTCCCGTTCCTGTCGGCGTCGCCCGACCTCGCCGTTCACCTCTTGCACGTCCGCGGCGGACGCCGGATGGGTATAGGTGCGCCAGGCCCGGCCGGACAACCGCGTCAAGGCCCGAGCGAGATGCCGGACCGCGTCGGAGGGGACGTCACCCGGAAGCTCGGCGAAGGTGCGGGCCGCGCAGCCCGAGCCCGTCTCCCAGAACGCGACGATCGCGTGACGTTCCTCGTCGAAGGCGTAAGTCGTCACAGCTCCCCTCCCTCAGCACCACCTACGGTGCCACCCGCCGAGCCGAACCGCGACACGAACACCCACCCCAGGCCACTGCGAGGGGTGGGTGCGCGTGGCCGCTGCCGTTCCCGGCGTGCGACGGGTCAGCCGTTGGGGAGGATCACGGCGCGGCCGTTGACGCGGCCCGCGTGCAGGCGCTCGTACGCCTCGGGTGCCTCGTCGAGCGAGTACGTCTCGACGTGCACGTCCACGACCCCGGACCGCGCCAGCTCCAGCACCTCGATCAGCTCGGCGCGGCTTCCCCAGTAGGGCGCCCGCACCGACGCGTCGTACGGGACGACGCCGAACCCGAGCTGCGCGATGCCGCCGCCGATCCCGACGATCAGCACGTCCGCCTCCACGCCCGCGACGGCCGTCGCCGTCGCCACCGTCGGCGGCGCCCCGACGAAGTCGAAGACCGCCTGCGCCCCGAGTCCGCCGGTCAGCTCCCGCACGCGCGCCGTCGCCCGCTCGTCCGACAGCACCGTCTCGTGCGCGCCGACCGTCCGGGCCAGCTCCAGCTTGTCCTCCGACACGTCCAGCGCGATCACCCGCGCCGGGCTCAGCGCCCGCAGCACCTGGATCGCCACATGCCCGAGCCCGCCCGTCCCGATCACCACCGCGGCGCTGCCCGGCACCAGCTTCGGCAGCGCCCCCTTGATCGCGTGGTACGGCGTCAGCCCCGCGTCCGTCAGCGGGACGTTCCGCACCGGGTCCAGCCCGCCGAGCGGCACCAGGTGGCGGGCGTCATCGACCAGCAGGTACTCGGCGATCGCGCCGGGCGCGCCCAGCCCCGGCGGCCGGATCTCCAGCTCCTCCGCCCGCAGGCAGTAGTTCTCCTTGCCCTGCGCGCACATCAGGCACGTCCCGCATCCCCACGGCCCGTAGACGGCGACCGACTCCCCGATCGCCACCCCCTCGACGCCGTCCCCCAGCGCCTCCACCGTTCCGGCGCCCTCGTGCCCGAGCGTCAGCGGCAGCGGGAACGCGAGCTGCTCCGCCGGCCAGCTCATCACCGCGATGTCGGAATGGCAGACGCCCGCCGCCGTGACCTTCAGCAGGACCTGCCCCGGCCCCACGACGGGGTCCGGCACCGTCACGACCTCCGGCGCACCGCCCACCTCGCGATACTGCACCGCCTTCATGGCACCCCCTCCGACGACGGCCGCCGCCCCCGGACGGCCTTCTCCCTCGCCGCAGGGCATGCCCCCGAACAGGGCGTTCCACCCGCCCCGGAGGGCGGATCACCCGGAAGCCGGTTCGGCGGGGCTCCCGCCGTCCTCCCGGCGGACGCATTCGATCCAGTACCGGCCGTCCTCGTCCCGGTGGGCGCCGTGGATGTCGGTGGCGATGTCCGGGAAGGCGCGGTCGAACTCCTCCAGCGCCCGCAGGTACGTCATCACCGGCCCGTCGTCGGGCCCGGTGGCCTCTCCCGGCATCAGCATCGGGATCCCCGGTGGGGTGACGACGACCGTGGCGGCGCAGATCCGTCCGGCCAGCCGCTCCAGCGGCACCCGCTCGGTGCCGGACCGGATGAGGCGCTGGTAGCAGTCGCCGGGCGTCAGCGCGGGCTCCGGCAGGTCGGTGAACACCCGGTCGAGCAGCGTCCCGAGGTCCGACCCGCTCAGCCGCAGATGGGCCTGCTCGCAGTACCGGCGCAGGCCGACGCCCTCGGGCCCGAAGCCGGGCACCATCTCCCGCAGCGGCACGTCGCCGTCATAGGCGTTCTTGAAGTCGACGAGGGCGTCGATCAGCGTCCCCCACTTGCCCTTCGTGATGCCGATCGAGAACAGGACGAGCAGCGTGTAGTCACCGGTCTTCTCCACCACGATCCCGCGTCGCCGCAGGTAAGCGGCCACGACCGGCGCGGGGACGCCCCAGCGGGCCGGCCCGCCCGCCGCGTCGGCGCCCGGGCAGGTGATCGTCACCTTGATCGGGTCCAGCAGGCAGTAGCCCTCGTCGAGGCCGTCGAACCCGTGCCAGGACGCGCCCGGCTCCAGCGTCCAGCAGGAGGGCTCGGTGCACAGCAGCTCCGGGTCGGCGTCCTTGAACGGCACCGTCGTGCCCGTGCGCGGATCGGTCACGGCCGGCGGCTGCCACACGCCGAAGAACCACGGCGGACGCGCGTCGTCCGACCGGATCTGCGCGGCCACCCGCACCATGGCCTGCCGGAACCGCACCGCCTCCACGATCGCCTCGCCGGTGAGGAAGGGCCCGGACGGCCCGTCCATCATCGCCCCCGCCACGTCCAGCGACGCGATCATCGGATACAGCGGCGACGTCGAGGCGTGCATCAGATAGGTCTCGTTGAACCGGTCGTAGTCCACCGGTGCCCGCTCCGACGACCGGACGTGCAGCATCGACGACTGCGACAGGGCCGCCAGCAGCTTGTGCGTCGACTGGGTCGCGAACACCGTGGGACGTCCCGGCCCCGGCATTGCCCGCTCGTCCACCGCCATCCCGTACCGGCGCTCGTACATCCGGTTGAACCGCGCGTACGCGAACCACGCCTCGTCGAAATGGACGCGCGGGACGCTCTCGCCCAGCAGCCCCGCCACCCGCACCGCGTCGTAGCACAGCCCGTCGTACGTCGAATTCGTGATCACCGCGTACGAGGGCTCCGGCCCGGCAGCGCCGCCGGCGAGCGGATGACCGGCGAGCCGCCCCCGGACGGCGTCCCGCCGCAGAGCCCCCGGCGGGACCGGCCCGGCCAGCCCCAGCCCGTTGCGCTCCGGCACCAGGTACACCGGCCGGGCACCGCTGATCGTCAGCGCGTGCTGGATCGACTTGTGGCAGTTCCGGTCCACCAGCACCAGCTCGTCGCGGGCGATCGCGTGGTGCCCGACGATGCGGTTGGCGGTCGAGTTGCCGTTGACCACGAAGAACGTCCGCTCGGCCCCGAACACCCGGGCGGCGTTGCGCTCGGCGTCCCCGATGGGCCCGGTGTGCTCCAGCGGCGACCCCAGATCCGTCACCGAGATCGACAGGTCGGTGCGCAGCAGATGCTCGCCGAAGTAGTCGAAGAACGCCCGCCCCACCCCCGTCTTGAGGAACGCGACGCCCCCCGCGTGCGCCGGGGTGTGCCACGAGTACCGGTGGTCCTCGTCGAACCGGCGCAGCGCGGCGAAGAACGGAGGCAACCGGCTCTCGGCGTGCTCCTCCGCGGCCCGGCTGATCCTTCCCGCGATGAACGCGGGCGTGTCCTCCAGCGGGTACACCAGCCCGCAGATCACCTCGTACACCCACAGGGGCACGTCCCGGACGCCGCCGTCGCGCATCATCAGGAACACCGGCAGCCCATGAAAGCGTCCCGTGATCCCGCCGAGCACCTGGTCGGCGTCCTGCACCGCCCACTCGGCGAGGACCGCCGCGAGCGTCGCGTCCGACCGCAGCACCGCGAGCGCGTCCTCGGTCCGGTGGGTCCACCGCACCCGCAGCCCGTGCCGCTCCATCTCGCCGCGCACGTCCCGCAACTGCTCGGCGGCCACGGAGTCGGCGTCGGCCCGCTCGCCCGCCGCGATGAGAACCGTGTGCTCCAAGGGGGCTCCTAGGCTCGGAACGAGAACCCGGTCGCCGCCAGTAGTACAACAATCACCGTGCGTACAGACAGGCTCGGGCAGTCAACTGTCACCCACCGGTCTCATCCGCCACCGGACGCCTCGCGCCCCACTCGGTCGGGCTGGCGGGATTCGAACCCACGACCCCTGGCACCCAAAGCCAGTGCGCTACCAAACTGCGCTACAGCCCGCGACACGCCGCCGTCCCCGGCGACCCGTGAAGTCTAATGCCGATCAGGCCCGTCCGCCTCGCTCAACCCGGCATTACGACCGCGGACCCGTTCGCTCCCCGTCACCCGGTACGCTACCGTTGACGATCGAGGGCCCAGCCGGCCCTCCAACCCCTCGCGGGCGTAGCTCAATGGTAGAGCCCCAGTCTTCCAAACTGGCTACGCGGGTTCGATTCCCGTCGCCCGCTCTCTCATCTCTCCAGGTCAGAGCCCTGTTTTCCCACCTGGGCCGCCCTTTTCCTCAAGCTCTCTTCGGCTTCCGTGCCCGTTGCGCGCCCGATCGTTCCGGCGTGCCCTTGTCACTCTTGTCACGGGCCCGAGCCACCTTGAACGCCGCCGCGATCGCCTTGTCCCGATCCTGGCTCGCGTGCTGGTAGATCAGCGCCGCCCGAGATGAGGCTTGCCCCCTGCGGGACATCAGCTCTTTGAGGCTCGCGCCCGTGGTGGCCGTCAGGGTGTTGCCGACGTGCCGAAGATCGTGGAAGTGCAGATCAGAACCTGAGCCGCTGCATCTGCCAGCCGATTGCGGACCAGCAATCGACGAGACGGCCCATGACCTTGACGCCCCATCTCCCAGTCGCACAGCTTGAATCACTGCACTCTGCCGCTAGCCGACACCCCAGACAGTCACCGAGGCCAGGGCCAGCCCCGTGCGTGGACGATCGCCTTCCTCAACTCCTCCGGGTTGAGCGCCTCCACCAGCCGCTCGCCGCGGTCGAGCCGGACCATCGCCCACCATGAACCGGTGGCCTCCCCGTACCAGGCCCACACCCCGGAGAACTCGCGTTCGATCTGCGCAGCGACCGACCGCCCGCTCATCCCGTCCGGCAGCACCACCGGAACCGCACCCATCACGAGCCGTCCGGCGAGCTGGCGAACGGCACCGCCAGGACCTGAGCGATCCGGTTCGCCGCCGTATCGGTCTCCAGCAGCGGGCACAACGGCTCCAACTCCGGCGGAGACTGACGGGTCGGCCCAGCCCACACCCACAGCCACCACAGCACCCCCTCGTGCCGACGGCACACCAACTCCTGCCGCATCCCCGGATGCATCAACGCCCCGCGCGGGTCATCGGGGACGGGTTCGCCGGCCGGGTTACTCGCCCGCACCGCGCCCTGCCCGTACACCTGCGCGTCCAGGCCCCGCCGCTTCAATGCGTCGACCAGCGCCAGAGCCGCCGGACGCCACGTCGTGTCCTTCAGAGGCTTTCTGCTCACCACGTCCATGACCGAGAACTCCCAGCAGTCGAAGCGGGACCGGCAGGCGGGCGGACGACGTGGGTCCCCACACGCTCGGCGCGGCTGCCACGGGGGCGAAACGACCGCACCACCAGTCGACCGCCACGCCCGCCGGCCCCGCGGCTTCACCTACGCCGCACGCATCTTGCGCGTCGGCGCGCACCAGCGACACGGCTTCCGCCGCACCTGCGGACCGGAGTCACCCGGCGTACGAACACCACACGGAGAGGAGAGACGAACTTCCAGCCACGGCCACCGCACGAGCGGCGCCCCGGCTTGCCGGTTCCCTGCTGCTGCGTCATGCCGACCAAGATCCGCCAAATCCCGGACGGCACCCATTCCCAGGCGATATCCCGCGACGGGATATACGCTCAGCGAAGACCGGTTACGCGGAGGGAGACCCGATGTCGAGACGGGCGTCAGACCCGATCGTCATCCCGGACTCACTGTGGCAGCGCCCGCAGATGATCGAAGCCCTGACCACCCGCGACATCCGAACCGTCTTCCACCTGTTGCGCCAGTACGCAGGCGCCAGCCAAACCCAAATCGCGATCGCCTGCGGCATGTCGCAGGGCAAGGTCAGCGAGACCATGAAGAAGGGCGGCCGCCAGGTCACCACCCTGGAGGTCTTCGAGCGCATCGCCGACGGCCTCCAAATGCCCGACCCCGCCCGCATGACCCTGGGCCTGGCGCCGCGCACCCTCCCCGCGTTCACCTCGCCGACCACCACGAAGGCGACGATCATCACATCACGGGCTGCCCCCGCGGACTTGGTTCCGCCCGCATTCCTGGGTTCCCTGGACATAGATGCCGATGTCGAGGAAGGGGACCCCGTGCACCGCAGAACCTTCGGCAAGCTCGCCGGAGCCAGCGTGTTCAGCGCCATCCTCGCTGACCTACCGTCCGACGGCGCACCGCTAGAAGGCGTCGAGGCATTCGCCGCCGCCCTGGCCGGATACCCCTCCAGCAACGACGACCCGTCCCCGGCCGCCCTCAGCATCGCCCGCCTGGACGCCGCCGTAGCCGCAGCCAAACGCAGCTACCAGGACTGCAAGTACTCCACCGTCATCAACTCCCTGCCCGCCCTGCTGGCAGACCTGCGCAACGCCTGCGCCATCTACGACGGAGACGCCCGACTCCAGGCCGAAGCGCTCTCGGCCGAGGCCCACCACGTCGCCGCGAGCATCCTGCTCAAACTCGACCACGAAGGGCTTGCCTGGCTCGCAGCCGACCGCAGCATGCAGGCCGCCCGCCGCAGCCAGGACCTCACGACCATCGGGTCAAGCGCCCGCATCATCACCCACGCGCTGATGAACGACGGCCACCACGGCGCCGCCACCAAGACCGCCAGCACCTACGCCGAACGCATCGACCACGACATCGACCAGCGCACCCCCGACTTCCTGTCCGTCTACGGCGCACTCCTCCTACGCGGCGCAGTCGCCGCCGGCCAACGCTCCGACCGGCACACCGCCGCCACCCTCCTGGACGAGGCCGAAGCCGCTGGCCACGAACTCGGAGGCGACTACAACCACCGATGGACCGCGTTCGGCCCCACCAACGTCCAACTCCACCGCGTCAACATCGCCCTCAAACTCGGCGACGCCGGAGCCGCCATCCAGCACGCCCGCACCGTCGACCTAGGCCGCATCCCCCTCACCGAACGCAAAGCAAAACTCCTCGTCGACACCTCCGGCGCCCTCACCCAATGGGGCAAGCACGACAAGGCATACGAGGTCCTGCGCTACGCCCACCAACTCGCGCCCGAGGAGATCTCAGCCCGCCCCGCCGTCCACCGAATGCTCGGCGACCTCATGGCCACCGCCCCGCCCAGCATCAAGCGGCAACTCAAGGAGTTCACGACAGAAATCGGGGTGCGCCTGTGACCGACGCCGGAGCCGACGACGAGCGCCGCCGCGTCCTCTACATCATCGTCTGCGCAGCAGGCCCCGCCAGCGACGTCGGAAAACTCGTCACCCTCGCCCACCAACGAGGCTGGGACGTCCAGATCATCGCCACACCCTCAGCCCTGGACTTCATCGACGCCGAAGCCCTCGAAAAGCAAACCGGCCACCCCGTCCGCAGCCACTACCGCAAGCCAGGCGAACCACGCTCACCCAAAGCAGACGCCATCATCGTCGCCCCCGCCACCTACAACACCATCAACAAATGGGCCGCAGGCATCAGCGACACCTACGCCCTAGGCATCCTCGCCGAAGCCCCCACCCTAGGCATCCCCGTAGTAGTCCTACCCTTCGTCAACACCGCACTAGCCGGGCGTCTTCCATTTAGACACTCTGTCGAAAGTCTCCATCGAGAGGGTGTTCATATATTGTTAGGCTCTGGACAGTTTACCCCTCACTCGCCCGGCGAAGGGGAAAGTCGCCTAGATTGCTTCCCTTGGGAAAATGCTCTCAAGCAGGCAGATGATTACCGTGCGCGCGAAATCTAAGAGATATTTTCGCGTCGAAAGAAGTAAAGCCAGGCCGCAATGCTGGTTGCCGTTGCTATCACAGTAACGGCCGCCTGCCCCCATCCGTTGGGGAAAAATATTTGGACGGCAGCCACGATACCGGTAATGGCGAGCGTGAGCCATGCGATCGAGCGAAATGTCATTGATCGAGACACCATCCGGCGCCTAGCTGCCTCTATGTGGCGACTCTCCGCGATGCTGCGATACTTGTACTCATTCGGCCTGAGAGCATGAATCAGATCTCTCTCGTCATAGTTTGGGGCCTTCAATAGTTCAAAATTGAACACATCGGAGCAATCTCGGGACAATAGGAGTGCGACTACGTCCATGAGAAGATTCTTCTTTAGTGTGGTCACATCGAACATTGGCCTTCCGTGCGCGGCCAACCGCCCGAGCCTCTGATCAAGCTCAGGCCATGAAATAACACTAGCCCCAACTTGAACATCTTCGAGTTTTTCCAAACAAGTTCGGTACAGCGCGCGACCGTTCATGTCAACCGACGGCGAATAATCTTCCCCTGAAAGTCCGCTCGCAAGCTCTTCGAGGCGAGCATAAACGGCCGTTAGAGTCGCATTTACTCGGCCATCCACTTGCTCGTTGGAATATTCATGTTCCCTGATGCCTATAAATCTGACCTCCACCAAAGGATAGGTTGAGAGCGCGTGAACGAGAACATTGACATACGGATCAGGGCGATCAGAGCTAGCAAAAATGTAGAGTCTATTTGAACGATCGAGAGGCATTCAGTAAACCCTTAATCGCGGCTCGCAGTCGTCTGTATAACCTGATCTTTACCTTGCAGCTTGGCCCGCCGAAGACTAGAGGCCGCTTCGCTCAGACAAAATCCGATACCAACACTTAGCGTACAACCGCAGACATCGCGGAAAGTTTGACGGACCCGCTCGATATCTGAGAATGAAATAGAATCGGCCGTCCAAGATGCAATCAAGTCATCGCCGCCGGAGAGGACTATCGCGGCGCCCGATCGGGACAAGATTTCCTGCACTCGGGCAATAGCAATGTTAATGGAATTGCTATAGTCGCGCGCAGATTCCTCATCGTCATCAAGTAACATCAATTCTAGCTTCGACCCTACGTCGTCACCATCGAAATGTGCATATATCACTCGAAGTCTTCCAAATCACTCAATATGGACTTCGCCCGGCGATCTACTCCTGTCGTCCGGGCTGGGCGCGGCAGGACGTATCCGGTTGGCCTCGAGGCTACAGATCTATCTACCCGAAGCGCTGCCCAATTGGGCTGTTTGGGATCAAGGGGCGGCGGCGCTCGGGCCGCTGGCGCGGCCCCGCGCCTGGCCGCCCGGAGCGTGCGGCGTGGGCGCCGGTCACTGGGCGGCCGCGCCGGGCCGCGCATCGCGACGCGTCCGCCGGCCCCGCACCGTCCGCTCGTCACGGGGGCGCACCGCCGCCCGTCTCAGTCCCCGAAGAACCAGAGCTGGCTATGTCCGTGCTGGCTTGTGATCTCGCACAGCCGTTTGAGGTCGTCCCGCACCGCGGGGACCAAGGGGCTGCTTTCGGGGAGGCGGTCAAGTTCTGCGAGCAGTGAGCGCGCCTGCGAGCTGTTGAACATCGTGTCGGCGTACGGCAACAGGTGCCAGAGCATCGGGATCAAGTCCCGATCTAGCTCCCATATCCACGCTATGTCGATGCCGTGACTGCCCCACGCCTCAATGGTGCCGCCTCGCAGGACGCGGTAGTCAATCACGGCCGTCATCATCGCACGGGATCCTGGCTAAGCGAGCGTGAACCAGGGGGCTGCGCCGCCGTCAGACACAGTGGCACAGGCCATCCCCGGTGCGGGGACGTTGCAAGCTGAGGTGGAAATCCGCGGGGCTCCCCCCGACCCCGAGCTGTCGATGATACCGGCGGACGGGTTCTGTCAAGGGTGGCGAAGCCATCACGAAGTGACGCCCGAAGGGCGCCCTTGACAGAACCCGTCCGCCGCTAAGTGCAGGTCTCGTCGGGGCCGGGGGGAGGAAGGTGGGAGAAGAACAGCGGCTACGCCGCACGGCCTAGCGGTGCGGAAGCTAGGCGACCCGGCCGACGTGCAGAACCATGATGGCTTGGTCTTCCGGATAGATCTCGTAGAGGACGCGGTACCGGCCGACGCGGATGCGCCGCAGATCCTCGCTCCCGTAGGGAAAGGAACCATCGGGGCGGGGGTTGTCGGCGAGCAGATCGGTAGCGGTCATGACCTGGGCCAAGCCCTCGGCATCGTCGGAGAGGTAGCGGGAGCCTGAGGAGACAGCCCGTTCACTCCATGTGACGCTGTAGGTCATCAGTGGGTGAGCCCGAACCGGCGCCGTACCTCGTCCTGCGGGATCGCCGTCACCGTCCCCGCGTCCTGCTGTGCGCGGTACTCGGCCAGGGCTTCCGCCTCTTCCGCGTCGGCTTGCTCGGCGAGCTGCGCGCGGCGTTCGAGTTCACGCAGCCGACGGTACTCGTCGAGCGGGACGACCACGGCGGCCTCACCGCCGAGGCGGATCACCTGATGATCGTCGCCTACCGGGAGTTCGGTCATGGCTGCCATGCTAGATGAGGCGTCCGACGCCCGGCGCGGAGCCGGAACGCCGTGCCCTGATCGTGCCCGTTGGGGTGGTCGGCAGCGGGGTGCTACGGTCGTTCGCGGGCCATGGGATGTGGTCGCTGAGCTGCATCTTCGCTGGTTTCAAGATCGCGGCCCGAAATTTGGCCGCCCGAGGGCGACGGCCCGTTTCCGGTGCTGCTGCAGCGGATGCCGTACGACAGGTCGTCGTCGTTCATGGCGCAGCACATCATCGGGCTGGAGATCGTGTGCGCTCTCGACGCCGGTTTCGCGGTCGTCGTACAGGACACCCGCGGCCGGTACACCTCGGAGGGTGCCTTCACCCCGTTCGCGCACGAGGCGGATGACGGCCGCGACACCATCGCCTGGCTCCTGGAGCAGGATTTCTGCGACGGAAGCGTGTTCACGTACGGCGCCTCCTACGTCGGCGCCACGTAGTTGCTGGCCGCGTCGGTCGCGTCCAAGGGCCTGCGCGCCATCGCCCCCCAGCTGACCGCCTCCGACTACTACGAGAGCTGGACCTACCGCGGGGGCGCGCTGCAACTGGGGTTCGTCCTCCTGCGGATCATCGAGTCGCTCGCGCCGCCGGACCTGGACCGGCGCGGGTCCGCCGAGGCGTCCCGGGAGCTTCTGGCTGAACTCGGCAAGGACCCCTGGAGCGTGATGGACCGGCTGCCCCTGCGGCGTCCCGACCTCCAGGCGCTCGCCCCCTACGTGCGGGACTGGCTCGATCACCCGGCCCGCGACGAGTTCTGGGACGCCATCGATCCGTCCCGCGCGTACGGGCGGATGGACGTCGCCGCACTCCACATCGGCGGCTGGAACGACATCTTCCTCGAGGGGACGCTGCGGAACTTCGAGCGGCTCAGCGCGGAGGCCGCGACCAGCGACGCGCGGCGCCGGCAGTACCTGGTCGTCGGCCTGTGGTCACACGGCAACGTCAGCGCCTGGCAGGGCGACGGCTGGCACTGTTACGGCGCCGAGGCCGACCTGACCGCGATGCACCTGGAGTTCTTCTCGGCCCTCGCCGAGGGCCGGGAGCCGGACCTGCCGAAGGCGCGCATCTTCTTCACCGGCTCCGACACCTGGCATGATCTGCCGTCCTGGCCACCGCCCGCCGCCACCCCGACGTCCTGGACGCTGGACGCTGGCGGCCGCCTGGCACGAGACGGCACCGGTGAGCCGGCGACGCTGACCTACCGGTCCGATCCGGCAAACCCGGTCCCGACCGCCGGTGGGGCGACATTCCTGCCGGGCCTGCTCGTCGCCCGCAACTCCGGGCCCAGGGACCAGTTCGAGATCGAAGCGCGCGAAGACGTGCTGGTGCTCACCTCGGCGCCGCTGCAGTCCGATCTGACCATCGCGGGCGAGGTGCGCCTGCACCTGGAGGCAGCGTCGTCCGCCGAGGACTGCGACTGGACGGCGCGGCTCACCGAGGTCGACGCGGACGGCCGGTCGACCGGGCTCGTCGACGGCGTCGTCCGAGCACGGTACCGGCACGGCCGCGACCCCGCCCCGCTCCGACCGGGCCGCCGGGAGTCGTACAGGCTGCCGCTGGGCTCGCTCGCCCACGTCGTCCCCGCCGGGCGCCGCCTCCGCTTGCAGATCGCCTCGTCCAACCATCCCCGGTTCGACCGGAACCCGCAGACGATGGTGGAGCACGTGGACGCCACACCCGACGATTTCGTGGTCGCCGAACAGACCGTCTTCGTGGGCGACGGCGGCACCCGGCTCCTCATCCCGGTCGCGCCGAACCTCACGCCAGGCCGGCGCATGTGAATCAGGTCCTCGCAAGGGCCTGCCGCCGCGCCTCGCCCGTGCGAGGGCGTCCCGCGGCAGCCGGGCGGCCTCGTCATCGAGGTCGCCCCTGACGCCGTGGTCCACTACCGCATGGACCACTGAACACAGCCCTGCCGGCCCTCCGGACCGGCCCGTCCCGTTCGATCAGCCCTCCTGGGCGTGGTCGGGGCAGAGCGTCCTGATCCACTCCCGGCCGGTCTCCTTGCCCGGCTCCCCGCAGACTTCGCACGTGCGACGGGACTCGTCCTGGGCGGCCTGCAGGATCGCACTGATCCGAGTGCCGAGGTCACGGGTGACGCCGAACTCGCCGGTGCCGGGGTCGACGTACGCGCCCAAGTGGACGTCCAGCATGCCGTACTTCTCCTTGACCTGAGCCACCTGGTAGTTCGGCAGCACGGCGACGAGTTCGGCGTGGGTTCGCATCAGGATGCCGCGCCACCCGGGCCCGACATGGTCGAGGTACTCGGGTATCTGCCTGTCCGCCACGTTCGTCACAGAACCGATCCTGACGGAGTGCATGGCCGGGCGTCTGCCGAATCCGGCTCATCGGGATCAGGGCGCGGCGGCGCAGGGCCGCGCGTCGTCATCTGTCCGCCGGCCTCGCCCCGACCGCCAGGGGGTAACGCTGCCGCCCGAGTGGTTCGCCAACTCGTTCCCGGTTACGGCCGACCACTGGCCGCAGCTCATCGAGGTACTAGCCTGCTCGGCCCCCGAGCCTGGCAAGTCCTACTTCATCGAGGGCTACGCCACGGACCTGTAGCCGCGTGGCTGGGGTGGAAGGGCGCGGGGCTCCCCCGACCCCGAGCCGTGGAGGATGGCGGCGGCCGCTGAGTCCAGGTCTCGTCGGGGGGCAGCTCACAGCGTGATGTTCGCGCGGACGAGATTGTGGTCCGAGAGGCCGCCGACGTCCTCGACGGCCGCGCTACTGGTTCTGGCGCCCCGCACGACCACGTGGTCGATCCACTGTGGCTCCGAGCTTGAGGTTCGCGGCCGTGTCGGCAGGGCTTCCGGCGGGAGATCCACGACGTCGAAACCGGGGCCCAGAGCCGACGCCACGGTGGCACGGTCGGTGTTGAAGTCGCCCATGAGCATCGCTGTCCGTCCCGGCGCAGTGGCGGTCAGCTCGGCCAGGCGTGCCAGCTGGCGCGTGCGTCGCTGATCACCGCTCAGGTGGGTGGCGACGACGAGTGTCCCGGCGGTCTCGACGGATAGCACTCCCTTGCCCGGATCGTCCTCGAAGGAGTCGGCAGCGACCTTGCGACTTTGTCCGTCCACCAGAAGCACGAGGTACTCCTCCGGGGCGTGGAGCGGACGGGACGCGTGGCGCGGTACCGGGACGCGCGGATACCGCAACGTGTGGGCGGTTCGGCCGGGCAGTGCGAGGCGGATGCTGGCCAGTTGGTCACCGCTGACCTCCTGAAGCGCGATGACCTGCTCGGTCCGCGTTGCCAACTGCGCCGTAACGGCAGCGATCCGCTTCGATTCGTCCGGCCAGCGCGCCGGGACATCCTCGCCCCAGTTCTCGGCATGCACACGGTGCAGGACGTTCCACGTAGCCACAGTGATCACGTGGCGTGATGGTAGCCACTTATCGGTCGGCGTGTGCTGGTCGGTCGTGACCTGGCGGGCGACGACGCCCTTGGCCGTGAGGCGCCCCGCGACCGGGAGGGCGGCTTCGCGTGTCCGCTGAGAAGGCCCAGGCAGGGAGTCTCCTGCCTGGGGCTTGCTTCTTCTCTGAGGTGCGGGGCGTTTCGGCGGGGCCTGGCGCGGTGGGGGTTAGAGGGTTCGGGCTTGGGCTGCTGCTGTTGCTATCGCCTTGGTGAGGTTCTCCGGGTGGCGGCCGCCCGCGTTGGCCAGGGCGCCCTTGCCGCCGGCGCCGCCGCCGACCTCGCGTGCCGCGTCGGTGAGCAGGTCGCGGGCCTGGACGCCGGTGCGGGGGCCGGCTGCCGCGACCAGTTGCGCCTTGCCGCCGGACGCGGTGCCGAGGACGGCCAGGCCGCGGCCGTCGCCGGAGGCGACGATGGCGGACGCGAGGGTGCGCAGGTCCGCGGCGGTCGCGTCGTCGATCCGCTGCGCGACGAGCCACCCGGACGGTACCGGTTCGGCACGGGACGCCAGGCGCTCGGCGAGCGCGTCGAGTTCGGCGCGGCGGAGGGCCTCGAGTTCGCGTTGCGTCTCGGCGAGCAGGTCGAGGCGCTGCCGCAGCCGGTCGGGCGCCTGGTCGGGCGGGACGTTCAGCAGCGCGGCGAGCTCGGCCAGCAGCGCCCGTTCGTGGTCGAAGTGGCGGAGCGCGTCGGGTCCGGTGAGCGCCTCGATGCGGCGCAGGCCGGTGCCGATGGACGACTCGCCGACGATGTGCACCGGCCCCGCCTGGGATCCGTGCCCGACGTGGGTGCCGCCGCACAGCTCGCGGGACGCGTCGCCGATGTCCACGATGCGGACGGCGTCGCCGTACTTCTCGCCGAACAGCGCGACCGCGCCCGCCGCCTCCGCGTCGGCGCGGGACGCCTCCCACACGCGCACGTCGGGGTCGTCCGCCAGGTACTCGTTGACGAGCGTCTGGACGGTGCCGATCTCGGGCACGGAGGAGAAGTGCGCGAAGTCGAACCGCAGGCGGCCTGGTTCGACGCGGGATCCGCGCTGTGCCGCGTGGTCGCCGAGGACGCGGCGGAGCATCGCGTGCAGGACGTGCGTGGCGCTGTGCGAGCGGGTGGTCGCCGCGCGCCGGTCCGCGTCCACGGTCGCTTCCGCCTCGTCGCCCGGACGGACCTCGCCGTCCACGATCCGGACGGTGTGCACGTGCAGGCCGTCGATGCCGAGGCGAGTGTCCACGACCTCCAGGACGGCGCCGGGCGTGCGGATCGTGCCGGTGTCGCCGACCTGGCCGCCGCCCTCGGCGTAGAACGGGCTGCGTGCGAGGACCACCTCGAGTTCGTCGCCCTCGGACGCGATCGAGGTCGTGCCGGTCCCGTCGAGGAGCGCGACGACCCGGGTCTCGGCGGTGGTGGAGGAGTAGCCGACGAAGTCGGTGCGGCCGTGCTCGGCGACGACCCGCCGGTACAGGTCACGCCGCGCGACCGCGTCGCCCTTGCGGTCCTGGCCTGCGCGGTGCGCCTGCCGCCGCTGCTTCTCCAGCAGCTCCGCGAACGCGTCCTCGTCGACGGTGAGCCCCGCGGACCGCGCCGCGTCGAGGGTCAGGTCGATCGGGAAGCCGTAGGTGTCGTGCAGTTCGAACGCGGTCTGCCCGGAGAGGGTGGTGCCCGCCCGGGAGATCGCGGACTCCAGCAGCCGGGAGCCCTGCCGCAGCGTCCGCTCGAACCCGTCCTCTTCGGCCGCGACGACCCGCTCGATCAGTTCCGACTGCCGCTCCAGCTCTGGCCACGCCCCGCCGAGGTTGCCGACGACGCTGCCCGTCACCGGCGCCAGGACCGGCTCGTCGATGCCGAGCCGGCGCGCGTGCCGGACCGCGCGGCGCATCAGGCGGCGCAGCACGTAGCCGCGGCCGTCGCGCGCGGGCAGCACGCCGTCCGCGATGAGGAACGCGATGGCCCGCGCGTGTTCGGTGACGACGCGGAACGACAGGGAGTCCTCGCCGCCGTCGCGTCCGGGGTAGGGGCGTCCCGCGAGTTCCTGGACGAGCCGGAGCGTCGGCGCGAGCAGGTCGGTCTCGCAGACGGTGTCCACGTCCTGCAGGACCGCCGCGAGGCGGTCGAGGCCGAGCCCCGTGTCGATGTTCTTCGCGGGCAGTTCACCGAGGATCGGGTAATCGCCCTTACCGGTCCCTTCGCCGCGCAGGTTCTGCATGAACACGAGGTTCCAGAGTTCCTGGTAGCGCTCGCCGTCCACCGCGGGCCCGCCCTCGCGGCCGAACGCGGGGCCGCGGTCGTAGTGCAGTTCGGAGGACGGCCCGCAGGGGCCCGGCGTCCCCATCGACCAGTAGTTGTCCGCCATTCCGAGCCGCTGGATGCGCTCGGACGGGACGCCGACCCGCCGCCAGAGGTCCTCCGCCTCCGCGTCGTCGAGGTAGACGGTGACCCAGAGCCGGTCCGGGTCGAGGCCGTAATGGCGCGTGAACAGCTCCCACGCCCAGGCGACGGCCTCCGCCTTGAAGTAGTCGCCGAACGAGAAGTTGCCGAGCATCTCGAAGAACGTCGAATGCCGGGTCGTCCGGCCGACGTTCTCGATGTCGGACGTACGCGCGCATTTCTGCACGGACATCGCGCGGGGATGCTCGGGCTCGGTCTCGCCGAGGAAGTACGGCTTGAACTGGTTCATGCCCGCGTTCGTCAGCAGCAGCGTCGGATCCGGCGGGATCAGCGGGCCGGACGGGACGACGCGGTGGTCGCGTTCCCGGAAGAAGTCCAGGAAGGTGGAACGGATCTCAGCAGAGCGCATGGGACGGCCTCACGAGGTCGATGGGATGACGGCGCACACCGCCGAGCCGGGCCGGGCACGACTGCTCGTTCCCCAGCTCGGCGCGGCTAGCTCGCCGCCCCACCTCGTGAAAGACCATCGGACGCTTCCGTTCGCGGATACCTGCCTACAACGCTAACCGAGGCGACCCCCGCCCCGCGAAACAAATTCCTTCGCTTCGCGGTCTGCGGCTCTCCTACGGTTTCCTCGTGTACGTGTACGCAGGCCCGCCTGAACTCCTCGCTCAGGTGCGCCCCGGGGTGATGGGCGCGCCCATCGCGTCGTCCGCCGACATCGACGGCCTGACGCCGGATGACGAGCCGTTCACCTACGTCGTCGACCTTGAAGGGACGCTCCGCATCGCGCCGCGCCGCAGCGAGCACGTCGCCTGTGCGGGCGGACGTCCCGTGCTCGCGGCCGGTGAGATCGCTTTCGAGCGCGTCCACGGCGAGTGGGGCGTCACCGAGGTCAGCAACCAGTCGACCGGCTACTGCCCCGACCCGGCTTCGTGGCGGGAGGTCGCCGAAGCGCTGGACCGTGCGGGGATCGCGCGTCCGGACGGCTTCACCGCGACGTTCGTCTTCCGGCACTGCCCCGGTTGCGGGGAGCTCAACGTGGTCAAGGACGAGGACTACGTGTGCGTGTTCTGCGGATGCGGTCTCAGCGGGCTCAGCGGTCTCAGCGGGCCTTGAGGGCTTCGGTCTCGGCGGTGCGGGCGTCGTAGGCGGCGCGGGCGGCGTCGATCTCGCCGAGGTGGGTCTCGGCCCAGGACACCATGGTGATGGCGGCGTCCAGGAGCGTCGCGCCCATCGGGGTGAGGGTGTAGTCGACGCGGGGCGGCACGACCGGGTAGACGGTGCGGGCGACGATGCCGTCCCGCTCCAGGCCGCGCAGCGTGACGGTCAGCATGCGCTGGCTGATGCCCTCGATCTCGCGCTTGAGCTCGGTGAAGCGCAGGGTCCGCTCGCCGAGCACGGCGATCACCTGGAGCGACCACTTGTCGCCGATCCGCTCCAGGATCTCGCGGCCCCGGCAGCCGGCGGCGGTGTGCTCGGTGAGGTTCATGGTTATCTCCAGGGAACCGAGGCAGAAAAAAGTGCCTTCTTGTGCGGCCGGCGCGGTGGTCCGCACCATGGAGGCGGTTCCTGAAAGGAACCGCCTTACTGGTCATAACCAAGGAGACACGATGACCGCGGAACTTGTCGAGATCCCGGACTACGTCGCCGGAACCTGGACGATCGACCCCCTGCACTCCGGCGTCGGCTTCACGATCCGGCACCTGATGGTGAGCAAGGTCCGGGGCCGCTTCGCCGCGTTCGAGGGGACGGTCGTGACCGGGGACGACCCGCTGCGGTCGGAGGTGACCGCGACGATCGACCTGGCGTCGATCGACACCGGCAACGCGCAGCGCGACGAGCACGTCCGGTCCGCCGATTTCCTGGACGTCGAGAAGTATCCCGAGATGACGTTCCGGTCCACCGGGGTGCGCGCCGACGGCGACGGCTTCCTGCTGGACGGCGAGCTGTCGCTGCACGGCGTGACGAAGCCGGTCACGCTGGACCTGGTGGTCGAGGGTTTCGGGCCGGACGTGTTCCGGCAGGACGACCCGTTCAAGGGCGCCCGCGCCGGGTTCACCGCGACCGGCGAGATCAGCCGGCTGGAGTTCGGCGTCGGCGACGCCGCGACCGTGCCGGGCGGCAAGCTCGGGCTGAGCGACAAGGTCGAGATCGTCCTGGAGATCGAGGCGGTGCTCCGGACGGACTGAGCCGGCCGGAACGAGCCCCACCAAGCGATCCCAGCGGAGCGATCCCGGCGAACGCGCTGTTAACCGTCCGTTCCCCGCCGGTTCGCCGCCGCGCGGGCGCGGCGCCCCATGATCGGAGGGGACAGGACGGAGGGCGCGGATGCCGAACGGGACGTCCGGGGCACGCCCGCGGCCGGCCCCGGACGGCGCCGCCCCGGTGGAGCGGCGGGGGCGGCTGGCGGCGCCGTGGATCGTCGGCGGGCTGACCGCGGTGATCACGGCGGTGACGACGTCGCTGGACGCGTTCAGCCTGCCCGCCCCGGTGCAGGCGGCCGTCACGGCCGGGGTCGCGGTGCTGGCCGGCGTCGCGGCGTGGGGCGCGCAGCAGGCGGAGCGGGCCGCCCCGCCGGAGCGGGCCGCGGGCGGGGTGACGCCGGCGCAGCTGCCGCCGGTGATCGCGCACTTCACCGGGCGGGACGCGTCGCTGGCCGAGCTGCGCCGGACCGTCGCCGCCGGGTCCGGGTCGCCGGCGTCGCCGCTGGTGGTGTCGCTGCACGGGCCGGCGGGCGTCGGCAAGTCGGTGCTCGCGGCCCGGTTCGCGCACGAGATCGCCGACGGGTACCCGGACGGCGCCCTGTACTTCGATCTGCGCGGCGCGGGCGGGGCGCCGGTGCCTCCCGAGGAGGTGCTGCTCGGGTTCCTGCAGGCGCTCGGGGTGCGGCTGGCGACGGACCCGGGCGGGCTGCCCGAGCTGCAGAAGCTGTGGTGGACGTGGACGCGCGGGCGCCGGCTGCTGGTGCTGCTGGACAACGCGCACGACGCCGCGCAGGTGCGGGCGCTGCTGCCGCCGGGCGGCGGCTGCGCGGTGCTGGTGACGTCGCGGCAGTCGCTCGGCCTGCTCAACGACCTCGACCGGCGGCTGACCGAGTTCACCGCCGGGCACGCGGTGGAGCTGCTCGGCCGGCTCGCCGGCCGGGACCGGGTCGCCGCGGACCCGGAGGCCGCCGCCGAGATCGCCGAGCTGTGCGGGCGGCTGCCGCTGGCGATCGGGATCTGCGGCGGACGGCTCGCGGCGCGCGAGTCGTGGACGCCGCGCGTGCTGGCCGACCGGCTGCGGGACGAGCGGCGCCGGCTCGGCGAGCTGGAGCGCGGCATCGACAACGGCGTCCGGGCGAGCCTGGCGCTGAGCTACGACGACTGCAGCCCGACGCAGCGGCGGCTGCTGCGCACGCTCGGCGTCCAGGCCGCCCCGGACGTGCAGGCGTGGGCGGCGGGCGCGCTGCTCGGGGTGTCGGATCTGGAGGGCGAGGACCTGCTGGAGGCCCTCGTGGACGCCCAGCTCGCGGAGTGCTCGGGGACGGACGCGACGGGCCGGATGCGGTACCGGCTGCACGACCTCGTCCGGCTGTACGCGCTGGAGCGGGCCGAGCGGGAGGACGCCGAGGACGAGCGGGACGCGGCGGTCGAACGGCTGCTGGACGGGTACCGGGAGCGGGCGGAGCGGGTCGCGGCGAGCCGGTGGCCGCAGGACTGGCACCGGGGGTTCGGGCAGGTCCCCGATCTGGGGTTCTCGGCGGTCGACTGGCTGACGAGCGAGCGTCCGGCGGTGCTGGCGCTGCTCGGGCAGGGCGCGGAGCGCGAGATGTGGACGCTGGTGTGGCGGCTGGGGCGGGCGGCGTGCTCGCTGTTCCATTCGCTGCGGGTGTTCTGGCCGGAGTGGAAGGCGGCGGCCGATCTGACCTGCACGGCCGCCGGGCATCTGGACGACCGTTCGCTCGGCATCGCGCTGCTGGAGCGGTCGTCGGTGCGCGGCAACCAGGGGCAGATCGACCTGGCGCAGGAGGACGCGGCCGAGGCGCTCCGCATCTTCACCGGCAACCGGGAGATGTGGTGGCGGGCGCGCGCGCTGAGGTCCACGGGCATGTGCCTGCGGGACGCGGGCAACCTCGACGAGGGGCAGCGCTACCTCACCGAGGCCATCGACGCGTTCGAGGCGGAAGGCGACGCGTGGTGGCAGGCGCGGACGCGCCGCAACCTCGCCGAGCTGCGGCTCGCGCAGCGCCGCTACGAGGAGGCCCGCGAGCTGCTGGAAAGCGCGCTCGCGGTGTTCCAGCGGAGCGGCAACCGGTACTCGGAGGCGCAGACGCTGCGCGCGCTCGGGGAGGTGCTGGCGTCCGAGGCCCGCGCCCTGCGCGGGTCGGGTGACGACGCGGCGGCCGAGGTCAAGTACAGCCTGGCCGCGCCCGCGCTGGAGCGCGCGGCCGAGGCGTTCCGGCTGCGCGGCGAGCAGTGGGAGGAGGCGCGCTGCCTGCGCGCCGCGGGCGAGGTCGGCGATCCGCGCAACGGGCTGCGCGAGCTGGCGTTCGTGCGGACCGCGGAACGGGTGCTCGCCGACCTGGGCGACACCTGGGGCGTCGCGCGCACCCGCGTGTCGGAGGCCGGCGCGCTGGCCCGGCTCGGCCGGTACGGGGAGGCCGCCGACACGGTCCGGCGGGCCGTCGCGGAGTTCGACGGGCTGGGCGACCGGTGGTGGCAGGCGCGCGGGCGACGGACGCTCGCCGAGATCCTGCTGGACGCGGGCGACCGCGCGGCGGCGCGGCGGCCCGCCCGAGAGGCCCTCGACCTGTACCGCAGCCTGGGGAACGCGGCGGGGGAGGAGCGGGCCCGCGCCGTCCTCGCCCGCACCGGGCCGCCGGAGCCCCGGACGGCCGGGCCGCCGCGCCCCGCGCCGGACGAGCCGGAACCGCCGCGGGCCGAGCCGCCGCGCCCCGCGCCGGCGGAGCCGGGACCCGCCCGGAGCGAGCCGCCGGGGGACTAGCGCCGGCGTCCGGGAGACTGGGACCGTGGAACTGCGGCGGCTCAGGTACTTCGTCGCGGTCGCGGAGGAGGCGAACCTCACCCGCGCCGCCGAACGGCTCGGGCTGCGCTCGCCGTCGCTCAGCCAGCAGATCCGCGGCCTCGAACGGGAGCTCGGCGCCGCGCTGTTCGACCGGACGGCCGCCGGGATGGACCTCACCCCGGCCGGGGCGGCGCTGCTGCCGGAGGCGCGGGCGGCGCTGGCCGCCGCCGAGCGGGGCGCGCGGGCCGTGGCGG
>NZ_JABMCA010000006.1:0-245930 GCF_014706005.1 Actinomadura sp. RB99 | reverse complement strand
CGTTCGGTGGTTATGGCGGAGGGGAAACACCCGGTCCCATTCCGAACCCGGAAGTTAAGCCCTTCAGCGCCGATGGTACTGCATGGGAGACTGTGTGGGAGAGTAGGACACCGCCGGACATTTTGTGAGGAAGGCCCCGCCGTTCACGGCGGGGCCTTTCGCATTTCCATCTGCATCGGCCCGGAGCCACGGGATATTGAGATGCGCTCCAGCCGCCGGCCCTGGCAGGCTGCGGATATGCCGATCGCCGACGTGTCGCCCGGGGTGTCCATCGCCTACGAGAGCTTCGGCGATCCCGCTGACGCCCCCGTTCTGCTCGTCATGGGATTCGGCGCTCAGATGATCGCCTGGCATGAGGACTTCTGCCGTGCGCTGGCAGCTCGTGGCCGCTATGTGATCCGGTTCGACAACCGCGATTGCGGGCTGTCGACCAGGTTCGACGATCATCCGGTCGACATGCGGCGCTTCATCGGTGCCGTGAGTTCGGGGGACATCGCCTCCGCGGTGGCGATGGTCCCTTACAGGTTGAAGGACATGGCCGACGACGGCTTCGGGCTCCTGACCGCGCTCGGCGTCGAGCGGGCCCACGTCGTCGGAGCCTCGATGGGCGGAATGATCGCCCAGACGATGGCCATCACCAGGCCGGAACGGGTGCTGACGCTGACGTCGATGATGTCGTCGACGGGCGAGAACGAGTACGGTCGATCCAGCCCCGAGGCCAGGGCGGTGCTCTTCGCTCCGAAGCCCCAGGACCGGGACGGATATGTCGCGGCGGCGGAACGGGAACTGGTGTGGGCCTCCAAGCGCTATGGCGACGCGTCCGCACTGCGGGAGCTGGCTGCTGCCTCCTATGACCGGGCCTACTACCCCGCCGGCGTCGGGCGTCAGCTCGGAGCGATGATCCTGAGCGGCTCACGTGCCGATGCCCTCCGGGAGCTCCGGGTGCCGACCCTGGTGATTCACGGCCTGGACGACACGCTCATCGATCCCAGCGGCGGCCGGCGCACCGCTGAACTCGTGCCCGGCGCGGAGCTCCTGCTGATTCCCGACATGGGGCATGACCGCCCCCGCGAGCTCTGGCCTGTGATCATCGATGCTCTGGATGCGCACACGAGATGAGTACGCCCGGCGCGGCGTCCTTCACCCAGAGGTGGGTTGAGTGCGTTCGGGTGGATGTGCGCCCGTCAGGCGCTGCCATTGCGCGAGCTGTTCCGCGTGGGAGCCCGTGGAGGTCGCCTGGGCGACGGCGTTGGTCGACGCGGCCGTCGGTTCGGCGCCGTCGCGGTAGAGGAGGGTCAGCGGCCAGGCGGGGGTGCCGGTGCCGCCGTCGAAGGGGCGCCAGTCCCAGGGGGCGACGAAGCGCCAGGCGCGTCCGGCGGCGTCGGCCAACTCGTCGTCGGGGCGCAGGAACGCGTACGGGCGGAAGACGAGGTCCATGGCGATCGGCTGATCGTCGTCGGGGTCGATGACGTATCCCTGGTACTCCGCGTCAGGGTCCTCGGATTCGCCGTGGTGGAGGACGACGACGTGCCGGTGCGGGCGCGGGAGGCGCCCCGTCTCCAGCGGCGGGTCGAAGTGCTCGACGGACATGACGTGGACGATCATCGGCGGTATCCCGACCTTGCAGCGGTCGCCGGCGGCGAGGGCGTCGGCGTCCGGGATCGTCGCGAAGAACTGGTGTTCCGCGTCCAGGGAGGAGCCGCGGGGGAGCGCGACGTCGCCGTTCCAGTGGAAGAAGTCGCTGTCGGGGTCCACCTGCCACCAGGGCCAGCGGACGGCGATGGTGTAGGGGTGGACGGCGGTGACGGTCGCGTCGGTGAACGGGCAGGAGATCCGGAGGACGTCGCCGGGACGGAAGTCCTGGAGAGGCTCGCCGGTCATGAACCGAACGGCGCCAGCAGCTCGGCGAGGGCGGGGTGGGCGCGGCCGGGGACGATCGTGGTGATGGTGTAGCGGCCGACGCCGGCGCGCACGAACGGGTCGTCGCCCGCGATCTTCTCGGCGGCGGCGCGGTCGACGCCCGCCGCGATGATGAGGCCGCCCTGCTCGGACGGGACCGTCTGCCCGGAGACGAGGAAGGTGCCGGCGGCGTGATGCCGGTCGAGGAACGCCACGTGATCCTTGACGTGGGGTCCGGCGGCCTCCTCCGACTCCGTGTACTCCAGCCTCAGCAGATGCAGCATTCCCGCCCTTTCGGTGAGCGTCCGGTGCGCCGGTCAAGTCTTCCAGCGGGCAGGCGGGCCGTCGACTTCGCGGTGCGCGACGGCCGGGCGCGGGGTTCAGCGTCCGGACAAGGCCATGTCGAGGGTCGCCGCCCACTGGCGCAGGAGCCCGCCGCGGCGGGCCGAGTCGTCGGTGAGCAGGTCGGCGAGGCCGAGGCCGCGGACGAGGTCGAGAGTGGCCTGCACGGTCTCCCGGACGCCGGGCACGGACTCGTCCGCGCCGAGGGCCTCGACGGTGAGGCGGTGGGCCTCGCGCCCCACGCGGGCCTCGAGCGGCAGGACCTGCGCGCGGAGCTGCTCGTCGGAGCTGGCGGCGACCCACAGCTGGAGCGCGGCGCGGAACAGCGGCGAGGTGTACATCTCGCCGAGCAGGGTGACGACGTCGAGGGTGGACGGCCGGCGGTCGGCGAGCGCGTCCAGGCGCTCGCGCATCTGCGCCATCCGCACTTCCGAGCCGTACTCGACCGCGGCGGTGACCAGCTCCTCGCGGGTGCGGAAGTGGTGCTGGGCGGCGCCGCGCGACACCCCGGCGCGTTCGGCGACGGTGGCGACCGTGGTGCCGGCCCAGCCGATCGACGCGAGGCAGTCGACGGCCGCCTCGAGGAGGCGCCGCCGGGTCGCGCGGCTGCGGTCCTGCTGCGGTTCTCGGGGGATCGCCTGCGTGGTCATCTCTTCCTCGGCTCGGGTGGCCCTCCAGTCAACCAAATCCTGCCGCCGGAAAACAATCAAGCGCGATTGATTTTTTCAAGGCGGGCTGGCAGGGTGCTGGCCATGAGTCGACCCTTGCGGATCGGTAACGCCTCGGGCTTCTACGGCGACCGTTTCAGTGCGGTGCGGGAGATGCTGGAGGGCGGCCCCCTGGACGTCCTCACCGGCGACTACCTGGCCGAGCTGACGATGCTGATCCTGGGCCGGAGCCGGATGAAGGACCCCGGGGCCGGGTACGCGTCCACCTTCCTGCGGCAGATGGAGGAGTCCCTCGGGCTCGCCGCCGAGTGCGGCGTCACGATCGTCACCAATGCCGGCGGGCTGAACCCGCGCGGGCTCGCCGAGCGGCTGCGCGAGCTGGCCGGCCGGCTCGGCGTCGACGTGCGGATCGCCCACGTCGAGGGCGACGACCTGCTGCCGCGCGCCGGTGAGCTGGGGCTGGCCGATCCCCGCTACGGTGACCCGCTCACCGCCAACGCCTATCTCGGCGCATGGGGCATCGCCGAGTGCCTGCGGGCCGGCGCGGACGTGGTGGTCACCGGACGGGTGACGGACGCGTCGCTGGTCGTGGGGCCGGCGGCCGCGCATTTCGGGTGGGCGCGCGACGACTGGGACGCGCTGGCCGGGGCGACGGCCGCCGGCCACGTCCTGGAGTGCGGGGCGCAGGCGACCGGCGGCAACTATGCCTTCTTCGAAGAAATCTACAATGTAAAGCCACTGGGCTTTCCGCTCGCGGAGATCCATGCCGACGGCTCCAGCGTGATCACCAAGCATCCCGGGACGGGCGGTGCCGTGACCGTCGAGACCGTCACGGCGCAGCTGCTGTACGAGATCGGCGTGCCGGCCTACGCCGGCCCCGACGTGACCACGCGCTTCGACACGATCGAGCTGGCGGAGGACGGCCCCGACCGGGTGCGGATCGGCGGGGTCGAGGGCTCGCCGCCGCCCGCCACGACGAAGGTGTGCCTGAACCACCTCGGCGGTCACCGCAACGAGATGACGTTCGTCCTCACCGGACTCGGCATCGAGGCCAAGGCGGCGTTCGCGAAGGCCCAGCTCGAGGCCGCGTTCGGCGACGCGCCGCCGGCCCGCGTCGAGTGGACGCTCATCGGCGCCCCCGCGACCGATCCGGCCTCGCAGGGGGCGGCGACCTCGCTGCTGCGGTGCGCCGTCCTCGACCCGGACCCGGAGAAGGTGGGGCGCCGGTTCAGCGGGGCGGTCGTGGAGCTGGCGCTGGCCGGATACCCCGGGTTCACGATGACGTCGCCGCCCGGGAAGGGCGGCCCGTACGGGGTGTACAAGCCGGCGTTCGTGCCCAACGGGGAGGTCGAGCACGTCGCCGTCCTGCCCGACGGGAAGCGCGTGCCGATCCCCGCCGCGCCGGTCGTCGCGGAGCCGGGCGTCGGGACGCCGGAGGAGCCGAGGGCCGGGATGGGGGAGGAGCCGGAAGTCGAGGCGCATGGGAGGCGGCCCCCGCCCGCCCAGGGGGGCGACCCCACTTCCAGTGTCCAGCCCGCCGGGCGCGCCCGGGAAGTCGAATCGCGTTCTGTGGAAAACCCGCCCCCGCCCGCCGGGCGGACGGTGCGGGTCCCGCTGGGACGCGTCGCGGGGGCGCGGAGCGGAGACAAGGGCGGGGACGCCAACATCGGCGTCTGGGCCCGCACGGACGCGCAGTGGCGGTGGCTGGAGCCCTTCCTCACCGTCGAGCGGCTGAACGAGCTGATGCCCGAGACCCGCGACCACCGCGTCCGGCGCTACGTCCTGCCGAACCTGCGGGCCCTCAACTTCGTCGTCGAGGGCCTGCTGCAGGAAGGCGTGTCCGCCTCGACCCGGTTCGACCCGCAGGGCAAGGCCCTGGGGGAGTGGCTGCGGTCCCGCCTCGCCGACGTGCCCGAAACTCTGCTCGCCCCGCAGGCCGAGACCAGGACTGAGGCCGGAGCCGGGGCCGAAGCCAAGGCCGAGGCTCCGGCGGCGGAGAACATCGAGAACCCGGAGGGAGTCCGTTGACCCTCAAGAGCACGCTCGACACCGGCGGCCCGGAGTACCGGGAGCGGCGCGCGGCCATGCTGGAGAAGCTGGCGGCGCTGGACGCCGAGCACGCCAAGGCGCTGGAGGGAGGCGGCGAGAAGTACGTCACCCGGCACCGCAAGCGCGGGAAGATGCTGGCCAGAGAGCGGATCGAGCTGCTGCTCGACCCCGACTCGCCGTTCCTGGAGCTCAGCCCCCTCGCCGCCTGGGGCAGCGACTTCCCGGTCGGCGCGAGCGTCGTCACCGGCATCGGCGTCGTCGAGGGCGTCGAATGCATGATCGTCGCGAACGACCCGACGGTGCGGGGCGGCGCCAGCAACCCGTGGACGGTGAAGAAGAGCTTCCGCGCGTCCGACATCGCGCTGGAGAACCGGCTGCCCGTGATCAACCTGGTCGAGTCGGGCGGCGCGGACCTGCCGACGCAGAAGGAGATCTTCATCCCGGGCGGCCGGATGTTCCGCGACCTGACCCGGCTGTCGGCCGCCGGGATCCCGACGATCGCGCTGGTGTTCGGCAACTCCACCGCCGGCGGCGCGTACATCCCGGGCATGTGCGACCACGTCGTCATGGTCAAGGAGCGCGCGAAGGTGTTCCTCGGCGGGCCGCCGCTGGTGAAGATGGCGACCGGCGAGGAGGCCGACGACGAGGAGCTCGGCGGCGCCGAGATGCACGCCCGCACGTCCGGCCTCGCCGACTACATGGCCGCGGACGAGGCGGACGCGCTGCGCATCGGGCGGCAGATCGTCAAGAACCTCAACCACCGCAAGCTCGGCCCCGCGCCCGGCCCCGTCGAGGAGCCGCGGTACGACGCGGAGGAGCTGGCGGGGATCGTCCCCGAGGACCTGAAGATCCCGTTCGATCCGCGCGAGGTGATCGCCCGGATCGCGGACGGCTCGGAGTTCGACGAGTTCAAGCCGCTGTACGGGACGAGCCTGGTCACCGGCTGGACCCGGATCCACGGCTACCCGGTCGGGGTCCTCGCCAACGCGCAGGGCGTGCTGTTCGGCGCGGAGGCGCAGAAGGCCGCGCAGTTCATCCAGCTCGCGAACCAGGCGGACACGCCGCTGCTGTTCCTGCACAACACCACCGGCTACATGGTCGGCAAGGAGTACGAGCAGGCCGGGATCATCAAGCACGGCGCCCTGATGATCAACGCGGTGGCGAACAGCAGGGTCCCGCACATCACCATCGTGATGGGGGCGTCGTACGGCGCCGGCAACTACGGCATGTGCGGCCGGGCGTACGACCCCCGGTTCCTGTTCACCTGGCCGAGCGCGAAGTCGGCGGTGATGGGGCCGCAGCAGCTCGCGGGCGTGCTGTCGATCGTGGCGCGGCAGGCCGCCGAGGCGCGCGGCCAGGCCTACGACGAGGACCAGGACCGCGCGATGCGCGAGCTCGTCGAGACGCAGATCGAGGCCGAGTCGCTGCCGTTCTTCCTGTCCGGCCGGCTCTACGACGACGGGGTGATCGACCCGCGCGACACCCGCACCGTCCTCGGCCTGTGCCTGTCCGTTGTCCACAACGCGCCCGTGCGCGGAGCCGACGGCTTCGGCGTCTTCCGGATGTGAGTCGCAGATGATCAAGACTGTGTTGGTCGCCAACCGCGGCGAGATCGCCCGCCGGGTGTTCCGGGCCTGCCGGGACCTCGGCATCGGGACCGTCGCCGTGCACTCCGACCCCGACGCCGGCGCGCCCTACGTCCGCGAGGCGGACGCGGCGGTGCGGCTGCCCGGGGCGTCGCCCGCCGAGACCTACCTCGCGGCCGCGAAGATGGTGGACGCGGCCCGCCGGGCGGGCGCCGACGCCGTCCACCCCGGCTACGGGTTCCTGTCGGAGAACGCCGCGTTCGCGCAGGCCGTCCTCGACGCGGGCCTGACCTGGATCGGGCCGCCGCCCGCCGCGATCGCCGCGATGGGCTCGAAGATCGAGGCGAAGAAGCTGATGGCGGCGGCCGGGGTGCCGGTGCTGCCGGAACTGGACCCCGCGCAGGTCACCGCCGCCGACCTGCCGCTGCTGGTGAAGGCGTCCGCGGGCGGCGGCGGGCGCGGCATGCGGATCGTCCGGACCCTGGACGAGCTGCCGGACGCCGTCGCCGGCGCCCGCCGCGAGGCCGAGTCGGCGTTCGGCGACCCGACCGTGTTCTGCGAGCCGCTGCTGGAGAGCGCCCGCCACATCGAGGTGCAGATCATCGCGGACGCGCACGGCACCGTCGTCGCCCTCGGCGAGCGCGAATGCTCCATCCAGCGCCGCCACCAGAAGATCATCGAGGAGGCGCCGTCGCCGGCCGTCGACGACGCGCTGCGCGACGCGCTGTGCACGGCCGCGGAGAACGCCGCCCGCGCCATCGAGTACGTCGGCGCCGGGACCGTCGAGTTCATGCTCGCGCCGGACGGCCGCTTCTACTTCCTGGAGGTCAACACCCGCCTCCAGGTCGAGCACCCGGTCACCGAGTGCGTCTACGGGGTCGACCTCGTCCGCATGCAGATCGAGTGCGCCGAGGGCGGCGCCCTCCCGCAGGACGGCGTGGAGCCGCGCGGGCACGCCATCGAGGTGCGCCTGTACGCCGAGGACCCCGCGCACGACTGGCGGCCCGCGAGCGGCACCCTGCACACCTTCGAGGTGCCCGGGGTGGACGCGGCGTTCGCCGTCCCGCCGTCCGGCGGGCTGCGGCTCGACAGCGGCGTGGAGAGCGGCAGCGAGGTCGGCGTCCACTACGACCCGATGCTCGCCAAGGTCATCGCCTGGGCGCCGACCCGCGCCGCCGCCGCGCGCCGCCTGGCGGCCGCGCTGCGCGGCGCCCGCGTCCACGGCCTGACCACCAACCGCGACCTGCTGGTGCGCATCCTGGAGGAGCCGGCGTTCTTGGCCGGGGACACCGACACCGGCTACCTCGACCGGATCGGACTGGACGCCCTGGCCGCGCCGCTCGCCGGCGAGGAGACCGTCGCGGTGTCCGCGCTGGCCGCCGCGCTCGCCGGCGCGGCGCGGGAGCGCGCGTCCGCCGCGGTGCTCGGCGGGCTGCCGTCCGGGTGGCGCAACGTCCGGTCGCAGCCGCAGCGCCGGTCGTTCGACGGCCCGCACGGCACGGTCGACGTCGACTACCGCCTCGGCCGCGACGGCCTGGTCAGCGAGCTGTGCCCGGGAACGGCGCTGGTGAGCGCCGGGCCGGACCGCGTCGTCCTCGACCGGGACGGGCTGCGCGAGACGTTCACGGTCGCCGCCGCCGGAGACGAGGTGTTCGTCGACTCCCGGCTCGGCGCCGTCGCGCTGCGGGCCGTGCCGCGCTTCACCGACCCGAGCGCGCAGGTCGCGCCCGGCTCCCTGCTCGCCCCCATGCCCGGGACGGTCGTGCGGGTCGAGACCGAGCCCGGCGCGGCCGTCGCCGAGGGGCAGACCCTCGTCGTCCTGGAGGCGATGAAGATGGAGCACCGCATCGCCGCCCCCGCCGCCGGGACCGTCGCCGAACTGAACGTCGAGGCCGGACGGCAGGTCGAGTCCGGCGCCGTCCTCGCCGTCATCTCCGTGGAAGGAACCCCCGAATGAGCTTCGTCGAGACCGAGGAACGGCAGGCGCTGCGCGCAGCGGTCGCCGAGCTGGGCGCCAAGTACGGCTCGTCGTACTACGTCGAGAAGGCGCGCGCGGGCGAGAAGACCGACGAGCTGTGGGCCGAGGCCGGGCGGCTCGGGTACCTCGGCGTCAACGTGCCGGAGGAGTACGGCGGCGGAGGCGGCGGCATCGGCGACCTCGCCGCCGTCTGCGAGGAGCTCGCCGCGGCGGGCTGCCCGCTGCTGCTGATGGTCGTCTCCCCGGCGATCTGCGCGACGATCATCGCCCGGTCCGGCACCGAGGCGCAGAAGAAGCACTGGCTGCCGAGGTTCGCCGACGGGTCGGTGAAGATGGCGTTCGCGATCACCGAGCCGGACGCCGGGTCCAACGCGCACCGCATCACCACCACCGCCCGCCGCGACGGCGACGGCTGGGTGCTGAACGGGCAGAAGACGTTCATCTCCGGCGTGGACGAGGCCGACGCGGTGCTGTTCGTCAGCCGCACCGAGGACCAGAAGGGCAATCTGCGGCCGTCGCTGTTCATCGTTCCGACCCGTACCGACGGCTTCACCTTCACTCCCATCGACATGGAGATCGTGTCGCCGGAGAAGCAGTTCATCTGCCACCTCGACGACGTCCGGCTGCCCTACGACGCGCTCGTCGGCGACGAGGACGGCGGCCTGCTGCAGCTGTTCGCCGGCCTCAACCCCGAGCGGATCATGGCGGCGGCGATGGGCGCCGGGATCGGCCGCCTCGCGCTCGGCAAGGCGATCTCCTACGCCAAGGACCGGCAGGTGTTCAGGACGCCGATCGGCGCGCACCAGGGCCTCGCGCACCCGCTCGCCGCCGCCAAGATCGAGCTGGAGCTGGCCCGGCTGATGGGGCAGAAGGCCGCCTGGCTGTACGACGAGGGCGACGACATGGGCGCCGGCGAGGCCGCGAACATGGCGAAGTACGCGACGGCCGAGGCCGCGATCCACTGCGTCGACCAGGCCATCCAGACCCACGGCGGCAACGGCCTCACCACCGAGTACGGCGTCGGGATGCTCGCCGGGGTCGTCCGGCTGATGCGGATCGCGCCGGTGAGCCGGGAGATGATCCTCAACTTCGTCGCGCAGCACTCGCTGGGGCTGCCCAAGTCGTACTGACCCGCCGCGCCTTTGCCTACTTATGGCGATGACGGTGTTACAGAGAGTGCCCGCAAGGGGACCATCGCGGGGCGACCGCCGCATAACGAACGAAAGGGATGATCATGCGGAAGTTTCTCTCTGCCCTGGTCCTGACCGTCGCCGCGCTGCTCGCCGGCTTCTTCGGCCTCTCCACGGCCGCGTCGGCCTCCACGGCGTCCGCCGCCGCGCCCGCGGCCATCGCCGGGGGCTGCCACCACTGCTGCGGCGACCACAACACGAACGTCAACATCAACATCAACGGTTGACGCCCGCCGTGCCCCGCCGTGCCCGTCCGTCCCGGGCGCGGCGGGGCACGGCCGGCTCCGGAACCACCGGCCCGTAACCCACCGGGCCGTGACGCGCGCGGCCCGTAACCCACGCGGCCCGTGACGCGCGCCGCCCGTGACGCGAGCGGGCCGTGACGCGAGCGGGCCGTGACGCGCGCGGGCCGTGACGCGCGCGGGCCGTCAGGCGAGCAGCGCGTCCAGCTGCGCCTCCAGCGGGCGCGGCGCCGCCAGCCGGTTGTCGACGACCGCGTGCGGGACGGGAGGCGGCTCCTCCGGCCGCATCCGCGCGACGAAGGCGTCGAACCCGGCCAGCTTCCCCGCGTCGCGGGGCAGGCCGCGCCGCTCCAGGCGGTGCCGGAGCGTGGCGGCGTCCGTGCGGATCCACAGCAGCCGCACCCGCGCGCCGCCGAGCGCCTCCACCCACTCCGCCCAGCGGGCGGGGGAGCGGATCTGCCCGGTGAACGGCGCGCTCAGCAGCACCGGGCAGCCGTGCCCGCGGATCTCCCGCGCCGCCGCGGTGAGCCCGGCGTACTCGTGCCGCTTGACGTGCTCGTCGTACCAGGGGCCCTCGCGCTCACCGGGGTCGCGGCCGTGCGCGGCCAGCGTCGCCGCGACGAACGGGCCGAACAGGGTGTCCTTGTCGAGCAGCGCCGGGACCGGGCGCAGCCGCGCCAGCAGCAGGTCGCACACGGTCGACTTGCCGCCGCCGGGCGGGCCCGCCACGATCCAGACGTCCGCGGGCATCAGGCGGGCAGCCGCATCCGGCGGGTCGCCAGCCGCCCGATGCGCGCCTCGTCGATCTCGTGTCCGAGGCCCGGCTGGGTCAGCGGCACCCCGACGACCCCGCCGGACGAGCGGACCGGCGGCGTCACGAACACCGGACCGCCCGCCGGGTCCGACACGTCGCTCGGCAGCGTGCAGCCCGGCAGCGCCGCCAGCGCCACCGCCGCCGCCTGCCCGATGCCGAACGCGCCGCACCCGCTGCACCACACGTCCCAGCCCGCCGCGTACGCCAGGTCGTGGGCGCTGCGCGCCGCCGTCAGGCCGCCGAGCCGGTCCAGCCGCAGGTGCAGCGCGCGGCCCGCCTCCAGCGTGATCGCCGCGTCCAGGGTCTCCAGGTCGCCGACCGCCGGGGCGACCGCCGCGCCGAGGCGCAGCTGGAGCCGGGCGTGCGCCGCGAGGTCGTCGGCGGCGAACGGCCGCTCGATCGCCACCGGCCCGTAGGCGTCCAGCGCCTCCAGCACCGCCATGTGCTCGGAGGACTCGGTGTAGGCGTGGCCCGCGTCCGCGACGAGCGCCAGCGCCGGGTAGGCCTCCCGCAGCGCCCGGACGGGCTCGACGTCCCAGCCCGGCCGGATCGGCAGGGTCACCCGGGTGTGGCCCGCGCCCACCGCCCGGTTGGCGCGGGACGCGACCGTGTCCAGGATCGGCTCGGGGCCGAGCCGGGCGCCGGTGACGATGGACGTCCGCGTCCCGCCGAGCGCGTGCGCGAGCGGCAGGCCCCGCTCCCGGCACCACAGGTCCCAGCAGGCGACGTCGATCGCCGCGGCGGCCTCGTTCGCGCCGAGGTCGGCGGCGGCCGAGACGTCCTCGGGGCGGTCCCAGTCCAGCCCGATCAGCGCCGGCGCCATCCGCTTCTCGATGTCGGCCCAGCCGGGCCCGGGGTTCGCCGTCCCGGTCGGGACGGCCATCTCGCCCCAGCCCGCCGCGCCGTCCCCGCCGGAGAGCCGCACGAGAATGCTCTCCGGCCGCCGCCCGCGCGGCATCGCGACGCGGAAGGCGTCGCAGCCAAGGATCCGGGGCACCCGCACCCGCCCTCTCGTGGTCGGAAGTGTTCTCCTTCAATGATCCCCCCTCGCGGGACCTGCCCGAACACCGGACGGGCGGGAGGTCAGCGGCGGCCCCGCAGGAACGGCCGCAGGAACGGGCGCAGCGGGCGCCGCTCGTAGCCGCCGTCCGCCAGCCCCGCGAGCCGCTCGAAGGGGTTGAAGGACGCCCAGTCGCCGCACAGCGCCATCGACACGCCCGCGCACGCGAGATAGAGGGGGATCATGACGATGCCGAGGCACCAGGCGTACTGCGTGGCGTGCCGGGCCTCGTGCCGCAGCAGCCGGGGGTCGGACGGCAGGCCGGACGCGTCGCCGCGGACCAGGATCACGTTGCCGACCGTGAACGCCGACGCCACCGGCACCGGCGGCCGGTAGCCGCCCGCCACCAGCAGGCCGTCCCCGGCACCGCGCAGCCGGGGGCCGCCGCCGGAGGGGCGCGCCGCCGTCAGCGCGAGCAGCAGGCCCAGCGGCGTCGAGAGGTTGACGACGTTGACGACCGAGCGGACACGGTATGCGGGCTTCACCCGGCCAGTGTCGCGCCACCGCCGCCGCGCGACCACCCGTGAAGGACCGCCCGTGAGGGACCGCTCGTGAAGGACCGGTGCGAAGGACCGGCGCGACGATCAGGACGGGCAGGTCGCCGCGAGGGACGTCGGCTTGCTCTCCGGCGCCGGCGGCCCCGACGGGCTCGGCGACGCGCCGTCCGACGCGCCCGCGCTCGGCGTCGCGCTCGGCGAGCCGTTCGCCGCGAGGTTGGACGAGCCGGTCGGCGACGGGCTCGTCGAGCCGGTCGGGTGCGCCTGCTCCGGGGCGACGGCCTTGGCGGTCAGCCGGCGGATCAGCCCGAAGTCCGGGTTCCCGGAGTTGATCAGCGGCGGGACGAACTGCAGGCTGTTGATCTGCGCGCCGTCCTTGACCTTGCCGGACAGCTTGATCAACGCGGGCAGCAGCTCCTGCGGGATGTCGGTGGACAGCGTCCGCTTCGCCGCGGCGGCGAGCTTGTCGAAGCTGGTCAGCACGGTCTGCGGGTCGGCCTGCTGCGCGATCGCCCGCATCAGGCACTTCTGCCGGCCCATCCGCACGTAGTCGTCGCTGTCGGTGCGGGACCGCCCGTACCAGAGCGCCTCCTTGCCCTTCAGCGTCCGGTAGCCGGGCTGCAGCACCTGGCCGTCGAGCCCGTACGGGATGGGCTGGGTGACCCTGATCTTGACGCCGCCCATCGCGTCCACGATGTCGGCGAAGCCGAACATGTCGACCAGGATGTAGTAGTCGACGCGCTGCCCGAGGATCCCGGCGATGGTGGCCTTCAGCAGCTCGGGGCCGCGGCGGTTCTTCGGCACGCCCGGCACCACGTCCGGGTGGTTCTCGGCGTACTCGTACACCTCGTTCAGCAGCCCCGGGTTCTCCGGGCCGTCGCCGGTGAAGCCGTACGGGAACCGGTCGCGCGCCGGGCCGGGCGGCATCTGGAACTTCTCCAGGTTGCGCGGCAGGCTCAGCAGCACCGTCTCGCCGGTCCTGGTGTTCACGCTGGCGAGCGTCATGCTGTCGGTGCGCACGCCGGTCCGGTCGGCCGCCGAGTCGCCGCCGAGCAGCAGGATGTTCACCCGCGGCTGCCCGTCCCACGGGTCCGAGGTGTCGATCTGCCGGCCGTTCTGGCTGCCGGTGCGGAAGATGCTCGTCAGCGCGTCCCGGTAGACGTAGGTGCTGTGCGCGCCCCACGCCACGGGCACCGCGACGGCGAAGCACATCACCGCGACGGCGGCGGCGCCGAGCGTCCGGGCGCTGATCGACTGCCCGGCGGGGCGCACCACCAGGTAGGAGCGGATCACCACGGCGACCCACACGACCCCGAGGACGACGATGCCGGCGGCCAGGCGCTGCAGCTCGTCCGGCCGGACGGCGAGGTGGACGAGGCTGGAGCGGTAGACGGTGACGGTGACCGCCAGGGCCGCCACCGCCACGACCCACAGGCCGAGCAGGAGCCCGCCGGCCACCCGGCGCCCCGCGGCGAGGTGCGCCACGCCCCAGACGAGCGCCGAAGCCAGGGTCAGCGCCAGCGCGCGGGGGAGGCCCCCCGCGCCGTCCGAGGAACGGTCCACGTCATCTTCCGGGACGCGTCCGCCCGCCGATGGACTCGACATGTAACGCTCCGTCCCCCACCCATGGTGAATTAAGCCCCTGGCTCACATTATGGACGCGCAGAACCGGACAAAGGTTGCGTGGGAGTCGACCGCATGCGAGCGCGACGTCGATCAGTTGCAGCTCTCGATCAGGATAGGCAATCCGCTCGCGGGCCGGGCGGCCGGGACCGGGTCGCCGGGCTCCCGCGCCGCCAGGGCGCGCAGTGCGGGGTGGTCCGCACGGGGCAGGGAGGCGGCTGCCGCCGCTGGTCGCAGGCTCGTGATCTCGGCTTTCTCGATCTTGGCGGCCAGCCCGGCGAGCGCCGGGAGCAGCCGGCGGGGCACGTCGGTGTTTACCGAATTGATGAGAACCCGGGCGAGTCGCTGGTATCGCTTCAGCACCGCCAATGGCCCGGTTTCCCGAAGATTTGCCCAAAAAGGACAGCCTTTCTTGGCAGGTGCGGCGCGTGAGGTCGTCCCGGCGAGTTCCCGGACCCCGCGCGCGTCCACCTTCACGTAGTAGGGGACGTCCAGCCCGAGCATGTGGGCGACCGTCCGCTTCAGCAGCTCGGCGCCGGGGTCCCGGACGGGCCCGCCGCCCGCGAGCAGCTCCGGATGCGCGGCGCCCTCGCGGTACACGTCGGCCAGCGGACGCCCCGGAGGGAACGGGACCGGCTCCGTGCCCGACCACACCGGGACGCGGCGCAGGCCGTCCGGCAGGCTCAGCAGCGTCGTGGCGCCGGACCGGGCGTCGACCGCGGCCAGGGTGATGCCGCCGACGCGTTCGGGGGCCTGCGGCTCGCCGGGCTCGGCGCCGATGAGCAGCACGTTGAGGCGCGGCGCGGCCGGGCGCCGGGCCGCGTCCCGCGCCGCCCCGTGCCGGGCGGCGACCTGGACGGCGGCGGGCGCCACCGGCCCGTCCGCGAAGACCGTCCGGATCAGGTGCCGCTGCACGTAGCCGTACTGGGCGAGGCTCAGCGGCGGCACGATCACCAGCAGGCACAGCACCGAGACGGTGGTGCCCCCGGCCAGCCGCCACAGCGGCGCGAGCCCCTCCGGCGCCAGCACCGCGTACGAGTGGGCGATCAGCAGCGCCCACAGTGCCGCCAGGGCCACGCAGGCGGCCGCCAGGGCCAGCAGCCAGGACGGCCGCGCCGACAGCTCCAGGAACAGCGCCCGGTAGCGCCCGGCGGCGAGCGCCGCCGCGGTCAGCAACGCCGCCTGAGCGCCGAGCAGCGCCCCGCCCAGCCGGACCCGCCCGGCCCGCAGATGCGCGATGCCCGGCACCACCGGCGACACGGCCGCGACCAGCAGCGCCTCGGCGAGCCGGACGGGCGCCGCGCGCCCGCCCGCCGGCCGCCGCCCGGCCCCGCCGGACGCGCCCGCCGGATCCCCGTCGACCATGCTGCCGCCCCCTCCGGGGCGGCGGACCCCCCATCCCCGCCCCGCACCAAGAGCGTGCAGGTCACCGGGGTGGTCGGGAGGCCGTTCCGGGGCCGTGTCGCGTAAATCCGGCGCCGCGAGCCGGTCAGCGGCGGGTCACCAGCTGGTGGACAGCGGCATCCCCTCGGCGTAGCCGGACGCGCTCTGGATCCCGACCGTCGCCCGCTCGTGGAACTCCTCCAGGGTGCGCGCGCCCGCGTAGGTGCAGGAGCTGCGCAGCCCGGCCACGATCGAGTCGATCAGGTCCTCGACGCCGGGGCGCCGCGGGTCCAGGAACATCCGCGACGTGGAGATGCCCTCCTCGAACAGCGCCTTGCGGGCCCGGTCGAAGGGCGAGTCCTCGGCGGTGCGCAGCCGGACGGCCCGCGCCGACGCCATGCCGAAGCTCTCCTTGTACAGCCGGCCGTCGGCGGCCCGCTGCAGGTCGCCCGGCGACTCGAAGGTGCCGGCGAACCAGGAGCCCACCATCACGTTCGCCGCGCCCGCCGCGAGCGCGAGCGCGACGTCGCGCGGGTGCCGGACGCCGCCGTCCGCCCACACGTGCCGGCCGAGCCGGCGGGCCTCGGCGGCGCACTCCAGCACGGCCGAGAACTGCGGCCGCCCGACCCCGGTCATCATCCGGGTCGTGCACATCGCGCCCGGGCCCACGCCGACCTTGACGATGTCGGCGCCCGCCTCGATCAGGTCGCGGGTGCCCTCGGCGGTCACCACGTTGCCCGCCACCACCGGCACCGAGGGGTCCAGGCCCCGCACGGCGGCCAGCGCGCCGATCATCTTCTCCTGGTGGCCGTGCGCGGTGTCCACCACGAGCAGGTCGGCGCCCGCCTCCAGCAGCGCCTTCGCCTTGCCCGCGACGTCCCCGTTCACGCCGACCGCCGCGGCGACGCGCAGGCGCCCCGCCGTGTCGACGGCGGGCTTGTAGAGCGTGGCGCGCAGCGCGCCCGTCCGGGTGAGCACGCCGGTGAGCCGGCCCTCGGCGTCCACCACGGGCGCGAGCCGGTGCCCGCGCTCGTGCAGCCGGTTGAACGCCTCGCGCGGGTCGACGCCGTGCGGCAGCGTCACCAGGTCCCGCGACATGATGTCGCGCAGCTGCGCGAACCGGTCGACGCTCTGGCAGTCGGCCTCCGTCACCACGCCGACCGGCCGGTCGTCCTCCACCACGATCACGGCGCCGTGCGCGCGCTTGGGCAGCAGCGCCAGCGCCTCGCCCGCGGTGCTGCCCGGGTCCAGCCGGATGGCGGTGTCCACCACCAGGTCGCGGCGCTTCACCCAGCCGATGACCTCCGAGACGACCTCGACGGGGATGTCCTGCGGGAGCACCGCGACGCCGCCCCGGCGGGCGATGGTCTCGGCCATCCGGCGGCCGGACACCGCCGTCATGTTCGCCACGACCAGCGGCACGGTGGTCCCGCTGCCGTCGATCGTGGAAAGGTCCACCTCCAGGCGGGACCCGACCGCGGAGCGGCGCGGGACCATGAAGACGTCGTTGTAGGTGAGATCGTGAGCGGAACGCTCACCGTTCAGCAGGTGCACGGCTGTACTACACACCAATCGCGGATCAGAGTGGCTGGGCCACCGTACATTGTGATCCATACCCGCGAGTGCTCCGGCCAAGCGCTCGCCCGGGGCCGCGCCGGGCCCCCGCAGGCCCGTGACCGGGGGTGATGGTCGTGTGTCCCCGGGGATCGTCCGGGTGATCTCCCGCGTTGTGTCCGCGCCCTTCCAGGCGTTACGGAAGTGTCTTCGCGGACGAGGCTGAAAAGCGTGCAACGTGAGGCTTGGCTCTCTGTAAAGTTACCTCTTGACGTAACTGCGCCCCCGATGCACTTTTCTTACATGTGCGTCACGCGGACGGCCGACCCGCCGTAGGGGGCGCGCACATCAGAACACCGGGAGAAGGCGGAATGCAGGTCACGCACTCGAACCCGGTCAGCACCGTCCGTCCGCGCCGCGGGCCGCCCCGCCCGCACCGTCCCCCCGGGAGTGACCATCGCCACCCCGCGCGCCCGCCGCCCGCCCCCGCACGGGCCCGCGCGCGCCCGGGGGCCCGGCCGCGTTGCGCTCCCGGACCGGTCGGCGCGGCGTCGGAAACGGCGCCGCCCGGAACCCGGCGCCGACGCTTCGACGGTCGCCGGGCGGGGCGAACACGAGCAAGATCAATATTTGACGCCATACCGTCTTGAAATGGAATGATCTTGCAGTTGCCAGCAGAACGATTCATCACATGTCGAGGAGGACAGCCGTGCTGGATGCGGTCGACGCCGTGCTCGTCCGCGAGCTCCAGCGGGATGGCAGGGCGACGTTCCAGGCGCTCGCCGACCGTGTCGGGCTTTCCCGCACGGCCGTGCGGGCACGGGTGCAGAACCTTCTCGAGACCGGCGTCGTGCGCGTCGTCGGCATCGTGCACGCCGCCGTCGTCGGCGCGGAGGCGATCGGGCACGTCTCGGTCACCGTGGAGGGCTCGGCCCGGGAGGTCGCGGACGCCGTCGCCGGCCTCCCCGCGGTCAGCTTCGCCGCGCTGACAGCGGGCCCGCACGACCTGGTCGCGCAGGTCCGCACCCGCGACGACGCCGCGCTCGCGACCGAGGTGGACCGGCTGCGGTCCGTCCCGGGCGTGCGCTCGGCGGAGGTCTTCCGCTCGGTCTGCACCGTCCGCGACACCCATGCGGTGGTGCGGGAGCTCGGCGAGGTCACCCTCGACGACATCGACTGGCGGCTGCTCCAGGAGCTGCAGCGCGACGGGCGCGCCCCCTACACCCGGCTCGCCCACATCATCGGGCTGTCGCAGGCCGCCACCCGGGCCCGCGTCGTCCGGCTGATGCGCACCGGCGTCATCCAGGTCACCGGGCTGGCCGACCCCCTCGCCCTCGGCGCCGCCGAGCTCGGCGGGTTCGGGCTCCTGGTGACCGGCGGGCTCCGCAAGGCCGCCGAGGCGGTCGCCGCGCAGGACGGCGTCCGCTACCTGGCGACCGGGTTCGGCCGGTACGACATCGTCGGCCAGGCCGAGGCCGCCTCCCGCGCGGAGCTGGTCGCCGTCCTGGACGGGATCCGGTCCGTGCCCGGCGTGACGGTGCGGGAGTCCTGGCACCACCTGGACGTGGTGAAGGAGTCCTACGCCGTCGAACTCCCCGAGCGGCCCCTGAACGGGGCGTGAAGGAGAGCCGCCGAGGGCGCCGTTCCCGGCGCCCCGGCGGCGTCGACCGCGACCGCGACGGCCACCGGGGCCGGCGGCCGCGCCGGCCCCGGGCGCCGCCCGGCCGGCCGCGTCAGTCGCGTCAGTCGCGGCTGAGCGCGACCTCCTCGAGGTCCAGCTCGTGCAGGACCCGGTTCAGCACCTCGTCGTCGATCCGGCGGTCGTCGCGCATCTGCACGAACACCCGCCGCTCCGCCGCCAGCATCTCCCGCCGCAGCCGCCGGTAGGTGGCCGTCGGGACCTCCTCGCCCTCCGGGCCCGTCCCGCCGCCGAGCCGCTCCCACGCCCGCAGCTGCCGGTGCTCGGCCAGCTGCCGCAGCCGCCGCACGACCGCCTCGTCGAGCTCCTCGGCCGCGTTCAGCTCCTCCAGCCGGTCCAGCGCCGCCTTCGCCGCCGCGTGCTGCGCGCCCGCCTCCGCCACCGTGTCGGTGTAGCGCTCCCGCTCGCTGCCGATGCGCAGCACCCGGATCAGCGCCGGGAACGTCAGCCCCTGCACCAGCAGAGTCCCGAGCACGGTCGTGAACGTGAAGAAGATGATCAGGTCGCGGCCGGGGAAGGGGGCGTGCGACGCCTCGAACGGGATCGCGAACGCCGCCGCGAGCGACACCACCCCGCGCATTCCCGCCCAGGACACGACGGTCGCGCCGCGCAACCCGACGTCCTCGCGGGCGCGCTGCCGGCGCGACAGGAGCCGCGGCAGCCGGGACGCGGGGAACACCCAGACGAACCGGGCCGCGACCGTCACCGCGAAGATCGCCACCGCCCACCAGGTCAGCTCCGGCCAGCCGTGCCCGGACACCCCGTCCACCACCGGCGGCAGCTGCAGCCCGATCAGCAGGAACACCACCGACTCCAGGACGAAGACGACGACCTTCCAGAACGAGTGCCCGATCAGCCGGGTCACCGGCGCCGACTCGGTGAACCGGTGGCCGAGGTAGATCCCGCTGACCACCACCGCGATCACGCCGGAGGCGTGCACGCTCTCGGCGATCAGGTACGCCGCGAACGGCGCGAGCACCGCCACCCCGTTCTCCACCAGCGGGTCGTTCATGCGGGTGCGCAGCCAGTGCAGCGGCGGCCCGAGCAGCAGCCCGACCGCCGCGCCGGCCACCGCCGCGAACAGGAACCGCCACACCCCGTCCGCCAGCGTGAAGCCCGCGCCCGTCGCCGCGATCACCGCGACGCGGAACGCGGTCAGCGCCGTCGCGTCGTTGAACAGGCTCTCCCCGACCAGCACCGTCACCATGCGGCGCGGCAGCCCGAGCCGCTGCGCCACGCTGACCGCCGCGACCGCGTCCGGCGGCGCGACGATCGCGCCGAGCACGAACGCCGCCGACAGGGGCAGCCCCGGGACGAGCGCGTGGGCCGCGTACCCGACGGCGAACGTGGTGAACAGCACCAGCCCGACCGACAGCAGCCCGATCGACCAGGCGTTCTCCCGCATGTTGGCGTACGAGCTCTGCCACGCGGCCGAGAACAGCAGCGGCGGCAGGAAGACGTACAGGACGAACTCCGGGTTCAGCTCGAACTCCGGAACGCCCGGCACGAACGAGAACAGCAGCCCCGCGATCACCAGGACCAGCGGCGCCGGCGCCCCGCCGCGGCGCGCCGCCGCGGCCACCATCAGCGCGCCGACCGGCACGGCCAGCAGCCAGAGTGCGTGCGTCGTCTCCACGCGCAGATCATGGCACGGCCGACCGGCCACTCCGAACCCGGCGGCCGGCCGGGGGAGGGACGTGATCAGCGGGGCTCGCGCCCGCGCGGCTCCCGCCCGTCGTCCTTCGCGAAGGCCAGGAAGTCGCGGGCGGACGGCGGGAGCCGCCGGTGCGCGTGCACCAGCCCGACCAGCCGGGTGATCGGCGGCATGAACGACCGGACGGCCAGGCCGTCGGTGTCCTCCAGCTGGTTGCGGTACCACAGCACCGAGCCGAGCCCGGCGCGCACCCAGCCCAGCCAGGCGGCCCGGTCGTCGGACTCCGCGACCGGCACCGGCTTCGCGCCGGTCCGCCGCAGCACCGCGTCGACCTCCGCGCGCCGGGCGCCGCCCCGGGCCGGCAGCACCAGCCGCATGCCGTCCAGCGCGGCGGGCGGCACCGGCTCGCGGACCCGCAGCGCCGGCGGCGAGACCAGCACCATCTCCCGCTGCTCGAACGGGTGCGCCGTCAGGTCGCCGGGGACCGGCAGGTCGGTGAGCGCGAGGTCGGCGCGCCCGGCCCGCAGCAGGGCGGCGACCTCCTCCCGGCCCGCGCACCGCACCACCCGGACCCGCACCGCCGGCTGGTCCCGGGCGAACCGGGGGAGCAGCCGCCCGGTCAGCTCCGGCTCCAGCGACGGCGTGGTGGCGACGCGGAGCTCGGCGCCGCGCCCGTCGGAGCGGGCCGCCGACATCCCCTCGATCGCGTCGACGGCGTCCAGTGCCGCCCGCGCCTCACGGACCACCCGCTCGCCGACGGGAGTGAGGACCACGCCCCGGCCGGAGCGCGCGAACAGCTCCACGCCGAGCTCCCGCTCCAGCTCGCGGACGGCGCGCGACAGCGCCGGCTGCGCGACATAGAGAGCCTGGGCCGCCGACGTCATCGTGCCGTGGTCGGCGGTCGCCACGACGTAGCGCAGCTGCCGCAGATTCATGCCACGACCGTATGACAACGAACCGCTCCGGTCCTGGACATAGCCGGAATCGGCCCGGAACGGCCGCGCGGTCACGACCGCGGCGGCGCCGCGTTCCGGTCGTCCGGCCCGGGAGAGCCGGCGGGGACGGCGTCCGGTTCGGGCTGGAGCTGCGGGGCGCCGACGGAGCAGTGCCGCCGGCACTCGGGTTCGACCTGCTCGCCGGTCGGCGCGCGCAGCGCGTCGCTGGACACGGTGAAGAACGTCAGGACGGCGCCCGCGGCCAGCAGCCCCGCGCAGGCCGTCATGGCGATGCGGAAGCCGTGCGAGAAGAGGGCGGGGTCGTTGTAGGCGTCGCCGGTCAGCCCGGCCAGCGGCGGGATCGCCGCGACCGCGAGCAGCCCGGCGGCCCGCGCGACCGCGTTGTTGACGCCGCTGGCGACGCCCGCGTGCCGGACGTCCGCCGTCGCCAGCACCGTCGCGGTCAGCGGTGCGACGACCGCGGCCAGCCCCAGCCCGAACACCACCACGGCGGGCAGCACGTCCCGCACGTAGGAGGAGTCCTTGTCGATCCGGCCGACCAGCAGCATCCCGAACGCGGCGACGACCAGCCCGGCGGTCATCGGCAGACGCGGGCCGATCTTCTGCGCGAGCGCGCCCGCCCGCGCCGACAGCAGCAGCATCAGCGCCGTGACGGGCAGCAGCGCGGTGCCCGCCGCGATCGGCGAGAACCCGCCGACGACCTGGAGGTTCAGCACGAACAGGAAGAACAGCACGCCCATCCCGCCGTACATGATGAACGTGACGACGTTGACCGCGGAGAACTGGCGGGAGGCGAACACGTCCAGCGGCAGCATCGGCTGCGGCACCTCGCGCCCGCCCGGCCGGACCCGCCCGCCGAACAGCCGCCGGCCCCGCCCGCGCGCCCGCTCCAGCAGGACGAACCCGGCCGCCGCGGCGACGCCCGCCACGGCGGCGACGGCGATCACGGCGCCCGGCGTGCGGCCGGCCGGCGCCTCGGTCAGCGCGTACGTCGTCCCCGCCAGGGCGAGGGCGGCCAGCGCGGCGCCGGGCACGTCGAAGCGCCCGCGGGCGGCCGGATCGACGCTCTCGGGGACGTGCCGGGCGGCGACGAGCACCACGACCACCGCGAGCGGGACGTTGAGCAGGAACACCCACCGCCAGCCCGCCGCCTCCACCAGCCAGCCGCCCGCGAACGGGCCGACCGCCCCGGCGACGCCGCCGAGCCCCGACCAGGCGCCGACCGCGCGCGGCCGGTCGTCGGACGCGAACGACGCCTGGATGATCGCCAGCGAGCCGGGGGTGAGCAGCGCGCCGCCCATCCCCTGCAGCGCCCGCGAGAGCACCAGCATCTCGACGTTCAGCGCCATCCCGCACAGCACCGACGCCACCGCGAACCACACCACGCCGATCAGGAAGATCCGGCGGCGGCCGTACCGGTCGCCGAGCGACCCGCCGAGCAGGATGAACCCGGCGAGGGTGAGGGTGTAGGCGTTGACCGTCCACTGCAGCCCCGCCATGTCGGCGTGCAGGTCCCGCGCGAGCCTCGGCAGGGCCACGTTGACCACCGTCGAGTCGAGCATCGCCACGCTCGACCCGAGGACGGTCGCCAGCAGGATCCAGCGCCCCGGCGCCGTGCCCAACCGGACGTCCGGCATCAGCGCCTCCCGCCGGAGGTCGCCCTCCCGCCCGGCTTCGCCGCCCGCATCACACGATCAGTTCGTCGGCGAAGCACCAGCGCCAGTCCTCGCCGGGCTCGAACGAGCGGACGATCGGGTGCCCCTCCTTCTGGTAGTGCGCCGTGGCGTGCCGCATGGGGGAGGAGTCGCAGCAGCCGACGTGCCCGCAGCTCAGGCAGAGCCGCAGGTGCACCCACCGGGTGCCCTGTTCCAGGCATTCCTGGCAGCCCTGCGGCGTGTTCGGCGCCGGATCCTCGAGCGGAATGGACTGCACGTGCTCACAAGTGGCCATACGGGCATCGTGCCACGCCCGCCGTCAACGGATCACCAGTGGTCGGGACTGAACGGCTCGTCCTCGGGGCGGGCGGACCCGGCGAGCAGCCGCAGGTCCGACTCGACCATCATGGTCACCAGGCCCTCGAAGTCCACCTCGGGCTCCCAGCCGAGCTGCTCGCGGGCCCGCTTCGGGTCGGCGCACAGCAGGTCGACCTCCGCCGGGCGGGTGTACCGGTCGTCCAGGACGACGTGGTCCTCCCAGTTCAGCCCGGCGGTGCGGAACGCGAACTCGACCAGCTCGCGCACCGACTGGGTCTGGCCCGTCCCGATCACGTAGTCCTCGGGGGAGTCCTGGGCGAGCATCATCCGCATCGCGCGGGCGTAGTCGCCGGCGAAGCCCCAGTCGCGGCGGGCGTCGAGGTTGCCGAGCCGCAGCTCCTCGGCCAGGCCGAGCTTGATGCGGGCCGCGCCGAGCGACACCTTCCGCGTGACGAACTCGGCGCCGCGGCGCGGCGACTCGTGGTTGAACAGGATGCCGCTGACCGCGAACATCCCGTACGACTCGCGGTAGTTCTGCGTGATGTAGTGCCCGTAGCTCTTGGCGACGCCGTACGGGCTGCGCGGGTGGAAGGGCGTCTTCTCGTTCTGCGGGGTCTCCCGGACCATCCCGAACATCTCCGAGGACGACGCCTGGTAGAACCGGATCTGCTCGCTGCCGGGGGTGCGGGACGGGCTGATGCCCGAGACCACCCGGATGGCCTCCAGCATCCGCAGCACGCCCATGCCGGTCACCTCGGCGGTGAGCTCCGCCTGCTGCCACGACATCGGGACGTAGGAGATCGCGCCGAGGTTGTAGACCTCGTCGGGCCGGACCCGCTCGACCGCGGAGATCAGGCTGCCCTGGTCCAGCAGGTCGCCCGTGGTGATCTGGACGTCGCCGATGTGCTTGCGCAGCCGCGACACGTGCGGATTCGCCTGCCCCCGGACCAGGCCCCACACCTCGTACCCCAGCTCAAGCAGATGCTCGGCCAGGTACGAGCCGTCCTGTCCGGTGATGCCGGTGATGAGTGCTCGCCTGGACAGCGGATCCTCCATGGGCTGGTCGGTGCGACGCGGGGCCCACCGCGGGGCGAACCCGGGCGAGCGTGAAATATGAGGTTAGCGACCCGGTGGTGATGCTGACGAGGGAGGGCGCCGTTTGAACCGAATTTGCTTCAGGTTCGATGTCCCGGCCCCGGCGGGCCGCCCGGGGAGGCGCTTCCGGGCGCCGTGCCGCATGGCGTCCGGGCCCCCGCATGTGCCACGGTGTGGGGCATCATGACCTCTCCGGACGCCGCGCCGCTGCGGCTGAACGGGCGCGACCTCGGCCGCCACGCGATCATGGCCGTGGTGAACCGGACGCCCGACTCGTTCTTCGACAGGGGCGCGACCTACGGCTTCGAGGCCGCGCTGGACGCGGTGGACCGCGCCGTCGCGGACGGCGCGGACATCATCGACATCGGCGGCGTCAAGGCCGGCCCCGGCGAGGACGTCGGGGTCGCCGAGGAGCTGCGCCGGGTGGTGGACCTGGTCGCCGCCGTCCGGGACCGGCACCCCGGCGTGGTGATCAGCGTCGACACCTGGCGGGCGGAGGTCGGCGCGGCCGTCGCCGAGGCGGGCGCCGACCTGCTGAACGACACCTGGGGCGGCCCCGACCCGGAGCTGGCGGAGGTCGCCGCCGCGCACGGCGTCGGGCTGGTCTGCGCGCACGCCGGCGGGCTCGACCCGCGCACCCGGCCGCACCGGATCGGGTACGACGACGTGGTCGCGGACGTGATCGGGCACGTCACCGCCGAGGCCGAGCGGGCGCTCGCGCTCGGGGTGGCGCGGGAGGCGATCCTCATCGACCCCGCGCACGACTTCGGCAAGAACACCCGGCACTCGCTGGAGATTACCCGGCGGCTCGGGGAGCTGACCGCGACCGGCTGGCCGGTACTGGTCGCGGTGTCCAACAAGGACTTCATCGGGGAGGCCCTCGGCCGTCCCGTCGACAGGCGCGGCGTCGGCACGATGGCCGTGCTGGGCGTCTCGGCGCTGCTGGGCGCCCGCGTCTTCCGCGTCCACGACGTGGCCGCCGCCCGCCGCGCCCTGGACGCCGTCGCCGCCATCGCCCCCGAGTAAGCGACCGAACGAACGAAAGGCGCCCTACGCACTAAGAACGGTCCACCTCCCACGCGAGGGCGAGTGCCCCGCCCCCGGCGCGCGAGCGCGACGGCCCCGGCCCTCGCGCGAGCGCGTTATCTGAGCGGTGGGGCGATGCCGGAGGCGAGCCGCACCGCGAAGCTCGCGAAGCGAGGTCGCGCTCGCCCAAGCACGGTCAAGGGCCGAGCCGCTAGGCGAGGCCCTTGGGCCGTGATTGCAGAATCACAGTGCCGCTTCGCGCTGGCGGGCCCGGTAGGCGGCGACGTGCATGCGGTTGCCGCACGTCCGGCTGTCGCAGTAGCGGCGGCAGCGGTTGCGCGACAGGTCCACCAGCACGCGCGAGCAGTCGGGGGCCTCGCAGGTGCGCAGCCGGTCCAGCTCGCCGGCCGCCACCACGTACGCCAGCGCCATCCCGCAGTCGGCCGCCAGGTGCTCGCCCACCGGCGCGCCCGGCGCGAAGAAGTGCACGTGCCAGTCGTAGTCGTCGTGGTCGGTGAGGTGCGGGGTGGTGCGGACCTCGCCGACGATCTCGTTGATCAGCCGGACCGCGGTGGGCACGTCGCCGGTCCGGAACACCGCGTGGAACCGGTCGCGCAGCTCCAGCACCCGGGCCAGGTCGGCCTCGGTCAGCTCGCCGACGTCGCTGAACGCGCTGCGCCCGACGAACGCGCGCAGCCCCGGCAGCCCGTCGAGCTCCTCGGTGCCGGACGCGGCGGCACCGGTGTTGATCAGGTCGACGACGACGGCGAGCGCGTGCTCGGTGTCATGGGTGAAGATCACTGTGGCTCCAGTCTCGGGGGACCGGGGTCGTACTGCTCCTGGGGGGCGACCCCCAGACCGCCCCGACGAGGGCAGGACGGTCGTGCGCCCGGCAGCGCCGCCGGGGCCGGAACGCGGCCCGGCCCCCACCATATGACGACCGGCGGCCCCGGTAACGCCGACCCTGCCGGCACGGCGCAGCCGGTTCCGGCCCCACTGCCTGCGGGAACGTTCCATATCGGGCCCGGCGCCCGCGGCGGTTCCGCCGCCGCGCGCGTACCGCGCCGCGATCCGGAGAGGATCACGGCGTGGAGGGGGACCGGCTGTTCATCGTCTTCCTGGTCGTCGCCGTCGTGGTGCTGGCGGCCCGGGCGCTCTCCGGGCGCCTGCACCTGCCGGACGCCATCCTCCTGGTGCTGCTCGGGATGGGGGCTGGGTTCGTGCCCGGGCTGCCCGCCGTCGTCGCCCCGCCCGATCTGGTGCTGATGGGTTTCCTGCCGCCGCTGGTGTACCACGCCGCGTTCTTCACCGCTCCGCGCGAGGCCCGCGCCGACGCCGTGCCGATCGTCACGCTGGCGTTCGGGCTGACCACCGTCACCACCGGGGCCGTCGCCGCCACCGTGCACGCGCTCCTGCCCGGGCTCGGCTGGGCCGCCGCGCTGGCGTTCGGCGCCGCGGTCGCCCCCACCGACGCGGTCGCCGCGACGGCGGTCCTGCAGCGGCTCGGCGCGCCCGCCCGGCTGGTCACCATCCTGGAGGGCGAGAGCCTGATCAACGACGGCGTCGCGCTGACGATCTTCGGGCTCGCCATCGAGGCGATCGGCGTCGGGTTCGCGCCCGCGCACGGCGCCGTCCGGCTCGTCCAGGTGGTGCTCGGCGGCGTCGCCTACGGGCTGGTGCTCGGCGTGGTGATCCGCCGGATCCGGCGCCGCATCCAGGACCCCATCAGCCAGGTGATCGTGTCGCTGGTCACCCCGTACGCGGCGTTCATCCCGGCGGAGAACTTCGGCGCGTCCGGGGTGCTGGCGACGGTGGTGGCGGGCTTCTCCATCGGCACCCACGGCGAGGGCGTGCTGCAGCCCGCGTCCCGGCTGGCGGGCGACACGTTCTGGCGGATCCTCACCTTCCTGCTGGAGTCGGCGCTGTTCGTGCTGCTCGGCCTCGAGATCCGAGAGATCATCCGGCAGCCGGGCGGGCACACCTGGCACGAGGTGCTGCTGACCACGCTCGCGGTGTCGGCCGTCGTCATCGGCGTGCGGCTCGCCTGGGAGCTCGGCAACGGCCCGCTCGCCGGGCTGCTGCCGGGCGGGCGGCGGAGCCAGGAGGGGCTCGGGTGGCGGCAGCGGCTGGTGATCGGCCTCGGCGGGATGCGCGGCGCGATCTCGCTGGCGATCGCGCTGTCGCTGCCGGCCGCGGTCGGCCCCGACCGGGGCGTGCTGGTGCTGCTCACCGCCCTCGTCGTGCTGATCACCCTGGTCGGGCAGGCGCCGCTGCTGCCGCCGCTGCTGCGCGGCCTCGGGCTGATCGAGTCCGACAAGCGGCGGCTGGAGGTGATGACGGCGCGCAAGGCCGGGCTGCAGGCCGCCCTGACCCGGCTGGACGAGCTCACCGACGACGAGCAGGTCGACGACCAGACCGCCGAGGCGTTCCGGCAGATGCTGGAGCTGCGGCTGGAGCGCGTCCGCTACCTCATGGACGAGGAGGAGGCCGGCACCGAGGCGCCGCCGCCCAACAGCCGCAAGGTGCGCGCCGAGCTGGTCAGGGCGCAGCGCGCGAAGCTGACCGCGCTCTACCGCAAGGGCAGGATCGGCGCCGGCACGCTCCGCCAGATCAGCCGCGAGCTCGACTTCGAGGACCCGGTCGTCATCCGCCGCAGCCGCTCCTAGGGGCCGTCACGGCCTCAGCGGGCGTAGTGGGGGTCCGCCACGACGGGGTAGTAGGCGTCGGTGTGCTGCACGCGCATGGTGACGGCCGACCCCTCCAGCGTGTAGTCCGCCTTCACCTGGCGGAACATCGAGTCGCTGGCCCACGGGTTGTAGAGCCGCCCCACGGTCGCGCCGTAACGCAGGTGGACGACGTCGTAGCCGCCGGACGGCATCGCCTCCAGGGCCAGGCCGTCGGCGAGGGACACCGGGAAGCGGAACTCCGAGGGGGCGTCGGGCCCGTGGACGACCGTGAGCAGCCGCACGCCGTTGTCGGTCGTCTGCGCGACGATGTCGGTGTCGACGTCCACGCCGACGAACACCCGCAGGCTGGGCCGCAGCACCTGGGCGACCGTGTCGGCCGCCGCCACGTCGATGCCGATGTGGATCCGCTGCCCGTCCTTGGTCGGCACCCACACGCCGTCCCGCGCGCGCTGTCCCCAGGCGACGTCGGGGTTCTCCATCTCCTGGGGCTCGTTCTTCCCCCGGGCGACGAGAATCCTCGAGGCCGCGCTCATCGCGGCGGCAGCCCCGTCCCGTGCGTGCCTCATGGCGGGCCCCCTCGCCTTCTTCTTTCATCACATACCGTGATGTCACGCTTGTCCTGGGTTTCACCACGGGGGCGCCCTGCAGGAAGTCCTCGGCCTGCCGTGCCTGCCAACGGGCGGGTTCGCGGTGTTCGCCCCGTGCGTCGTTGGACCTTACACCACGCTTATACGTGCCGTACGGGCGCATATTGATCGTTCCTCTCCGTGCCCGGACCGCCACTTACCGCGCCCGGACGCGTCGCCGCCGGCCGGGCGCCGTTCGCCGGTAAATGCATTGCGAGCGGGGCGCGAAAAGGCGCATGATCGAACATGTCGGACGGAAGTGCGAAGGGGCGAGCCACCGGATAGGCGGCCGGTCTCCAAAACCGGCGGAAAGTGGGTTCGACTCCTACCGCCCCTGCTGAGCACGATCGACGGGCCTGTGGTGCAACGGAAGCACACTTCTCTTGCAAGGAAGTGATCAGGGTTCGACTCCCTGCCGGTCCACGCGGTCCCGGCCGCCGCCGGACGCTCCCCCGTCCGCGCGAGGAGGGTTGGCCGAACGGTAAGGCAGCAGTTTCGAAAACTGACGTCGAGGTGAAACTCGAAGGGGTTCGACTCCCTTACCCTCCGCCATTCACGGGGACCGCCGCGGGCGGGATGGCCGAGCCCGGCCATCCCGCCCGCGGCGGTCCCGCGGTGTTCCCGCGCAGCCCTCTTCCTTTGTGCCCGCGTCCCTTCCGCGAGGCGGACGCGGATCGTGTCAGGCGAGCGCCGCCTGCCCGGCCCGCGCGCTCTCCCGCAGATCGGCGAGCACGTCGGAAAGGCGGTCCAGGCCGCCCGCGATCCAGGGCAGCGACGCCGGGTCGGGGGAGGCGAGCGCGGCGAGCCGCTGCTCGTCGGTCTCCCCGTACAGCAGGCTCGGCGCGACCCGCAGGCGCAGCGCCACGGGCGGCTCGCCGAACGAGCTGCCGGGCAGCACCCCCACCCCGTAGCGCTCCAGGAGCAGCTCGGACAGCTCCACGGACGTCCTCACCCCGTGCCCGCGGAGCAGCGCGTCACGGAGCGGGTCGAGGTCGGGGTAGACGTAGAACGCGCCCTGCGGGGCCGGCACCCGGGCGCCCGCCGCGGCGAACCGGGCCGCGACCGCGCGGGTGACCGCCCCGTGCAGCCGCCGGCTGCGGTCGATGTGCTCGACCAGCTCCGGCGGCTCGGCGAACGCGTACGCGGCGGCGTGCTGCACCGGGGCCGGCGCGCTGGACCAGACCTCGCTGGCGATCCCGAGCACCGAGGCGCGCAGCGCCGCGCCGAACGGGCCGTCCGGCAGCCGCGCCACCCCGAGCCGCCAGCCGCCGGCCGCCAGGCTCTTGCTCAGCGCGGTGGTCACCACCGTCCGCTCCGGCGCGTACCGGGCGGGGGTCGGCACCGCGCGGCCGCGGTCGTGCACCAGGTCGCGGTAGATCTCGTCAGAGACGATCACGAGGTCGAGGTCGCGCGCGGCCGAGCAGAGCCGGCGGACGGTCTCCTCGGAGGCGAGCGTGCCGGTCGGGTTGTCCGGCAGCGTGACGATCACCGCCCGGACGGTGCGTCCGGCGGCCCGCGCGCGCACCACCGCGTCGGCGAGCAGCGCGGGACTCGGCACCCCGCCCTCGCCCGGCGGGGTCGCCACCCGGATCGGCCGGACCCCGGCCAGCGGCGCCTGCGCGGCGTAGCTCACCCAGCTCGGCGCGGCCACCACCACGTCCCCGCCGATCGCCATCAGCAACGCGAACAGCAGCGGCTTGCTGCCGGGGCCGCACACGACGGCGGACGGATCGGTCGGCAGTCCCCGCCGCCCCCAGTACCCCGCCGCCGCCGCGCGCAGGGCGGCCGACCCGGCCACCGGGCCGTAGCCGCCGCGTCCCGAGGCGGAGGCGAGCTCGCGGGTCAGCGCGGGATGGATCGGTATGCCCGCCTCGCCGAAGCCGAGGGGCAGCACCCGCACTCCCTCGCGGCGCTTGCGGGCGAGCGCCTCGTTCACCGCGAGCGTCGGCGACAGCGGGACGGCACGCGGCGCGAACGACACCGGCCGGGCCGGGCCGCCCGCCGCCGACGGGACGGAGGGAGCGGAGGGGCCGGAGGGGCTAAGGGCGGAGGGGACGGGATCGGAGGGGCTGGTCGGGCGGCCGGCCGGGCGATCGTGCGCGGGCGGGTTCTGGGCATGCATCGACGCTCCAAAGGCATGGCGAAATAACGGTGGGTGTCGGAAAGATCCCCCTGCGTGACCCGGCCGGGTTCGCTTCATGCTTTCCCGCATTCAGCATCATCACAAGCGAGTCTCGGCGATGGTGACCGTAAGCTGAGCTGATGCTGGAACTGCGCCGCCTGCGGCTGCTCGCCGAATTCGCCCGCCGCGGCAGCATCGCCGCGACCGCCGCGGCGCTCGGCTACACGCCGTCGGCCGTCTCCCAGCAGCTGGCCGCGCTGGAACGGGAGGCGCGCATCCCGCTGCTGGACCGGACGGCCCGCAGCGCGGAGCTGACCGACGCCGGACGGCGCCTGGCCGCGCGCGCCGAGGAGATCCTGAGCCTGGTGGAGACCGCGGAGGCGGAGCTGTCCGCGCAGTCCGACACCCCCATGGGCCGGGTGGTGGTCACGGCCTTCCCGACCGCCGCCGTCGCCTTCGCGCCCGCGCTGGCGCACAGCCTCGGCGACCATCCCGGGCTGACCTTCGTGCTGCGGCAGACCCGCCCGGGGGACGGCATCCGCCAGGTCCAGAACGGCGAGGTCGACATCGCGCTGATCGACGACTGGACGGGCAAGGTCCCCGACCAGTCCCCGGCGGTGCTGGAGTTCTTCCACCTGCGCCGCGACCCGCTCGTCCTGGTCGTCCCGGACGGGCACCCGATGTCGGACCCGGACCGCCCCGTGGAGCTGCAGATGCTGCGGAACGAGCCGTGGATGGCGGCGCCCCCGGGGGAGCCGTCCCGGCAGGCCGTCGAGCGGCTGCTGGACACCGTGGGGGGCGCGCGGCCCGTCCCGTGGGAGTTCGAGGGGCTGCACACGATCCTCAGTCTCGTGGCGCGGGGGATCGGCATCACCGCCGTGCCCGCGCTGGCGCTGGCCGCCGGCGACCAGGGCGTGGCGGTCCGCCGGATCCCCGAATGCACGCTGGCCAGGGAGGTGTACGCGGTGACGCGGCGGGCGAGCGTGCGCCGGCCGTCGGTGGCGGTGACGCTGCGGGCGATCTACGCCGCCGCCCGGGAGGCCCAGCCCGCCGCGCCGGAGTCCTGACCGGTTCCGGCCGCGGCTCGGCCAACTGCGGGACAAATCCGAACTAAGAGACAAATCACCTCAATAGATCGCACTGTGCTGGGAAGTCGCAGATGAGAGAGCAATCCGGCGGACGGCCTGAACACGGACGCCTCCAGGTTCGTCAAAACGGGAGGACGCACGCGGATCATCACGTACGGTGGTGCGAATCGTGACGCCGTCCCAGGCCATGCAGCAGTCCATGCACACCGATCGGGGAGCGCAGCACTCGATGGAACCACCAGCGACGACGCCGGCCGTCTCGGCGGCCGGGCCCTCGGGCGCCACGGCCGCGGCCGTGGTCGCCGAGGGCGGCGGGCACCACTTCGAACTGCCGCGGATCCGGGCGCTGCTCCTGCACGCGCTGCCGCGCTTCGCCGAGGGGGTGGTCGCGCCCGTCGCGGTGTTCTACGCCGCCCTGGCGCTGCTGGGGCTGAACGGCGCGCTCGCCGCGGCGGTCGCCTGGGTGTACGGGGGCATCGTCTTCCGCTACCTGCGCGGGCACCCCGTCTCCGGGATGCTGATGCTGGCCGCGGTCGGCGTGACCGTGCGGGCGGCCCTGGCGGCGGCCACGCACAGCGCCGTCGTGTACTTCCTGCAGCCGACGCTCGGCACGCTGATGGTGAGCATGGCCTTCCTCGCCTCCGTCCCGCTGCGGCGGCCGCTGGCGATGAAGCTCGCCCGCGACATGGTGCCGATCCCCGAGGCGTTCTTCCGGCACGACAAGGTGCACCAGTTCTTCCTGCGGATCTCGCTGCTGTGGTCGATGGTGCTGTTCGTCAACGTCGCGCTCAGCCTCTGGATGCTGTTCAACGAGTCGATCGGCACCTACCTGTGGCTGCGCACCAGCATCGTCGCCGGGCTCGGCGCGCTGGGCGTCGGCGTCTCGGTACTGGGCTTCAAGCGGCTCCTGCGGCACATCAACCGCGAGCCCGCCCCCGCGGCCTGACCCGCTCCCGGCCGCTCCGGCCGCTCCGACGGCCTTGAGCTGCGATTCCCTGATCCCGGCCCGAACTTTTCCGGGTCCCGGACCATCTTTCTTTGCACAGGCGTTCGCCGAAGCAGGGTGAGTCTTGGGACTGGGGGAGTTTCGTGGCGATCAAGGGGCGGCCGGCAGTGGCGGCGGCGGGCGGAGCGGGCGCCGTGGCGCTGCTCGCGGCCGGATGCGGCATCGGCGGCACGGGGGTGCTGTCGGCGGGCGAGTCCGACACCACGGTGACGATCACGCCGGCGAGCGGGACGCAGCGGGTCGCGCCGGACGCGGTGATCCGGGTGAAGGCGTCCGGCGGCAAGCTGGCGAAGGTCGCCGTCCAGGGCAGCAAGGGCTCGGCCGTCACGGGCGAGCTCGCTGGGAACCGCAAGACGTGGCACTCCACCCGCACGATGACGCCCGGCGCGTCCTACACCGTGACGGCGCAGGCTAAGAGCGGAGGGAAGCTCCGCACCGTGACCAGCGCGTTCACCGTGCTGACCCCGGAGCGGACGCTGTCGATCAGCGACGTCACGCCGAACCTGCCCGGGGAGAAGGTCGGCGTCGGGATGCCGATCATGCTGCGGTTCGACCGGCCGGTCGCCGACAAGGCCGCGGTGGAGAGGGCCCTGCACGTCACCCCGGACAAGCCGGTCGAAGGCGCCTGGCGCTGGATCGGGTCCGACCAGGTCGTCTACCGGACGAAGACGTACTGGCAGCCGCACCAGACCGTCCGGTTCCGGGCGGACCTGGCGGGCGTGAACGCCGGAGGCGGCGTCTACGGCGCAGCGGACGTCGCCGAGACGATCACCATCGGCGCCGCGCAGATCACCACCGGCGACATCGGCGGCCACCACATGACGGTCACGCGGGACGGCCGGAAGCTGCGGACGGTCCCGTTCAGCGCGGGCAACGGCGAGACGCGGGAGTTCACCACCACCAGCGGCGTGCACCTGCTGATGGACAAGGGCAACCCCGTCACGATGACCTCGCCGGGCCGGCAGCCGGGTGACCCGGGCTACTACCAGCAGGTGGTCGACAACGCGGTGCGGTTCTCCGACAGCGGCGAGTACGTCCACTCGGCGCCCTGGTCGGTGGGGTCGCAGGGGTCGGCGAACGTCAGCCACGGGTGCCTCAACGTCAGCCCGTCCGACGCCGCCTGGTTCTACGGCATCGCCCAGCGCGGCGATGTGCTCAAGCTCACCGGCTCGAACCGCGAGGTCGAATGGGACAACGGCTGGAGTTTCTGGCAGCTGCCCTTCGCCAAGTGGAAGGAGGGCAGCGCCCTTGGCTGACCGCGCCTTCCCGCCCGGCGGCGGTTCCGGGCGCCGCGCCGCGCGGCCGGAACTACGGACCGTGTCCGCTTGCAACGCTTTGATCTCGGACTGCCGCCAAAACCCCGGGTCATGGCGTCATCACCCAAATTTGTCGCTAATGTCACTGAGATAGACGGCGGGGTTCTGGAGGTTTGAGGTGCAGCGGAGGGTTTCCGCGGGTGTCCGGGCCGGTGCGGGGATGGCGGGGGCCGTGCTGCTCCTCACGACCGCCTGCTCGGGCGGCGAGAAGGAGCACGGCGTCCCGGTGGGCGAGCAGGGCGACTCCGCCGCTCCGCAGGTGACGATCAACCCGGGCAACGGCAACGGGAAGGCGGCGCCGGAGGCGGGCGTCACCGTCACGGCGGCGGGCGGCACGCTGCAGCAGGTCACCGTCACCCGCAAGGGCAAGCCGGTGGACGGGGCGATGGCCGCCGACAAGAAGAGCTGGAAGTCGCGCACGCTGCGCCCCGGCTCGCAGTACCAGGTCTCCGCGGTCGCCGTCGGCCCCAAGGGCAAGTCGGCCACCGTCAACTCCACCTTCACGACGCTGAAGGCGGCCAACGAGCTGGACATCGCCGACGTCTCGCCGACGAAGGGGGAGAAGGTCGGCGTCGGGATGCCGATCATCGTCACCTTCAACCGCCCGGTCGGCGACAAGAAGGCCGTCGAGCAGGCCCTGGAGGTCACGTCGACCAAGCCCGCCACCGGCGCCTGGCGCTGGGTCGGCGACACCCAGGTGATCTTCCGGACGGAGAACGGGCACTACTGGCAGCCCAACCAGAAGGTCACCTTCACCGCCAAGCTGGCGGGCGTGAAGTCGGGCAAGAAGACCTACGGCATGACCGACTTCAGCCGCAAGTTCACCATCGGTGACGCGCACATCATCAAGGCGAGCACGAAGACCCACCACCTGACCGTCACCAAGAACGGCAGGAAGGTCAAGAGCTGGCCGATCAGCGCCGGCCGGGGCGGCCGCGTGGTCAACGGCGTGGACACCTACGCCACCACCAGCGGCATCCACCTGACCATGGGCAAGGAGAATCCGGCGATCATGACGTCGGAGTGGATGGGCGTGAAGCCGGACGAGCCGGGCGGCTACAAGGAGGTCATCCCGTTCGCGGTGCGGATCTCCAACAGCGGCGAGTACATCCACTCGATGGCCTCGACGGTGTGGGCGCAGGGCCACCAGAACGTCAGCCACGGCTGCGTCAACTCCCCGCCCTCCGCCGCCCGCTGGTTCTACAACTTCTCCTACCGCGGCGACCCGGTGATCATCACCGGCACCAGCCGCAGGCTGGAGCCGGACAACGGCTGGGGCTTCTACCAGATGTCCTGGAAGAAGTGGGTGAAGGGCAGCGCCCTGGACCGCACCGTCACCACCGGCTGACGGCGCGCTGAGACGCTTCGTGGCGGCGCCCCCCGCTCGGGGGGGCGCCGCTCGCGCTTCTCAGGCGCGCTCGATCAGGCCCCGGACGTAGGCGGCCTGCCCGGCGTGCTGGAGGTCGTCGGAGATCACGCTGATCAGCCGCACCGCGAGCGTCACGGGCGGGTCCCAGGCCGTGTCGACGATCCGCTCGAGGTCCTTGTCGGTCAGCGTGCCGACGTACTCGACGGTCCGGTCGTGCACCGCGTCGTGGTAGCCGGTGAGCAGGTCCGCGGAGTCGACGCGGACGGCCGCGACCTGCCCGGGGTCGTGGCCGTAGCCGGTCTCGGCCGTCGCGAGCGGCAGCGCGAACCGGTCCGCCCAGCCGCCGGACGTCCAGACCTGCTCGGTGCCGGCGGCGTCGGCGACGTGGTCGTCCTGGACGCGGGTGAGGTGCCAGACGAGCCAGGCGATCGTGTTGGCCTCGGCGTCGGGGCGGAGGACGAGCTGGTCCGGGGTGAGGCCGTCCACGGCGTCCCGGACGACCTCCTGGATGCGGTCGAAGGCGTCGGCGAGCAGTTGCGCACTGGTCATTTCCCCGACGCTACCCGTGCGCGTCCGCTCGATGCGGGGCGCCCGCCGAACGCGGAGGGCGTCCGCTCAGAGCGGAGGGCGTCCGCTGAGAGCGGAGCACGGGGTGCGGGGCGGCGGGGCCGCGCCAGGATGGGGCGATGGTGAGCACACGCCTCGAAGACGCGACCGAACTGCCGGGCGGCCTGCTCGTCAGGGGCCGGGGGCTGCGCCGGCCCGCGCCGGGCGGCTCCGCGCCCGACTACGGCCTGTACCTCGGCTCGGGCCGGCTCCGCGGCCGCCACGACGCCGCGCTGGCCTGGCCGCACGCGTGGATCGACTGGCCGGACTTCCTGCTGCCCCGCGACCGGGAGGGCGCCGTCGCGCTGATCCGGGACCTGCACGCGCGGGCCGCCGCCGGCGAGCGGGTCGAGGTCGCCTGCGGCGGCGGCGTCGGCCGCACCGGCACGGTGATGGCCTGCCTGGCGGTGCTGTCCGGGGTGCCGGCGGACCGCGCCGTCGCCTGGACCAGAGCGAACTATCACCGCAAAGCGGTCGAGACGCCCTGGCAGCGGCGCTGGGTGCTGCGCTTCCCCCTGGAGTAGCGGCCCCCTGGAGTAGCCGCCGCTGAGCGGGTACCTGTCCCGGCATGAGCACACCCGCGACCGGCCGGAGCGGCGCCGCGCCCGACCGCGGCTTCGCCGCGGAACTGCGCGACGCGGTGACGCTGCGCTCGTTCAGCCTGGTCGTGGGCGTGCTGATCCTGCAGCTGGCGTTCATCGTGTCCTACATCGGCGCGTTCCACTCGCCGACCCCGCACCGCATCCCGGTCGCGGTCGTCGCGCCCGGGCAGGCGGCGGGGCAGGTCGCCGCGCAGCTGAACGCGCTGAAGGGCGACCCGCTCAAGGCGCGCACCGCGCCCAGCGAGCAGCGGGCCCGGCAGCTGATCCTGGACCGGACGGTGGACGCCGCGATCGTCGTCGCCCCGCGCGGCGGCACCGACACGCTGCTGGTGGCGTCCGCGAGCGGCCCCGCCGTGTCCAGCACCACCCAGCAGATCGCGGCCGGGATCGAGCAGTCCCGGCACCGGCAGGTGCGGACCGTCGACATCCGCCCGCCGGCCGCCGGGGACGGCCGCGGCCTGTCGTCGTTCTACCTGGTCATCGGCTGGATGGTGGGCGGCTACCTGGCGGCGGCGATCCTCGGCGTCGCCGGCGGCGCGCGCCCGGCGAACCTGCGCCGCACGGTCATCCGGCTGGGCGCGCTCGCGCTGTACGCGATCGTGTCCGGGCTCGGCGGCGCGATCATCGCCGGGCCGGTCCTCGGCGCCCTGAACGGGCACTTCTGGGCGCTGTGGGGCATCGGCGCGCTGGTCGTCATGGCCGCCGCCGCGACGACCGTCGCGTTCCAGATCCTGCTCGGCATGATCGGCGTCGGGCTGGCGATCCTGCTGTTCGTCGTCCTCGGCAACCCCAGCGCGGGCGGCGCCTACCCGATGACCCTCCTGCCGGCGTTCTGGCGGGCCATCGGGGACTGGCTGCCGACGGGCGCGGGGACCACCGCCGTCCGCAACACCGTCTACTTCTCCGGCCACGCGACGGCGCAGGCCCTCGGCGTGCTGGCGGGCTACGCCGTCATCGGCTCGGCGGTCGCCCTCGCCGCGTCCGCCGCGCACCTGCGATACATGAGGCTCGTCCCGGACGCCCCGGCGACCAGCAGCACGCAGAGCCAGGCGAACCAGTCGCCGAAACGCGAGTAGACGGTGCGGACGCCGCTCGCCGGGAGCGTCGCGGTGACGGAGGCGAACCCGGCCCCGCCGGTGGCGCGCCCCGCGAGGACCCGGCCGTAGGGGTCGCTGACCAGGAGCGTCCCGGCCCGCGCCGCCCGCGCGACGGTCAGCCCGCTCTCGACGCCGCGGACGAGGGCCATCCGCCCGTGCAGCCGCCCGTCGCCGGTGAAGTCCCACGCGGGCGCGTACAGCACCGTCGCGCCGCGGGCCCGGTAGCTCCGGACGAGACCGGGGAAGTCCAGGTCCTTGCAGACGGCGAGGCCGCGGCCGGGAGAGAGGAAGGCGAACTCCGAGCCCGGCGCCAGGCCGTCCTCCAGCCCGGGGATCAGGTGCCGCTTGGCGTAGCGGACGGGCGCGCCGCCGTCCGCGCGGATCCCGAGCGCGACGTTGCGCGCGGTTCCCCCGGTCGTCAGGACGAGCCCGACGACGATGTCCTCGCGGCGTTCGGCGGCGAGCCGCCCCAGCGGTCCGGTGAGCGCGGGCAGGGCCGCCTCGTCCGCGGCGAAGGTCTTCTCCGGCAGGACGACCGTGCCGGCGGGCGGCGTCGCGCGGATCGCGGCGACGTAGCGGCTCAGCAGCTCGCGGCCCTGCGGCGTGGCGAGGTCGATCGTGTCGTCGGGACGGTCGGTGTCGAGCAGCGTGACGGCCGCCCGCGACGGGTCGTGGGGCTGCCGGAGCCGCCAGCCGCCGTAGGCCAGCGGGAGGACGAGGACGAGCGCGCCGGCGAGCAGCACCCGCCACCGCCGCACGGTGCCGGGCGCGGCGGCCGCCGCGACGGCGGCGGGCACGCCCATGACGAGGAACGTGATCCCCCACGGGCCGGTCAGCGACGCGGTCTGCACGACCGGCGGGACGTCCGCCTGCGTGTAGGCCAGGCTCAGCCACGCGCCGTGCGGGGCGGCCACCGACAGCGCGTACTCCAGCGCCGCCCAGCCCGCCGGGACGGTCAGCGCCGCGAGGAGCGGGAGCCCGCGCAGCAGCAGCCGCCGGAAGGCGAGCGCGAGCAGGCCGAACACCAGCGCGGTGCCGACGATGATCCCGGCCGCCGCGGGCGGCGGCATCTCCAGGGTGCCGAGGTAGTAGGGCCACATCCGGCTCTGCCCGGCGAGCCAGGCGAGGGACGCGGCGGCGAACGCGGCCCGCCCGCCGGCCCGGGGCGCGAGCCACAGGACGGGCAGCGGGCCGAACCAGGTGAGCCAGGCGACCGGGTGCAGCCCGGTGCCGAGCAGCAGCAGGACGGACGACAGCAGCGTCGAGACGATGGCGGTCATGGAACGAGCGTCGGCCGGGCGGGCCGTCCGCCGCGTCGCCGGGACGAGTGAAACCCCGCCTCACTCCTCCGGAGCCGCTCCGCCCGTCAGTCCGCGGGGTCGCCCGGGACGACCAGCCCGGACTCGTAGGCGAACACGACCGCCTGCACCCGGTCCCGCAGCCCGAGCTTGCCCAGCACGTGGCTGACGTGCGACTTCACGGTGTGCTCGGAGACGACCATCGCCTCGGCGATCTCCGCGTTGGACCGGCCCCGCGCCACCTGCCGCAGCGTCGCGGCCTCCCGCTCGGTCAGCCCGGCGAGCCGTGCCGCGAGCCGCGGGACGACGCCGTGGCCGGGCCGCCGCACCAGGTCCTCGACGAGCCGCCGCGTCACCGCGGGCGCGAGCAGCGCGTCGCCGGCGGCGACGACCCGGACGGCGTCCGCCAGCTCGTCGCGCCGGATGTCCTTCAGCAGGAACCCGCCGGCGCCCGCCCGCAGCGCGTCGTAGACGTGCTCGTCGGAGTCGAACATCGTCAGCACGAGCACCCGGGCGGGCAGCGTCGCGCAGATCCGCTCCGTCGCCTCGATCCCGTTCATCACGGGCATCCGCACGTCCATCACGACGACGTCGGGCCGCAGCTGCGCGGCGGCGCGCACGGCGGCGGCCCCGTCCGCCGCCTCCCCGACGACGGTCATGTCCGGCTGCGCGTCCAGGATCATCGTGAACGCGGCGCGGAAGAGGTCCTGGTCGTCGGCGACGAGGACGCGGAGGGCCGGCTCGTCCGTCACGGGCTCATTCAACCGGAAGCCGGGCCAGGACCGTGAACCCGCGCGGGCCGGGCCCGGCGCGCACGTCTCCGCCGCAGGCGGCCGCGCGCTCGCGCATCCCGGCCAGCCCGTGCCCGGACGCGGCGGGCCCGCCGCCCCGCCCGTCGTCGGCGACCTCGATCTCCAGCGCGTCCCGCCAGCGCACCGCGACGGTCACCGCGCCCACCGGCCCGGCGTGCTTGCGGACGTTGGTGAGCGCCTCCTGCACGATCCGGTACGCGGCGACCCCGGCGTCCGCCGCGACCGGGCGCGGCTCGCCGTCCACGGTCAGCGCGGCCGGCAGCCCGCAGTCGCGGACGAGGTCCGGCAGCGTCGCGAGGCCGGGCTGCGCGCCGCCGGGCGCCGCCGCGTCCTCGCGCAGCGCGTCCAGGATCGCGCGCAGCTGCGCCAGCGCGCCGCGTCCGGTGTCGGCGATCCGCGCGAACGCCTCGTCCGCCCGGTCCGGGCCGGCGAGCGGCGCCGCCTCGGCCTGCACCACCATCAGCCCGACGGAATGGGTGAGGACGTCGTGCATGTCGCGGGCGATGCGGGCCCGCTCGCCGGCGGCGGCCGCCGCCCGCTCCTGCTCCAGCCGGCGCGTCCGCTCGGCGTGCTCGGCGGCCTGCGCGCGGCGGGCCTGCTCGGCCGTCCCGAGCGCGAACGCGGCGGTGAAGGCGGTGCCGAGCAGCGGGTAGACGTCGGAGTCCTCGCCGGGCAGCACGATCGAGACGTACACGGTGGCGGCCAGCAGCGGGACCGACAGCAGCCGCAGCACCGGCCGGCTCAGCGCGGCGATCGTGTAGACGGCCACCAGCGGCCCCCACGGCAGCAGCAGCGGCTTCTGCCACACGACCAGCGCGGTCATCGCGAGGCCCACGACGAGGCCGACGCGCAGCGGGGCGCGCCGCCGCCACAGCACCGGGACGGACGCGAGCAGCGCCAGCGCCACCACCCACCACGGCCGCGCCGCCCACAGCGCCGGCGCCACGGTCGCGGCGGTGACGGCGGCGGCCACCGCCCGGTCGGCGGTCCTCGCGTCGCGCATGCCGCCAGTGTCGGGGACCGGGGCGCCGCGCACCTCACTCGCGCGAGTGAGACACCGCCTCGTCCCCGAGGAGGGGACGGCCGCCCTGGACCGGCCGCCCGCCCTGCGCGGGGGTGCCGTTCCCGGGTGCTCCGTGCCCGGACGCTCCGCTCCCGCGCACGCCGTGCGCGGCGAACGGGGCGGGCATGCGGGACGGCAGCCGGGCGGTGACGACGAGGCCCCCGCCGGGACGCGGCTCGGCCGTCACGGTCCCGCCGTGCGCGCCCGCGATCGCGCGGACGATCGACAGGCCGAGCCCCGACCCGCGGTCCGAGCGCACCCGGTCGTTGCCCAGCCGGCGGAACGGCTCGAAGATCGTCTCGATCTCGTAGCCCGGCACGGCGGGCCCGGTGTTGGCGACCCGCACCTCCGCCCAGCCGTCCCGGCCGCGCGTCGACACCCACACCTCGCCGCCCTCGCGGTTGTGCCGGATCGCGTTCTCCACGAGGTTCTGCACGAGCCGCTCGACCAGGACCGGGTCGCCGGTGGTCGGCGCCGGGCCGAGCCGCCGGTCCGCGGTGACCCCGTGCCCGCGGGCCTCCGGCGCGGCCTGGTCCAGGACGTGCCCGGCGACGTCCGCCAGGTCCAGCGGGTCCGTGCCGGCCTCGGCGTTCTCCGTCCCGGCGAGCGTGAGCAGCCCGTCGATCAGCCGCTCGTGCCGGGTGTTGACGACCAGCAGCGACTCGCCGAGCCGCTTGACGTCGTCGGTCGCGTCCGGGCGGCGGACCGCCACGTCCACCAGCGTCCGGTTGATGGCGAGCGGGGTGCGCAGCTCGTGCGAGGCGTTCGCGACGAACCGGCGCTGCCCGTCGAACGCGCGGGCGAGGCGGCCGAGCATGGTGTCGAAGGCGTCCGCGAGCTCCTTGACGTCGTCGCGCGGGCCCTCGTAGCCGATCCGCTCGGTGAGGTCGTGGCTGCGCGCCACCCGCCCCGCCGTCTCGGTGATCTTGTGGACGGGGCGCAGCGCCCGGTCCGCCAGCAGCCAGCCGAACCCGAGCCCGGCCGCGCCGACCAGGCCGAGCGCGATCCCGCCCTGCGTCAGCAGCGCGTTCAGCGTGTCGTCCTTGTAGTCGCGTTTCGCCCTCACCAGCACGCCCTGCAGCTGGCCCGGCGTCAGCGCCTTGCCCGCCTGGGGGGCGGTGACCCCGGCGGGCCCCTCCGTGAACACCCGGTCGGTGCCCCCGGTCGGCGCCGAGCCGCTGATCTCCGCCGGGCCGCCGCGCTGCGCCAGGTTGTTCTGCACCAGCAGGTACGTCAGCCCGAGCAGGACGATGCCGGCGCCGAGGAACAGGCCGGTGTAGAGCAGGGTGAGGCGCATCCGGATGGTGGGGCGGACGCGTTCGGCGAGGCGTGTCACGGGATCCGGTACCCCGCTCCCGGCACGGTCTCGATGACCTGCGGCTCGCCGAGCTTGCGGCGCAGCTTCATCAGCGTCACCCGCACGGTGTTGGTGAACGGGTCGGTGTGCTCGTCCCACACCTTCTCCAGCAGCCGCTCCGCCGACACGATCGTCCCGTCCGCGCGCAGCAGCTCGGCGAGCAGCCCGAACTCCTTGCGCGCCAGCCGCACGTACCGGCCGTCCCGCACGACCTCCTGTCGGGACGGGTCCAGCCGGATGCCCGCCCGCTCCAGCGCGGGCGGCGCCGCCGGGCGGGCCCGCCGGCCGAGCGCCAGGATCCGCGCGACCAGCTCCTCGAACGCGAACGGCTTCGTCAGGTAGTCGTCCGCGCCGATCCGCAGGCCGTCGACCCGCGCGGGAACCGCCGCCGCGGCGGTGAGCATCAGCACCCGCACCAGCGCGCCCGACTCCACCACCGCGCGGCACACGTCGTCGCCGTGCACCACCGGCAGGTCGCGGTCCAGGACGAGAACGTCGTAGTCGTTGACGCCGAGCCGCTCCAGCGCCGCGTCCCCGTCGTACACCACGTCCACCGCCAGCGCCTCCGCCCGCAGGCCCTCGGCGATCGAGTCGGCGAGCATCCGCTCGTCCTCGGCGACCAATACGCGCACCGTGCCGTCCTCCGCCTCGCCCGTCACCCTTCGGCCACAGCCTCCGGCATCGGGCGTAACGCCGGCATAACGAGTTCCGGTTACGGCGGGGTTACCCGCCGGCCGCTGGACTTGCGGTCGCCGCCGGCGTCCGCCCGGCGGCCCGGAGGAGACCGACCGATGAGACGGAACACGCTCGCGATGCTGGCCCTGCTGCCCGCCCTCGCCCTGGGGCTCCAGGGATGCGGCGGCGGGAACGACGGCGGGACCGGCGCTTCCAAGAAGGCGAGCGACGAGGCCAAGATGCGCAAGTTCGCCCAGTGCATGCGCGACAACGGCGTCGACATGCAGGACCCGAAGGACGGCCGCGTCGAGATCAGGGCGAGCGCGAAGCCCGGGGGCGGGCCGGCGCGCACCGACCCCAAGATCGAGGCGGCGCAGAAGAAGTGCGCCCACCTCATGCCGAACGGCGGGAAGCCGCGCAGGCCGTCCGCGGCGGACCTGGCCAAGATGCGCGCCTACTCCAAGTGCATGCGCGACAACGGCGTCACCGCCTTCCCCGACCCGAAGCCCGACGGCGGCATGCAGCTGCGGGTCGGCGAGGGCACCGGGATCGACCCGCAGAGCCAGACGTTCAAGAACGCCGACGAGGCGTGCAAGAAGTACCAGCCGGGCGGCGGCAAGGGCCCGCGGTTCTCCAGCGGGGGCGGGAAGTGAGCCGCAGGCGCACGGCCGCGCTCGGCGCGGCGGGCGTCGTGGTCGTCGGCGGCGCCGGCCTCGCCGCCGCCGGGCTGGGCGGCGGCGACGGCCCGTCCGCCCGGCACGGCGCGCTGCCGCCCGCGACGGCGGCGGTCGAGCGCACCACGCTCGTGGAGACCCAGAAGGTGGACGGGACGCTCGGCTACGGCTCCGCCCGCACCGTGTCCGCCCAGGGGCGCGGCACGCTGACCTGGCTGGCCGGGGAAGGGGCCGTGGTCACGCGCGGCCGGCCGGTGTACAAGGTCGACAACGAGCCCGTGCCGCTGCTGTACGGGAGGCTGCCCCTCTACCGGACCCTCGCCGACGGGACGAAGGGCGCCGACGTCCTCCAGTTCGAGCGGAACCTCGCCGCACTCGGCTACACCGGGTTCACCGTCGACAAGACCTACAGCTCCGCCACCGCGGACGCCGTCAAGCGCTGGCAGGACGATCTCGGCGTCGACGAGACCGGGAAGGTCGCGCCGGGGTCCGTGGTGATCGCGGCCGGCCGGATCCGCGTCGCCGACCACAAGGCGCAGGTCGGCGACAAGGCCGGCGGAGCCGTCCTCACCTGCACGGGCACGACCCGCGTCGTCGGCGTCGACCTCGACGTCCGGTACCAGCGGCTCGCCAGGACGGGCGCCAAGGTCGAGATCGTCCTGCCCGACGACCGGACCGCCCAGGGCACCATCACCTCCGTCGGGAAGGTCGCCGAGCAGGGGCACGGCGACGACCCCACCACCGTCCACCTCACCATCGCCGTCACCGGCCGGCGGTCGCTCGGCTCCTACGACAAGGCGCCCGTCGGCGTGAACCTGATCGCCGGCCGGCACCCGGGCGTCCTCGCCGTGCCGGTCGCCGCGCTCCTCGCGCAGGGCGACGGCGGCTACGCGGTACAGGTCGTCCAGAACGGGACGGTCCGGACGGTCCCCGTCGAGACCGGCGTGTTCGCCGGCGGGAAGGTCGAGGTCTCCGGATCCGGGCTGGCCGAGGGCATGAAAGTGGGGGTCCCCGCGTGACACCGGTGGTCGAACTGCGCGAGGTCACCAAGACCTACCCCGGCGGCGTCACCGCGCTGGACCGGGTGTCGGTCACCGTGCGGGCGGGCGAGCTCGTCGCGATCGCCGGGCCGTCCGGCTCCGGCAAGTCCACGATGCTGCACCTGCTCGGCACGCTCGACCGGCCGAGCGCCGGCACCGTGCTCGTCGAGGGCCGGGACGCGTCCGCGATGAGCGACCGCCGCCTGTCCGCGCTGCGGGCGAGCCGCATCGGGTTCGTCTTCCAGCACTTCCACCTCGCGGCCGGGGTCGCCGCGCTCGACAACGTCGCCGACGGCCTGCTGTACGGGGGCGTGCCGCTCGCGCAGCGGCGCCGGCGGGCCCGTCTCGCGCTGGAGCGCGTCGGCCTCGGGCACCGCCTCGACCACCGGCCGCACCAGCTGTCCGGCGGCGAGCGGCAGCGGGTCGCGATCGCCCGCGCCGTCGTCGGCGAACCGGCGATCCTGCTCGCGGACGAGCCGACCGGCGCGCTGGACTCGGCGTCCGGCGCCGGCGTCCTCGGCCTGCTGCGCGAGCTGGCCGGCGGCGGCACCGCCGTCGTCGTCATCACCCACGACCGCGACATCGCCGCGTCGCTGCCCCGGCAGGTGCGGATGCGCGACGGGCGGATCGTCCGCGACGACGCCGGACTGGAGGCCGCTCGATGACCCCCGCCGCACCGCCCCGCCGAGGCGGCGACGCCCCGGCCCGCCTCAGCCCGCCCGACGTCCTGCGCGTCGGCGCCGCCGGGCTCCGCGCCCGCCCGCTGCGCGTGTTCCTGTCGGCCCTCGGGATCGCGATCGGCATCGCCGCCATGATCGCCGTGGTCGGCATCTCCACGTCCAGCCGCGCCCAGCTCCAGGCCACCCTGGACCGGCTCGGCACGAACCTGCTGACCGTGGCGCCCGGCAAGGACCTGTTCGGCGACAACAGCGAGCTGCCCGAGGAGTCCACCGGCATGGTCGGGCGGATGCCCGACGTCGAGTCGGCGTCCGCCACCGGCAAGCTGGAGGACACCGACGTCTACCGCAACGACCACATCCCCGAAGGCCAGACCGGCGGCATCTCGGTGCTCGCCGCCCGGCTGGACCTGCCCCGCACCATCGGCCTCACCATGGCCGCCGGAACCTGGCTCAACGCCGGCACGGCCCGCTACCCCGCGGTCGTCATCGGCTCGGACGCGGCGCAGGCGCTCGGCGTCTCCACGCCCGGCGTCCAGGTCTGGCTCGGCGCGCAGTGGTTCACCGTCGTCGGGATCCTGAACCCGAACCAGCTCGCGCCGGAACTGGACAGCGCCGCCCTCGTCGGCTGGGACGCCGCCGCGACCCACCTCGGCTTCGACGGCCATCCCACCACCGTCTACGCCCGCGCCCGCAAGGACGCGGTGGAGAAGGCGCAGAACCTGCTCGCCGCGACCGCCAACCCGCAGTCGCCCACCGAGGTCGAGGTCAGCCGCCCCTCCGACGCGCTGGCCGCGCAGAACGCCGCGAACGCGACGTTCACCGCGCTGCTGCTCGGCCTCGGCGGCGTCGCGCTCCTGGTCGGCGGCGTCGGCGTCGCCAACACCATGGTGATCTCCGTGCTGGAGCGCCGCGCCGAGATCGGGCTGCGCCGCTCGCTCGGCGCGACCCGCGGCCAGGTCCGGCTCCAGTTCCTCACCGAGTCGCAGATGCTCGCGGGGCTCGGCGGCGTCGGCGGCGTCGCCCTCGGCACCGCCGTCACCGCGGTGTTCGCGGTCGTGCAGGGCTGGCCGACGGTCGTCCCGCTCTGGGCGATGGCGGGGGGCGTCCTCGCCACCCTCCTCATCGGCGCCGTCGCCGGCCTCTACCCGGCGATCCGCGCCGCCCGCCTCCCCCCGACCGAGGCCCTGGGGGCCGTTTGATCCAGGGGGGACGACCCCCCTGGAACCCCCCGTCACGACCGAGGGGCTGTTTCGCCGCTCCGCTGGAGCTCCGCGGCGAAACAGCCCCTCGGTCGGCGGGCGTGCCCGCTGCGCTCGCTGGCGCTCGCTCCGCGTGCCCGCCCGTGCCAGCCCAGAGGGCGACCCCTGGAATCCCCGTCACGACGGATGGGCCGTTTCACGCTCCGCTGGAGCTCCGCGTGAAACGGCCCGTCCGTCGCTGGGCGTGCCCGTGTGGCTTTTACCTCACGCCGTAGAGGTGTTCCAGGGCCAGCTGGTCGAGGCGTTCGAAGGCGGCGCCGCGGGTGGCGAGGGCCTCGATGTCGGGGGACGCGTCGCGGACGGAGCGCCAGTCCTCGCCGTCGGCGAGGGTCGGGACCGCCAGCTCGTCGAGCTTCGCGTCGCGCAGAGCCTCCTGGACCTCGGGGTCGGCGCGGAAGGCGCGGGCCTTCTCGCGCAGGATCAGCCAGTTGCGCATGCAGGCCCGCGCCGACTCCCAGACGCCCTCGTCGTCCTCGGTGCGCGGCGGCTTGAAGTCGAAGTGGACCGGGCCGCTGTAGTCGCTGTTCTCGATGAGGTCGACGACCCAGAACGCGCCGCGCGCGTTGCCCGCGCCGAAGCGCAGGTCCTGGTCGTAGCGGGGGCCGTGCTGGCCGTTCAGGTCGATGTGGAACAGCTTGCCCTGCCACAGCGCCTGCGCGAGGCCGTGCGCGTAGTTGAGGCCGGCCATCTCCTCGTGCCCGACCTCGGGGTTGAGGCCGACGTTCTCGGACCGCTCCAGGGTCTGGATGAAGGCGAGGGCGTGGCCGATGGTGGGGAGCAGGATGTCGCCGCGCGGCTCGTTCGGCTTCGGCTCGATGGCGAAGCGCAGGTCGTAGCCCTGGTCGGCGACGTAGTCGCCGAGGACGTCGAACGCCTCCTTGTAACGGTCCAGGGCGGCGCGGACGTCCTTCGCGGCGCCCGACTCGGCGCCCTCGCGGCCGCCCCAGCACACGTAGGTCTTCGCGCCCAGCTCGGCGGCGAGGTCGAGGTTGTCCATGACCTTGCGCAGCGCGAACCGGCGGACGTCGCGGTCGTTGGCGGTGAACGCGCCGTCCTTGAAGACCGGGTGGGAGAACAGGTTGGTCGTCGCGGTGGTGACGACCAGGCCCGTCTCGTCCAGGGCCTTCTTGAACGCGTCGATCCTCTCCTGGCGCTCGGCGGGCGAGGCGTCGAAGTCGAACACGTCGTTGTCGTGGAAGTTGACGCCGTAGGCGCCGATCTCCGCGAGCTTCCGGACGGCGCGGTCGGCGGGCATCGGCGGCCGGGTGCCGGGGCCGAACACGTCGACGCCCTGCCAGCCGACCGTCCAGATGCCGAACGAGAACCGGTCTTCCGGGACGGGCGTGTAGTCGCTCATGGGTCTCCTTGTCAGATCTGCGGGGCGGAGTCGCGCAGCGCGGCGTAGCGCGCGCGGACCGGCTCCGCGTCCGCCGCGCGGTCGGTGGTGTGCTCGGTGGCGGGCGGCGCGGGCCAGCGCGGCGGCTCCGGCGTGCCCGCGAGCGCCCAGGCCGCCTGGCGGGCGGCGCCGAGCGCGACGTATTCGGCGGGCTCCGGGACGGTGACCGGCGTACCCAGGATCGCGGGGGCCAGTGCCCGGACGGCCTCCGAGCGCGCGCCGCCGCCGATGAGCAGGGTGCGGCGGGGCGCCACGCCCTGGGCCGCGAGATGGCCGACGGCGTCGGCGAGGGAGCACAGCAGCGCCTCGACCGCGGCCCGCGCGACGTTCTCGCGGGTGGCGTTGGACGTGGTGAGGCCGGCGAGCACCCCGGTGGCGTCGGGACGGTCGGGGGTGCGCTCGCCGTCGAGGTAGGGCAGCAGCGTCAGGCCGCCCGCGCCCGGCTCGGCGGCGAGCGCGAGCGCCGACAGCTCCGCCAGGCTCGCGCCGGTCATGGACGCGGCGGCCGACAGGATCCGGGCGGCGTTCAGCGTGCAGACGAGGGGCAGGAACCGGCCGGTCGCGTCGGCGAACCCGGCGACCAGGCCGGACGGGTCGGCGGCGGGGGCGCCGGCGACCGCGAACGCCGTCCCGGACGTGCCGATCGACACCACGACGTCGCCGGGCTCCAGCCCGAGGCCGAGCGCGGCGCCCATGTTGTCGCCGGTGCCGGGGCCGAGCGCCGCGCCCCAGGAGGTCTCGCCGACCGCCTCGCCGGGGGCGGCGACGCGCGGCGGCTCGGCGTCGCGGCCGAGCGCGGCACGCAGCAGGTCGGGCAGGTAGGCGCCGGCGGCGGGGGACCAGTAGCCGGTGCCGGACGCGTCGCCCCGGTCGGTGACCGGTTCGCTCGCGCCGAGCCGCCAGGTCAGCCAGTCGTGCGGGAGCATCACCCGCTCGGTGCGGCGCGCGTTCTCGGGCTCGTGCTCGGCCATCCAGCGCAGCTTGCCGACGGTGAACGAGGCGAGCGGCACGCTGCCGGTCCGCTCCGCCCACGCCTTCGGCCCGCCGTGCTCGGCGACCAGCGCGCGCGCCTGCGGCGCGGAGCGGGTGTCGTTCCACAGCAGCGCGGGCCGCACGACCTCGCCGGCGCCGTCGACCGCGACCATGCCGTGCTGCTGCGCGGCGACGGCGACCGCGTCGGCCCGCTCCAGCAGCTCGCGGACCCGCGCCAGCGCGTCCCACCAGTGCCGGGGATGGCATTCGGTGCCGTCCGGGTGGGGCGCCGACGCCTGCGCGACGACGGTGCCGTCCCCGGCGCGGCAGAGCACGACCTTCGTCGACTGCGTCGACGAATCGACGCCCGCCACCAGGGTCTCGGCCATGCGCCCTCTTTCGTAAAGAGTTTGGACTAATTAACGTAGCAGATGACATCGCCCCTGCCCAGGCACCCGATTGAATTAGGGTTGGTTCATGACGAAGTCCGGGAACGCCCCCGTCCGGCACGCGACGATGCGCGGGCGCAACCTCGCGGTCGTGCTGGAGCACATCGCCCGGCACCAGCCCGTCACCCGGGCCAGGCTCGCCGAGCTGACCGGCTTCACCAAGACCACCGTCTCCAACCTCGTCGGCCTGCTGGAGGGGGCGGGCCTCGTCCGCGACGGCGCGCCCGTGCACGAGGGGGAGCGCGGCCGGCCCGGCGTCGGCGTGTCGATCGCCGGGGACGGCGCCGCCGGGCTCGGCCTGGAGGTGAACGTCGACTACCTCGCCGCCTGCGTCCTCGACCTCGGCAAGCAGGTCCGGTACCGGCACGTGGTCAGCGCCGACAACCGCGGCCGGCCGCCCGCCGACGTCCTCGCCGCGCTGTCGGCGCTCGCCGCGGAGGCCGTCGCCGCCGTCGCGGGCCAGGGCCTCGCGGTCGCCGGCGCCGCCGTCGCGCTGCCCGGCCTGCTCGACCGCGAGCACGGCGTCGTCCGGCACGCCCCGAACCTCGGCTGGGCGGACGTCCCGGTCGCCGTGCCGACCGGCCCGGCGCCGCTGCCCGCCGAGTACGACAACGAGGCGAACCTCGCCGCGCTCGGCGAGCTGTGGTTCGGGGGCGGCGCGCGGCTCGGCGACTTCGTGCACGTCTCCGGCGAGATCGGGATCGGCGCCGGCATCGTCGTCGACGGCCGGGTCTTCCGCGGCGCGCACGGCTTCGCCGGCGAGCTCGGCCACCTGGTCGCCGACCCGTCCGGCCCGCCCTGCTCGTGCGGCGGGCGCGGCTGCCTGGAGCAGATCGCCGGTCAGGAGGCGATGCTGCGCGCCGCCGGGATCCCGCAGGCGAGGACGGTCACCGGCCCGGACGGCTCGGTCAACGCGCTCCTCGACCGGCTGAACGGCGGCGACGCCGCCGCGCTCGCCGCGGTGGACCGCGCGGGCCGCGCGCTCGGCGGCGCGCTCGCCTCCGTCGTCAACCTCGTCGACCCGGACGCGATCGTCCTCGGCGGGGTCTTCTCGCCGCTGGCCGCGTGGATCCGGCCGCCGCTCGAAGGGGTCCTCGCCGCCGGGACGGGGTCGCTGCGCCGCGGCGTCCCGCCGGTGGAGGTGTCCGGCCTGGCCGAGGGCGCCGCCGTCCTCGGCGCCGCCGGCCTCGTCATCGAGCGCGTCATCGCCGACCCCGCCCGCCTCCTCTAGAGCGGGACGTACTCGAACCAGTCGAAGTCGGCGTGGTTCCCGCCGGGCCGGCCGTTGGAGGTGGCGTAGAGGCCGACGAGGACGCCCGTGAAGCCCCCGGCGACCTGGCTGGTCAGGAAGTCGCCGTCGATCGGGTCGCCCAGCGGCTCCCAATGCCCCGGACGCGGGGAGTAGGACGCCCGGTACCAGCGGCCGTGGGCCTCGAAGCCGAGCCCGACGACCCCCGGCGGGGCCGGCGCCTCGGCCAGGACGGTCGTGACGCCCTGCTCCCGCTTGGCCAGCCGCAGCCCCCGGTCCGTAGCGGCCAGCACCACGTGGAAGTCGTTGTTCTGCATGAGCGCGAGCCCCGCCTCCTCGTCGTCGCCGGGCGCGAAGTCGAGGGCGGTGAAGGCGGCGAACTCCGGGTGCCGCTGCCGCCGCCCGACGAAGGACGGGTTGGCGACGTCGGCGAGGCCCTCCGGGCGGAGCCGCAGCCGCAGCCGGCCGGGACGGTCGGTCAGGCTCCACCACCGCTCGCGAGGCGTCCGCAGCATGGTCCAGGACGGGTCGAGCTCCGGCCCGTCGAACTGGTCGCACGCCGGGACGGCGGGCCACGGATGCTCCGGCAGCGACGGCGCGGGGCACTCCGCCTCGACCCGGCCGCCGGCGACCGGCCAGCCGTCCTCCCAGGTGACCGGGGTGAGGAAGGTCTCGCGGCCGAGGGCGCACCGGTCGCCGTGGTGCGGGCGCATGGCGAGCAGGACCATCCACCACTCGCCGTCCGGCGTCTCCACGAGATCGGCGTGCCCCGCCCCGACGATCGGGTGGCCGGCGCCGAGGTCGCGGTGGGTGAGGATCGGGTTGCGGGGGTTCCCCTCGTAGGGGCCGGTGACGCGGTCGGCCCGCGCGATCACCACCGCGTGGTCCATCGCCGTGCCGCCCTCGGCCGTCAGCAGGTAGTACTCGCCGCCGATGCGGTAGAGGTGGGAGCCCTCCGACCAGACCGCGCCCTTCAGGGCTCCGTCCCAGATCACATGCTCCTCGCCGACGAGGGCCAGCGACCGCGGGTCGAACTCGCGCAGCCAGATCTCGGTGTGCCCCTCGTACCGCCCGGTCGGCCGGGTCCCGGTGCACCAGGCGCGGCCGTCGTCGTCGAAGAACAGGGACGGGTCGATGCCGTCCCCCTCCAGCCGCACCGGGTCCGACCACGGCCCGGACGGGTCGGCGGCCGTCATCACGAAATGGCCCGACCATTCCGGGCCGTCCACGAGGGTGCAGACGAGGTAGAAGGTGCCGTCGTGGTGCCGCAGCGTGGGCGCGTACAGCCCGCCGGACGCGGGGACGCCGTCCAGCGGGAGCTGCTCCGGCCGGTCGAGGGCGTGCCCGACCGGCCGCCAGTGCACCAGGTCGCGGCTGTGGTGCACCGGCAGGCCGGGGAACCACTCGAACGTCGACGTCACGAGGTAGAAGTCGTCGCCCACGCGGCAGACCGACGGGTCCGGGTGGCAGCCCGGCAGCACGGGGTTGCGGAACCGCCTCACAGCCGCGTCACCTTCACCGGGACGGTCAGGACGCGGTCCCGGCCGGGCTCGCGGACCGGGCCTTCCAGCGTGAACGAGCCGCGCAGCGGCAGGTCGGCGCTGGAACCCCCGACCGCCACCTCGATCACTCCCGGTTCGACGATGCGGCGCAGGTCCGCGCCGGTGAAGGAGGTCCGGTCGGCGTGCACCTCGAACGCGACGCGGGCCGCCTCGCCCGGCTCCAGCCGGACCCGGGCGAACCCGGCGAGCCAGCGCGCCGGCCGCACCACCGACGCGACCGGGTCCGACAGGTACAGCTGGACGACCTCGGTGCCCGCGCGGCCCCCGGTGTTGCGGACGACCGCGCTGACCGTGACCGTGCCGTCGGTGGTGGTGCGCTCCTCGGTCCTCAGGTCCTCGTAGCCGAAGGACGTCCAGGTCAGGCCGTAGCCGAACGGATAGAGCGGGACGGGGTCGACCACGCTCCAGTCGTGCCCGCCGTCCATCAGCGACCGCAGGTAGGTGACCGGCGGGCCGGAGGCGCGGCGCGGCACGCTGATCGGCATCCGCCCGGACGGCTCGGCCCGTCCGGCGAGGACCGCCGCCACCGCCCGGCCGCCCTCCTCGCCGGGGAAGAAGGCCTGCACGACGGCGGCGGCCCGGTCGGCGACGGACTCGAGCGCGTAGGGGCGCCCGCTGAGCATGACGATCACGGTGGGCGTGCCGGTGTCCAGGACGGCGGAGGCCAGCTCGGCCTGCCGTCCCGGCAGCGCGAGCGTCTCGGTGTCGCAGCCCTCTCCGGACGTGCCCCGGCCGAAGAGCCCCGCCCGGTCGCCGAGCGCGAGCACGCACACCTCGGCGTCCCGCGCCGCCGCGACGGCCTTCTCGATGTCGGCGTCGTCGGCGACGAACACGTCGTCCGTCGCGGCCACCCGGACTCCGGGCAGCTCGGCGGCCAGCGCGTCCGCCAGCGTCGGGACGTCCACGCCGAGCCGCAGGTCCGGATGCTCGCGGCCGACGTGGCTGGGGAAGGTGTAGCAGCCCAGCATCCCGAAGGGGTCGTCGGCGAGCGGGCCGGTCAGCGCCACGCCGGAGCCGGAGCGCAGCGGCAGGGCGCCGTCGTTGGCCAGCAGGACGACCGACTCCTCCGCCAGCCGCCGCGCCAGCGCCCGGTGCTCGGGGGGATCGAGGTCGAGCGGCGCGCGGTCGTCGTCCGCGGGCAGCGGGTCCAGCAGGCCGAGTTCGGCCTTCAGGGCCAGGACGCGGCCGGCGGCGCGGTCGAGCAGTTCCTCGGGCACCTCGCCCTGCCTGACCCGGTCGATCAGCGGCGCGCCGTAGCACCGGACGGTCGGCAGTTCCATGTCGACGCCGGCCTGCAGCGCGAGCACGCCGGCCTCGGCCCGCGACCCGGCCACCCGGTGCCGGCTCTGCAGGAACGAGATGCCGAAGTAGTCGGCGACGACGACGCCCGCGAAGCCCAGCTCCTCGCGCAGCAGCCCCGTCAGCAGGCGCTCGTCGGCGGCGGCGGGCATCCCGTCGACGTCGGTGTAGGAGTGCATGACCGCGCGGGCGCCGCCGTCGCGCAGCGCCATCACGAACGGCTCCAGCACCACGTCGGCGAACTCGCGCGGTCCGATCGGCGTCGGCGCCATGTTCCGCCCGGCGCGGGACGCCGAGTAGCCGGCGAAGTGCTTCAGCGTCGTGACGATGCCCGATCCCTCCAGGGCGCTCACGTAGGCCGTGCCGAGGACCCCGACGAGATACGGGTCCTCGCCGATGCACTCCTCCGTGCGGCCCCAGCGGGCGTCGCGGACGACGTCCAGGACGGGTGCGAGGCCCTGGTGGACGCCGGCCGCCCGCATGCTCGCCCCGATCGCGGACGCCATCTCGGCCACCAGCTCCGGGTCGAAGGTCGCGCCCCAGGCGGGTGGGCTGGGGAACACGGTGGCGCCCCACGTCATGAAGCCGTTGAGGCACTCCTCGTGCGCGATCGCCGCGATGCCGAACCGGTTCCCGGCGGCGACGCGGTCCTGCAGCTCGCGGAGCCGGGCGGCGCCCTCGGCCGCCGGCACCGGCAGGGTGCCGAACACGCGGGTGAGCTGGCCGAGGCCGTAGGGCAGCACCTCGTCCAGGCTCGGGACGTCCTCGTCGAAGTCGTCCTCCATCGGCGCCACCTGCGCGCCCGGCTCGGCGGGCATCACCCAGAAGCCGGCGAGCTGCCCGGCCTTCTCCTCCGGCGTCATCCGGGCCAGCAGGCCGGCGACCCGCTCGTCCGCGGGGGAGAGCGGGGCCGGGGGCTGCGGACGCGGGGGCGGCGGGGCGGTGGACCCGCGGACGCGTAGATCGGTGGCCAGTTCCACGCGCGGCGTCAGCGGCGGGCGGCCGTCCAGCAGCTGGAGGAGGGTGCGGGCGGCGACGCGGCCCATCTCCTCCAGCGGCTGCCGGACGGTGGTCAGCGGCGGCGACAGCCACTCGCAGGTCGGCAGGTCGTCGAAGCCGACGACGCTGAGGTCCTCGGGGATGCGCAGGCCGGCGAGCCGGGCCGCCTGGTAGGCGCCCATGGCCTGCTCGTCGCTGCCGGCGAAGATCGCGGTCGGCGGGTCGGGCAGCTCCAGCAGCTCGCGGGTGCGGGCGAAGCCGCCGCGGTGGTGGAAGTCGCCGTACCGGACGAGATCCCGGTCGACCTCGATCCCGGCGCGCTCCAGGGCCGTCCGGTAGCCGTCCACGCGGGCCTGCGTGCACAGCATGTCGGCGGGCCCGCCGATCATCCCGATGCGGCGGTGGCCGAGGCCGATGAGGTGCTCGGTGGCGGCCAGGCCGCCGGCCCAGTTGGTGGCGCCGACGCTGGCGATGTCGGTGTCCGGCAGGTTCACCGGGTCGACCAGCACCAGCCCGACACCCGCCTTCTCCAGCTGCGCGCGCTGGCGGTGCGTCATCCGGGAGGTCACGAGGATCACGCCGTCGCTGTGGTGCAGCGCGGGCAGGTTCTGCCAGCTCGGCGGACGCGCGTCGTCCTCGCGGACGAGCGAGACCACGACGCCGGTGCCCTGCTCGGCGCACTCGGCCTCGACGCCGCGCAGGATCTCCACCGCCCACGGGCTGTCCAGCCCGGCGAGCACCAGGTCGATCAGCCCGGACCGGCGGGCGCGCCGGGCGACGCCGCCGGGACCCGGGTAGTTGTGGGTGCGCAGCAGCGCCTCCACCCGCTCGCGGGTCGCGGCGGCCACGTCGGTGCGGCCGTTGAGGACCTTGGACACCGTGGCGGGGGAGACCCCCGCCTCGGCGGCGATGACGGCCAGGGTCGGCCGGGACGGCGGCTCCGGCATTTCGTCGGTGGTGCGCACGGGCACGCTTCTCTCCTCCCCGAGGAAACGATTGCGAACAGTATCGCAATCTTTCGCGCTCTCCTAGTCCCGAGATTCGAGTTCATCCGCCATGCGCGGCGTGGTCAAGTGTGTGCCGGATGCGGCGAAGTGCCCTCAGGGCCTTGACCGAAAGGGAACGCGTTCTTAGAGTTCCACGGCAACGGAGCCTCGAAGAGTTTCGAAATGTTTCGAGCGGATCGCCGTCCGCTCCGGCCGCCGCCCACCCCATCCAGGAGACCACCATGGGCATCCCCCACCTGTCGCGCCGCTCGTTCCTGACCGCAGTCTCCGCAGGGGCGGCCGCGGTCACCGCCGCGCCGCTGCTCGCCGCCTGCGGCGACGGCGGCTCCGGTTCGGACGGCAAGGTCACGATCGAATGGATGGACATCGCCACCACCGAGCCGTCCAAGACGATCTATCCGAAGATCGCCAAGGCGTACGAGGCCGCGCACCCGAACGTCAGGATCAAGCTCACCAACCTGGAGAACGAGGCGTTCAAGTCGAAGATGACGGCGCTCACCGCCTCCGGGAAGGTGCCCGACATCTTCGTGACCTGGGGCGGCGGCGTGCTCAAGCAGCAGATCGACGCCGGCCTCGTCAAGGACCTCACCTCGTCCGCGTCCAGCCTGCTGAACACCGTCACCCCGGTGTCGCTGAAGCCGTACCAGTTCGACGGGAAGACCTACGCCGTCCCGTACGACATGGGCATGGTCGGGTTCTGGTACAACAAGCGGCACTTCGAGAAGGCCGGCATCAAGGCGCCGCCGAAGACCTGGGCGGAGTTCCTCGACGACGTCCGCAAGCTCAAGGGCGCCGGCATCACCCCCATCGCGCTCGGCGGCAAGGACAAGTGGCCCGGCATGTACTACTGGGCCTACCTCGCGATGCGCATCGGCGGCCTGACCGCGATGCAGCAGGCCGCCAAGACCAACGACTTCACCGGGCCCGCGTTCATCGGCGCCGGGCAGCACCTCAAGGAACTCGTCGACCTGCAGCCCTTCCAGCCCGGCTTCCAGAACGCCGGGTTCGACAGCCCCGGCGGCGAGGCCGCCACCGTCGGCGCGGGCAAGGCCTCCATGGAACTGATGGGGCAGTGGGCCCCGGCGGTGGAGAAGGACGCCTCCGGCAAGGGCATCGCCGACGACGAGGGCTGGTTCCCGTTCCCGGCCGTCGACGGCGGGCAGGGCGCCCTCACCGACGTATTCGGCGGCGGAAACGGCCACGCCCTCGGCAAGGACGCGCCCAAGGAGGCGATCGACTTCCTCGCCTTCCTCATCAACACCGAGAACGAGCACGAGCTCGTCTCCTCCGGCGCCTTCATGCCGGTCGTGAAGGGCGCCGAGAGCGCGCTCGCCGACCAAGGCCGCAAGCAGGTCGCCGAGGCGCTCGGCGCCTCCACCGGGTTCCAGCTCTACCTCGACCAGGCTTTCCCGCCCGCCGTCGGGCAGCAGGTCAACGACAGCGTCGCCGCGCTCATCGGCGGCAAGGCGACGCCCGAGCAGGTCGCGCAGCAGGTCACCAAGGCGGCCAAGAGCCAATGACCGAACCGCTGACGCTGCCCGCCGCGGCCGGCGACCGGCGGCGTACCGCCCGGGCCCCGCGCGAGCGGGGCTCCCGGGCGCCGCTCAGCCGGCGGCTGCGCGGCTGGGCGTCCGCCACCTGGTTCCTGGTGCCGGCCCTGCTGCTGTTCTTCCTGTTCGTGCTGATCCCGATCGCCGTCGCCCTCTACACGAGCCTCTTCAAGTGGGGCGGCTTCGGCCGCCCGGAGGACTTCGTCGGCCTGGACAACTACCGCAAGCTGTCCGGCGACCCGGTCTTCCGCGGCGACCTGTGGCGCGGCCTGCTCATCGTCGTGCTGTCGCTGGTCGTCCAGCTGCCGATCGCGCTCGGCACCGCCGTGCTGCTGAACCAGCGGATGCGGGGACGCGCGGTGTACCGGGCGGTCTTCTTCGCGCCCTACATCCTGTCCGAGGTGATCGCCGGCGTGCTGTTCGGCATCATCTTCCTGCCCGGCAGCGGGCTCGCCGACGAGCTGGTCAGCGGCCTTCCGCTGGTCAGCGGCCTCGCCGGAAAGTGGTTCTCCGATCCCGGCACCGCGCTGCCCACCCTGTTCGCCGTCATGACCTGGAAGTACTTCGGCTTCCACATGATGATCTACCTCGCCGGGCTGCAGGGCGTCCCGGCGGAGGTGCTGGAGGCGGCCGCCATCGACGGGGCCGGGCCGTGGCGCCGGTTCCGCTCGGTCACGCTGCCGCTGCTCGCGCCGACCCTGCGGATCAGCGTGTTCCTGTCCGTCATCGGCTCGATCCAGCTGTTCGACCTGGTGTGGGTCACCACGACGGGCGGGCCGACCAATTCCACGGAGACGATGGCCGTCACCATGTTCCAGTTCGGATTCAAGCGCTACCAGATGGGCTACGCGAGCGCGATCAGCGTGGCGATGTTCCTCATCAGCATGGTCTTCTCGCTGCTGTACCAGCGGTACGCGCTGCGCCGCGACCTGCAGGGCGCGGTCACCTCGGCGGGAGGCCGGCGATGAGGGCGGCGGCCGTCCGGGGCGCGTCCCGCCACGTGCTGGTGTGGGTGCTCGGCTCCTTCGTCGTCGTCCCGCTCCTGTACGCCGTCGTGTCCGGCTTCAAGACCACCGGCGACCTCACCACGGACCCCGCCGGGCTCCCGCACCCGTGGAAGGTGTCGAACTACACCGGCATCCTGTCGTCGGACACCTTCTGGCGGCAGATCGGCAACAGCGTGCTGATCGCGGTCGCCACCACGCTGATCACCGTGGCGGCCGCCGCCCTGGCGGCGTTCGCGTTCGCCCGCTACGCCTTCCGCGGCCGCGAGTTCTTCTTCACGCTGTTCGCGGCGGGCCTGATGTTCCCGCCCGCGGTGGCGGTGCTGCCGCTGTTCGTCCTGCTGCGCTCGTTCGGGCTGCTCGACAACCCGCTGGGGGTGATCCTGCCGCAGGCCGCGTTCGCGCTGCCGATGACGCTCATCATCCTGCGGTCCTTCTTCCGGACGATCCCCGCCGAGCTGGAGGAGGCCGCCGTCATGGACGGCTGCGGCCGGTTCGGGTTCTTCTGGCGGATCCTGCTGCCGATGGCGCGGCCCGCGCTCGGCACCGTGTCGGTCCTCGCCATCGTGACGAGCTGGAACAACTTCCTCCTGCCGCTGCTCGTGCTGGGGGGCCAGAAATGGCAGACGATCCCCGTCGGCATCCAGCAGTTCCAGGGGCAGTACGCGACGAACTACGCGCTCGTCATCGCCTACATCGTGCTGGCGATGATCCCCGCGATCGCGTTCTACTCCCTCGCCGAGCGCCAGCTGATCGGCGGCCTGACCGCCGGCGCGACGAAGGGGTGACGGCACGCCCCCGGCGTCGCGGAACGATCGGCCCGCCGTCGCCCGGCTCGCGGACGCCCGGCTCGCGGACGCTCAGTCCGCGAACGCGAACAGCGTCTTGGCGAACAGGTCGGGATCGTCGGCCATCGCCATGTGCCCCTGCCCGGGCAGCTCGACGACCTCGGCGCCGGGGACGATCCGGGCCAGCGCGTCCGCCGTCGGCCGCTGGTACGCCGGGCCGGCCGTCCCGACCAGCAGCTGCACGGGCACGCCTATCCCCGCGAACCGGGCGCAGTCCTCGATCCGCGGCACGCTCTCGCTCTCCCGGGCGAGCGGCGGCGCGTTGTCCAGGCAGGCGGCCCAGAACCGCCGCGCGCCGCGCAGCGCGTCGACCTGCCGCCGCGACAGGCCCATCAGGTCGCGGAAGACCGTCGCGAGGAGCCGGTCGTGGTCGCGCCCGTCCGCGAGCTCGCGGAGCCGCGCCAGCATCGCGGGGGAGGCGACCTCCCGCCAGGGCGTCGTGATCGGCGGCTCGTACAGCACGAGCCGCCCGATCGCGCCGGTCGCCGAGGTCGCGTGCAGGGAGCACAGGGCGCCGTAGGAGTGGCCGACGAGGAACACGTCGCCTCCGGCCGCCTCGGCGACCGCCGCGATGTCCTCGCCCTCCCGCTCGATGGCGTACGGGCCGCCCTCCCGGGCGCTGAGGCCGCGGCCCCGGCGGTCCATCGCGTGGACGGTGAACCGCTCGGCGAGCCTCGGGAGCACCGGCGCCCAGCACCGGCGGTCGACGGCCGCGCCGTGCACGAGGACCAGCGGCGGGCCCGCGCCCCGCGTCTCGTAGCCGACGATCGTCCCGTCGCTGGACTCGGCGAACCCGGTCTCGGTCACGCGGGGAGCGTACCGGCCCAGGTCGGGAACCGGTATGCGAACATATGTTCGTGTCCCGCGCCGCCACGATCCTGCACGCCGACCTCGACGCCTTCTACGCGTCGGTCGAGCAGCGCGACGACCCCGCGCTGCGCGGGCGGCCGGTGATCGTCGGCGGGGGCGTGGTGCTGGCGGCCAGCTACGAGGCCAAGGCGCACGGCGTCCGCACCGCGATGAGCGGCGGGCAGGCGCGCCGGCTGTGCCCGGGCGCCGTGGTCGTCCGGCCCCGGATGGACGCCTACGCCGAGGCCAGCAAGGCCGTGTTCGCGCTGTTCCGCGCGACGACGCCGCTCGTCGAGGGCCTGTCGATCGACGAGGCGTTCCTCGATGTGGACGGCCTGCGGCGGATCTCCGGGTCGCCCGCCGGCATCGCGGCGAGGCTGCGGCGCCGGGTGGCCGAGGAGGTCGGGCTGCCGATCACCGTCGGCGTGGCCCGCACGAAGTTCCTGGCGAAGGTGGCCAGCGGCGTCGCCAAGCCCGACGGGCTGCTCGTCGTCCCGCCGGACGGCGAGCTGGAGTTCCTGCGCCCGCTGCCGGTGCGGCGGCTCTGGGGCGTGGGCCCGGCGACCGCCGCCAAGCTCGCCGCCTACGGCGCCGTCACGGTCGGCGACGTCGCCGACATGCCGGAGGCGACGCTGGTGTCCCTGCTCGGTCCCGGCGCCGGCCGCCACCTGCACGCGCTGGCCCGCAACCGGGACCCGCGGCCCGTCCGCACCGGGGTGCGGCGCCGGTCGATGGGCGCCCAGCGCGCGCTCGGGCGCCGGCGGCGGCCGCCCGAGGAGCTGGACGCCCTCCTCGTCGGCCTCGTCGACCGGCTCGCGGGACGGCTGCGCGGCGCGCACCGGGTCTGCCGGACGGTCACCCTGCGGCTGCGGTTCGGCGACTACGCGCGCGCCTCCCGCTCGCACACGCTGCCGCAGGCCACGGCGGAGACGTCCGTCCTGCTGGACGCGGCGCGCCGGCTGCTCGGCGGCGCCGCCCCGCTCGTCGCCGAGCGCGGGCTGACGCTGATCGGGGTGTCGCTGGGCTCGCTGCACGACGACCGGATCGTGCAGCTCGCGCTGCCGTTCGACGCCGGCGGGGCCGCGGACGCCGCCGTCGACGGCGTCTGCGGCCGGTTCGGCTCGTCCGCGATCACCCGCGCGGTGCTGCTCGGCCGCGACCCGGGCATCGCGGTGCCGACGCTGCCCGACGAGCCGCCGGACTAGCGGAAGTCGGCGGCGTGGTCGCGGGCCCACTCGGCGAACGTGCGCGCCGGGCGCCCGGTGATCCGTTCGACGTCCCCGGTGACGGGCGGCGGCGCGTCGATGGCGGCGACGGAGTGCCGGATCAGCGCCTCGGCGACCTCCGGCGGTCCCCACCGGGCGAGGTCGCGGCGGTGCTCGTCCAGGTCCTGCCGTTCGACGGCGACGGTACGGCCGATCGCCTCGCCGATCCGCTCGGCCTGCCGCCGCCGGGTGAGCCGCTCCGGCCCGGTGAGGACGGGCGCGGTCCCCGCGTGCCCCGGTTCGGTCAGGGCGCGCAGCGCGACCGCGGCGATGTCGGCCTCGTGGATCGGCGCCGTCCACGACTCGGGGAACGGGTCGCGGACGGACTCCTCCGCCTCGCCGTGCAGGCGGGCGATCGGGTCCGCCGAGGAGGCGTCGGCGCCCGCCGCCGACAGCAGCACGACGTGCTCGACGCCGGCGGCGCGGGCCCGCGCGGCGAACCCGTCGAGGCCCTGCAGCTCGGCGTACAGGAAGACGCGTGCGGCGCCGTCGAGGGCCGGGCCGAGCGTGCCCGGTGCGAGCGGCCGCTACCCCGGCGACCCGGCCGTGCGCGCGATCATCGCCGAGCTGTCGGCCGCGAGCCCGGAGTTCGCCGGGATGTGGGCCGCCCGCGAGATCGAGGTGCAGCGCACGATCACCAAGCGCGCCGTCCACCCGGTGGCGGGGGAGCTCGAACTCGACTGCGAGATCCTGCCGGTCCCGGGCGGCGAGCACCGCGTCGTGCTGTACACGGGGGCGCCGGGCAGCGCGTCCGACCGGGGGCTTCAGAGGCTCCGCGGCACCTGAGCCGGGCGCGGCACCTCGATCCGGCGCGCCGCGGCCAGGGCCGCCAGGCGCCCGATCGCGGGGACCTCCAGCGGCAGCAGCGAGGGCCGGGGGTGGACGCGGCGGCGCCGGCCGCGCTCGACGGCCCGCACGACCGCCCGCGCGGCGGACTCGGGGGAGACCGGCGGGAGCGTCCGCACCGGCCGGCCGCGCCAGGGCAGCAGTCCGACGTCGCGGGCGTCGGTGTCGGTGGCGCCCGGTACGTACTCCAGGACGGTGACGCCGGTGCCGCGCAGCTCGTTGCGCAGCGTGCGGGTGGCGTGCGCGAGCGCGGCCTTCGCCGAGCCGTAGTGGCCGAGCATCGGGACCGGCAGCGCCTGCAGCGTGGAGGTGACGTTGACGACCGCGCCGCCGCCCCGCATCCCGGGCAGCAGCGCGCGGGCCAGCGCGAGCGGCGACCAGAAGTTCGTCTCGAACAGCGCCCGCGCGGCGTCGCCGTCGCCGAGCTCGCCCTGGGCCGCGACGAGGCCCGCGCCGGCGTTGCTCACCAGGACCCGCACGCCGCCCAGCGCCCGCGCCGCCGCGCCGGCCAGCTCGGCGGCGGCGCCCGGACGCGACAGGTCGGCCTCGATGACGTGCGGGCGCGTCCCGCCGCGGGCCGCGATCAGGTCGGCCGCGTCCTCCAGCGCGTCCCGCCGGCGCGCCGCGATGGCCAGCCGCGCCCCGCGCCCGGCCAGGGCGAACGCCAGGGCGCGGCCGATCCCGCTGGACGCGCCGGTGAGCAGGACCGGCGCGTCCGCCAGCTCGATCCGGGCCATCATCGCCTCCCGATATTGACTGATTATCAATCAGTTTCGGAGGCTAGACTCGTCCGCGACCGCACGTCAATGCGAGGGAGCCGCCGATGGCCCGGCCCGACCGCCGCCAGATGCTGATCGACGCCGCCGCCGAGCTGTTCGCCGGCCGCGCCTACGACGAGGTCACCACGACCGAGATAGCGCGGCGGGCGGGCGTCGCCTACGGGCTGATCGCGCACCACTTCGGCAACAAGCGCGGCCTGTACCTCGCGACGATCCGCGCCGCCGCCGACCGGCTGCGCGTCGTGCACGAGGCGGAGCCCGAGGGCGCGGCGCCGGGGGAGCGGCTGCGCGCCGCCCTCGACCGGCACATCGCCTTCATGGAGGCCAACGCCGCCGGGTTCCTGGCGGTGATGCGCGGCGGCAACGGCTCCGACCCGGAGGTCCGCGCGATCGTGGAGGACCTGCGCTGGCAGGGCGCGCGGCGGCTGCTGGACGCGCTCGGCGCCGCCGGCCCCGCCCGTCCCGTCCTGCGCACCGCGATGCGCGGCTGGGTCGGCTACCTGGACGAGGTCGTCATCGACCATCTGCGGCACCGCGACGTCCCGCGCGACCGGCTGGCGGCCCTCGCGGCGGCGACGCTGGCGGGCGCCCTGCGCGCCGCGCGCGCGGCCGACCCGGACATCGGCCTCGACGCCGGGCTGATCGACCTGCTCGACGCCTGACGCCGGCGGACCGGACGCGGTGCGTCCCGGCGCGAGCACGGCGCGTCCCGTGAGACGATCGTCTTCCCCGGGACGAAGCGGAGAGTGCCATGGCCGAGGAGAGGTGGTCCCCCGCCCACGTCGACCTGACGACGCCCAACACCGCGCGGATCTACGACTACCTGCTCGGCGGCAAGGACAACTACGCCGCCGACCGCGAGGTGGCCGAGCAGCTGATGGCCGTCATCCCCGAGGCGCGGACGGCCGCCAGGGCGAACCACGCCTTCATCGGGCGCGCCGTCCGGCACCTCGCGCGGCAGGGCGTGCGGCAGTTCATCGACGTCGGCAGCAAGCTTCCGGCGGACGGCAACGTGCACGAGGTGGCCGCCGCCGTCACCCCGGACGCGACCGTCGTGTTCGCCGACGGCGACCCGGTCGTGCTGGTGCACGCGCGGGCGCTGCTCGCCGGCACCGAGCGGACGGCGGTCGTGCACTGCGACCTCGCGCGTCCCGAGACGCTCCCGGACGACCCCGAGGTCCGCGAGCACATCGACTTCACCGAGCCGGTGGCGATCGTGCTCGACCGCGTCCTGCACTTCATCGGCGACGCCGCCGACGCCCGGCGGTCCGTCCAGCGGCTGCACGACGCCCTCCCGCCCGGCGGCCACCTGGTGTTCACGCACATCACCCAGGACCCGCAGCCGGAGTCCAGCGGCGACGTCGGGCAGGTGTTCAAGCCGACCAGCGGGCACTTCTGGGGCCGCACCCGCGCCGAGATCGAGTCGATCGTCGAGCCGTTCGACCTGCTCGACCCCGGCCTCACCTACACCCCGCTGTGGCGGCCCGATCCCGGCGGCGAGGAGGTCCGGCACCCCGAGCGGACGTTCACCCTCGCGGGCGTCGGCCGCCGCGCCTGATCCCGCCGCGCCCGATCCCGCCGCACGCGGCCCTTCCGCCCGGCCGCCGCACCCGGACGGGTCAGGCGGCGAACGCGGGGGACGGCAGGCCCTGCGCCGCGTCCGGGACGACGAACAGGGATCCGGCGTGGGAGTCGTCCTTCGGGGCGCCCGCGGCCGCCGTCGTGACGTAGAGGTCGCGGAGGTCCGGGCCGCCGAACGCGCAGGCGGTGGTCTGGGCGGCGGGCACCTCGACGGTGCGGTCGAGACCGCCGGCGGGGGTGTAGCAGAGGACGCGGCCGCCGCCCCACAGCGCCACCCAGAGCCGTCCCTCGGCGTCGACGGTCAGCCCGTCCGGCAGCCCCGGGACGGAGACGAACACGCGGCGGCCGGTGGCGCCCTCCTCGGGGCGGAAGTCGAAGACGTCGATGCGGCGCGTGGGCGTGTCCACGTAGTACATCAGGCGCCCGTCAGGGCTCCAGGCGATCCCGTTGCTGACCGTCACGTCTTCCAGCACCGTGGTCGTCCCGCCGTCGGGGAGGACGCGGCGCAGCCGGCCGCCTCCCGGCGCCTCGTCGTAGCGCATGGTCCCGGCCCAGAACGCGCCGTCCGGGCCGACGGCGGCGTCGTTGCCGCGGCAGCCCGGGACGGGATGCTCGGCGAGCCAGCGGAACGAGCCGTCGGGATCGTAGAGCCCGACGCCGTCGCGGAGGTTGACGACCAGCCCGCCGCCCGCCCGGGGCCGGGCCGCGCCCACGTGCTGGGCCGTGTGGCGGACGGTGTCGGCGCCGGTGGCCGGGGCGTAGGCGTGCACCTCGTTGCCGAGGATGTCGACCCAGAGCAGCACGCCGCCGGCGGCGTCCCAGTTGGGTCCCTCGCCGAGCCGCGCGCGGGAGGGCAGGGCGATCTCGATGCGGTGTTCCATGCGGATCCTCGGTCGCTCCGGACGGGCGGGAGCGGGCACCGGGCCGGCGGTGGCCCGGTGCCCGCTCCCGGCCGGGGTCAGGACGTGGAGAAGGAGTAGACGCTGGTGGAGTCGTAAGTCTGGCCGGGCCGCAGCGTGGTGCTCGGGAACTGCGGCTTGTTGGGCGAGTCGGGGAAGTGCTGGGTCTCCATGGCGAACCCGTCGCCCTGCCGGTACATCGTCCCGCCGGTGCCGACCAGCCGGCCGTCGAGGAAGTTGCCGGAGTAGAACTGCAGGCCGGGCTGGTCGGTGCGGATCTCCATCACCCGGCCGGTGGTCGGCTCGGTGACGCGGGCGGCGAGCTTCATGCCGGTGCCGTCGAGCACGAAGTTGTGGTCGTAGCCGCGCCCGTAGACCATCTGCTGGTCGCCCTCGCGGACGCGTTCGCCGATGGTGTGCGGGCGGGTGAAGTCCAGCGGCGTGCCGTGCACCGTGGCCAGCCGCCCGGTCGGGATGAGGGTGGAGTCGACCGGCGTGTAGCGGGACGCGTTGATCTGCACCTTGTGGCCGTAGACCTCGCCGGACCCCTCACCGGCCAGGTTGAAGTAGGTGTGGTTGGTCAGGTTGACGACGGTCGGCTTGTCCGTGGTGGCCTGGTAGCGGATGCGCAGGTCGTTCCCGCGCGTGACGGTATAGGTGACGGTGGTGCGGAGGGTGCCGGGGTAGCCCTCCTCGCCGTCGGGGCTGACGTACGACAGCCGGAGCGACACCGCGTCGCCGCCCGTGACCGGCTGCGCCGTCCACACCCGCTTGTCGAAGCCGGTCGTGCCGCCGTGCAGGCTGTTCTGCCCGTCGTTGGCGGGGACCTTGTAGGTCGTGCCGTCCAGGGTGAACCGAGCGCCGCCGATCCGGTTGCCGTAGCGCCCGATCAGCGCCCCGAAGTACGGGTTCTCGTCCTTGTAGGTGTCGCTGAGGTAGCCGTCCAGGGTGCGGAACCCGAGCGCCACGTCGGCGGAGCGGCCGTGCCGGTCGGGGACGTCGAGGGACTGGACGATGCCGCCGTAGGTGAGGATGCGGACCTTCATCCCGTGGCCGCTGCCGAGCGTGTACCGGTCGATCTTCGTGCCGTCCGGCAGCGCGCCGAACGGCTCCTTGGCGATGGTCGGCCCGGAGGACGCGGCCGTGGCCGGGACGGTCATCAGGCCGCCGGCGAGCAGACCGCCGGCGAGCAGGGCGGCAGAGGCCAGCGGGACGGTGAGGGGTGGGACGCGCTTCATCGGTGTTCCTCTCGCTTGGGGGGAGGGAGGAGACGGACTGGCGTGTTCTGGTAGGGGACGGAGGCCTTTCCGGTGGAAGAGGGAGAGCACGGGGTCGTCCGGACGGATCGGTGGCGGGGCGGGTGCCCGCCGGGTCAGCGCAGCAGCGGGGAGCCGGACCGCCGCTTGGTCCACACGTCGAACGCGACGGCCGCCAGCAGGACCAGGCCCTTGACCAGCATCACCCGCTCGCTCGGCGCGCCCATCAGCGACATCCCGTTGTTGATCACGCCCATGATCAGGCCGCCGGTGATCGCGCCGACCACCTTGCCGACGCCGCCCTGCACCGCCGCGCCGCCGATGAACGCGGCGGCGATCGCGTCGAGCTCGAAGGTGTTGCCCGCGGTGGGGCCCGCCTGGTTGAGCCGCCCGGCGAAGATGACCCCGGCCAGCGCCGACAGCACGCCCATGTTGACGAACAGCCAGAACACCACCGACTTGGCCCGCACGCCGGACAGCACGGCCGCCTGCAGGTTGCCGCCGACGGCGTACACGTGCCGGCCGAACACCGACCGGCTCGTCAGCAGCGAGTACGCCAGCACCAGCACGGCCAGCAGCACCAGCACCCACGGCAGGTTGTGGAACCGGGCCAGCTGCACGGTCACCGCCATGATCAGCGCGCCCGCCGCGACGATCTTCAGCAGGAACACCGGCACCGGGTCGACGGTCTGCCCGTAGCCGAGCCGCGTCGCGCGGGTGCGCCACCGGGAGACCGCCAGGCCCGCCACGACCACGATCCCGACCAGCAGGCTGAACAGGTCCGCGCCGCCCAGCGGCCCGAGCCCGACGTTGCCGAAGTAGCCGGAGGTGAACCCGTTCGACAGCGTGCGGACCTGGTCGGGGAACGGGCCGAGGCCCTGGTTGCCGAGCACCGTCATGGTCAGCGCCCGGAACAGCAGCATCCCGGCGAGCGTGACGATGAACGACGGGATGCCGAAGAAGGCCGTCCAGTACCCCTGCCACGCGCCGATCGCGGCGCCCGCCACGAGCGTCAGCAGCAGCGCGACCGGCCACGCGACATGGTGGCTGACCATCAGCCAGGCCGCGATCGCGCCGGTCACGCCGACCAGCGAGCCCACCGACAGGTCGATGTGCCCGGAGATGATGATGAGGATCATCCCGATCGCCAGGATCAGGATGTAGGAGTTCTGCACGATGATGTTGGAGATGTTCTGCGGCTGCAGCAGATCGCCTCCGGTCAGCACCGCGAACAGCACGACGATCAGCGCGAACGCGATGTAGATGCCGCTCTGCCGCACGTTCACGGTCAGCCGCGGCCGGCCGGCGGCGGGCGCCGCCGCGCCGCCGCGCGGCGCGGTCGCGGCCTGCGCGGCGTCGGTCTTCGCGGGCGCGGTACGGCTCATCCGGCCTGCTCCCTTCCCATGGTCATGTAGGACATGAGGCGCTCCTGCGTGGCCTCCGCCCGCGGCACCTCGCCGGTGATCCGGCCGGCCGCCATCGTGTAGATCCGGTCGCACATTCCGAGCAGCTCCGGCAGCTCGGAGGAGATCAGCAGGATCGCCCGGCCCTCGGCGGCGAGCCGGTTGATGATCGTGTAGATCTCGTACTTCGCGCCGACGTCGATGCCGCGGGTCGGCTCGTCCAGGATCAGCACGTCCGGATCAGTGAAGATCCACTTGGACAGCACGACCTTCTGCTGGTTCCCGCCGCTCAGCTGCCCGGTGGTGGCCAGCACGCTCGGCGCCTTGATGTTCATCCCGCCCCGGAACTCCTCGGCGACCCGGTACTCGTGGTACTCGTTCACCCACCCGGCCCGGGACAGCTTCCCGAGCCGCGCGGCCGACACGTTCCGCCTGATGTCCTGGATGAGGTTGAGCCCGTAGCGCTTGCGGTCCTCGGTGGCGTAGGCGATGCCGTGCCGGATCGCGTCCCGCACCGTCCTCAGCCGGACCTGCTCACCGTCCTTGTAGACGCGGCCGGAGATGTCCACCCCGTAGGACCGCCCGAACACGCTCATCGCCAGCTCGGTGCGGCCGGCGCCCATCAGCCCGGCGAGCCCCACGATCTCGCCGCGCCGCAGCGTCAGGGCGGCCCCCGACACCACCGCGCGGTCGCGCTGCGCCGGGCTGTGCACCGTCCAGTCCTCGATCCGCAGCGCCTCCTCGCCGATCTCCGGCTCACGGGGCGGGAAGCGGTGCTCCAGGTCCCGCCCGACCATCCCGGAGATGACGCGGTCCTCGGTGACCCCGCCGCCGGACGGGTCGAGCGTCTCGATCATCCGGCCGTCGCGCAGCACGCTGACGGTGTCGGCGATCGCCAGCACCTCGTTCAGCTTGTGCGAGATGATCACGCAGGTGATGCCGTCGTCGCGGAGCCCGCGCATCAGGTCCAGCAGGTGGGCGGAGTCCGCGTCGTTCAGCGCGGCGGTCGGCTCGTCCAGGATCAGCAGCCGCACCCGCTTGGACAGCGCCTTGGCGATCTCCACCAGCTGCTGCTTGCCGACGCCGAGGTCGGCGATCGGGGTCACCGGGTTCTCCGGCAGCCCGACCCGCTCCAGCAGCAGCCCGGCCTCGTGGTTGGTGCGGTTCCAGTCGACCAGGCCCCGCCCGAGCAACCGGCCCCCCAGGAACCCGCGCGACGCCCGCTCGTTGCCGAGGAAGATGTTCTCGGCGATCGACAGCTGCGGGCACAGCGCCAGCTCCTGATGGATGATGACGATCCCGCGCTCCTCGCTGTCGCGGATGCCGGAGAACCGGCACGGCTCGCCGTCGAAGAGGATCTCCCCGTCGTACGAGCCGTGCGGGTAGACCCCGGACAGCACCTTCATCAGCGTGGACTTGCCGGCCCCGTTCTCGCCGCAGATCGCGTGGATCTCGCCGCGGCGCACGGTCAGGTCGACGTCCGCCAGCGCGTTCACCCCGGGGAACGTCTTGGTGATGCCGCGCATCCGCAGGATCTCGTCGGCCCCCGCGGCGCCGGCCGCGCCGGCGCCCTCCGCGAGGGCGCCCGACGCGTCCGTGCCCGTCGTGTCGGTGGTGTCGTCGGTGGTCACGGCGTCATCCCAGCTGCGCCTGCGTGTAGTAGCCGGACTGCACGAGCTCGGTCTGCACGTTGGACTTGTTGACGATCACCGGCTGCAGCATCTGCGTCGGGACGACCTTCTTCTGGTTGTTGTAGTCGGTGGTGTTGTTGACCTGCGGCTTCGCGCCCTTGAGGATCGCGTCGGACATCTTCGCCGCCTCGTCGGCGAGCTTGCGGACGTCCTTGAAGATGGTGGAGTACTGCTCGCCCGCCAGGATCGACTTCACCGACGCCCGCTCGGCGTCCTGCCCGGTCACCACCGGGTACGGCTGGCTCGGGGTGCCGTAGCCGTTGCTCTTGAGCGCCGACAGGATGCCGATCGACAGGCCGTCGTACGGCGAGAGCACGCCGTCGACCTTGGCGCCGCCCCGGTAGGTCTTGGTGAGGATGTCCTCCATCCGCTTCTGCGCCGTGGCCGGGTCCCAGCGCAGGATCGCCATGGTCTTGAAGTCGGTCTGGCCGCTCTTGACGACCAGGGTCCCCTTGTCGATGTACGGCTGGAGCACCGACATCGCGCCCTTGTAGAAGAACGGGGCGTTGTTGTCGTCGGGGGACCCGGCGAACAGCTCGATGTTGAACGGGCCCTTCGCCTTGCCCTCCGACCCGTCCGCGTTCTTGATCTTCAGGCCGGTGAGCAGCGAGGTCGCCTGCTCCACGCCGACCTTGTAGTTGTCGAACGTGACGTAGTAGTCGACGTCCGGGCTGCGCATGATGAGCCGGTCGTAGGAGATCACCGGGATGTGGTTCTGGTGCGCCTCCTGCAGCTGGCTGGTCAGCGCGGTGCCGTCGATGGACGCGACGACCAGCAGCTTGGCGCCCTTGGTGATCTGGTTCTCGATCTGGCTGACCTGCGTCGGGATGTCGTTCTCGGCGTACTGCAGGTCCACCTTGTAGCCGAGCTTCTCCAGGTCGGCCTTCAGCGTGTTGCCGTCGCGGATCCAGCGCTCGGACGACTTCGTCGGCATGGTCACGCCGATCAGCGCGCCCTTGGTGTCGCCGGACTTCCCCTTCTTGTCGATGCTCTTCTCGCTGGAGCCGCACGCCGTCATGGCGGTCGCCAGGACCAGCGCGGACAGTACCGTGGTGATGCGCCGGAGTCTCATCTCGTTCTCCTTCGGGGTGGGGGAGGGCAGCGGAGCGAATCAGCGTGGGACGGCGGACGTGGGCAGGGCCTCGGGCGCGGACGGGAACCGCCGCAGCGGCCCCGGGTCCCGGGACCCGATCGGGGACATGCCCTCGCCCGCCCCGAGCCGGGCGAGGGTGTCCAGGACGAGCCGGCCGCGCCGCACCCGCTCCCGCGCGCTCGCCACGGCGGCGGGCAGCAGGTGGAGGCCGACCGGATACAGCGCGGGCGCGTTGCGCAGCCCGAACTTCAGATAGAGCGGCGCGCCGCAGCGGATCAGCTCCGCCGCGTCGTAGAAGCGGACGAACCCGCCGAGGTCGTCGGGCGCCTCGACGTAGAAGTCCATCGGCGCGGCGCTCACCGCGCGGATCTCGGCGAGCTGGGCGACGGTCAGGTCGCTCGGCACGTTGACCGAGTCGGCGCCGAGGCCCTCCCACACCGCGAACGAGGCCGGGTTCACCGGCCCGACCAGCGCGGACACCTTGAACGTGGTGTCGGCGGGCAGCCGGCCGGCCTCGCGCAGCCGGTGCAGCGTCCACAGCACGCCCTCGTCGGCGACCAGCAGCGACCGCACGCCGAGCCCGGTGGCGCGCTCGGCGTCCTCGACGCACTGGGCGAGCTGGTCGCGGCCGCGGGCGCGCGGCCCGGAGGCGTTGTAGGAGCGGCCGCCGGCGCCCGGCTCCCAGGTGCCGCGCGGGCCGAGGAACAGGCACAGCTCGATGCCGCGCGCGTCGCAGGCGTCCACCATCTCGCCGATCTCGGCGTCGGTGAGCATCCACACGCCGCTGCCCTGGCTGATGCGGTGCAGCGGCACCTCCAGGCGCTCGCTCTCCTCCAGCACCGCCGCCAGCACGGCGGGCCCCTCGCAGGACGGCAGTTCGGTGCGCCACGTGCCGCCGTCCGGGAACCGCAGGCCGGACGCGGGCGGCGGCGCGGCGCGTCCGGGCAGGCCGAGGGAGCGCAGCGCGTCCTCGCCGGGCGCGCGGCCGGCCTCGGCCGGGTCGTCAGAGAAGGGGTCCATCGGTCCTCCCGCCGGTCGGGGGCGTGTCGAGGTCGGGGCGCAGCAGCACCTTCCCGGCGTCGGGGGAGCCGCTGAGCCCGAGCGCCGCCGCGAACGCGGTCAGCGGCAGCTCGTGGGTGATCAGGGACGCCGGCCGCAGCACCCCGCTGGCGAACGCGCGCACCGCGTACGTCCAGTCGGCGGGGCCGGAGCCGAACACGGTGTGCATCGACAGGGCCCGGGTGACCAGCAGCGACGTCGGGACGGCGTCGGCCGGGTCGGCGGGGATGCCGGTGAGCACGACGCGCCCGCCGCGGCGCGCCAGCCGCACCGCCGAGCCGGCCGTGCCGGACGCGCCGGCGGTCTCCACGACCACGTCGAACGCCCCCTCGGGGGCCTCGCCCGGGCGGCTGAACGCGGTCGCCCCCGCGTCCAGCGCCGGCTCGCCGCGCTCCACCCGCGGGTCGATCGCGACGAGGCGGGCCGGCGACGACGCGGCGAGGAACTGCAGCGCGAGCATCCCGAGCGTGCCGGCGCCCACCACCGCGACCGTCTCGCCGGGACGCGGCGCCGCGTGCCGGACGGCCCCGGCGATGACCGCGGCCGGCTCCAGCAGCGCCGCCGCGCGCAGGTCCGCGCCGGGCGGCAGCACGTGCAGCAGCCGGGCCGGGACCAGCAGGTGGTCGGCGAACGCGCCGGGCCGGGTGAAGCCCGTCTCGTCGTAGCGGGCGGCGCACAGGTTCGGCGCGCCCTCGCGGCAGCGCCCGCACGCCATGCAGCCGCGGAACCCCTCGCCGACGACGGGCGCGCCGACCAGCGACGGGTCGGTGTCGGGGCCGACCGCCTCGACCGTGCCGGACCACTCGTGCCCGGGGACGACGGGGTAGCGGGAGAAGCCCTCGGGGCGCGCGCCGTCGAACAGCTCGCGGTCGCTGCCGCACAGCCCGGCCGCGGCGATCCGGACCCGGGCCTCGCCGCGGCCCGGCTCCGGCGGGTCGCCGGCGTCGATCCGCCAGCGGCCCGGCGCCTCCACGAGCACCGCGCGGCTCAACGGCGCGTCCCGCGGAAGTGCCAGCCTTCGGCGTACAGGTCGAAGTCGGCGTGCTGCTGGGGGAAGGCGGCGACCGCGTCGAGGTCCAGCTCGACGCCGAGGCCGGGTGCCTCCGGCAGGGCGAAGTGGCCGTCGACGACCTGCGGGGCGCCCTTCGCGACGTCCTTGACGGCGGCGTCGGCGAAGTCGTTGAAGTGCTCCAGGATCTTGAAGTTGGGGGTGCAGACGCCGAGCTGGAGGCTCGCGGCGGTCAGTACCGGCCCGCCGACGTTGTGCGGCGCGACCTGCACGTAGTAGGTCTCGGCGGTCGCGGCGAGCTTGCGGACCTCGGCGATGCCGCCGCTGTGCCCGACGTCGGGCTGCAGGACGTCGGCGGCCTGCAGCTCCAGCAGCTCGCGGAACTCGATGCGGTCGTGGACGCGCTCGCCGGTCGCGATCGGCAGCCCGGTGTGCGCCGACACCTTGGCGAGCGCCTTGAGGTTCTCCGGCGGGACGGGCTCCTCCAGCCACGCCGGGTCGAACCGGGCGAGCAGGCCGGCGAGCCGGATCGCGGTGGCGGGGGAGAACCGGCCGTGCATCTCGATGAGCAGCTCGACGTCGGGGCCGACCGCGTCCCGCACCGCCTCGACCAGGTCGATGGCCAGCACCGTCCCGGCGTGGTCCAGCTCCATCCGCCCGGCGCCGAACGGGTCGAGCTTCAGCGCGGTGTACCCGCGCTCCACGACGCGCTTGGCCGCCGCGTGGAAGTCCTCGGGGGTCCGGTCGACGGTGTACCAGCCGTTCGCGTAGGCCTTGACGCGGTCGCGCACCTTGCCGCCGAGCAGCCGCCACACCGGCTGGCCGAGGGCCTTGCCGATGATGTCCCAGCACGCCATCTCGACGCACGCGATGCCGGACATGACGATCTCGCCCGCGCGGCCGAAGTCGCCGTACTTCATCCGGTGGACGAGGTCCTCGACGTCGAACGGGTCGCTGCCGGCGATGTGCCGGCGCTCCGCCTCGGCGAGGTAGCCGACCAGCGCGTCGGTGTGGCCGAGCATCCGCGCCTCGCCGACGCCGGTGAGGCCCTCGTCGGTGCGGACGGTCACGAACGTGAGATTCCGCCACGGGGTCCCCAGGACATGGGTGCCGATCTCGGTGATGCGCAACGTGCCGCCCCTCTCGAATCAACCTGGCACTAGCTTGTGTTAGCGCTAACATTCGCGCCCTGCGGAACCGGTCCCTCCCTCGCCCGGGGTTAGCGGCCGCCGGGCCGCACGGCGGTGCTCTCCCTCACCACGAGCTCCGGTTCCACGGTGCGGCGCGCCGGCGGGCCGGCGCCCTCGCCCGCAGGGTCGTCGACGCGTTCCAGCAGCAGCTGGAACGCGTGCCGCCCGACCTCGCCGAACGGCTGCCGGACGCTGGTCAGCGGGGGCGCGAAGTAGGGCGCCTCCGGAACGTCGTCGAAGCCCACCACGCTCACCTCCTCCGGGACGCGGCGGCCCGCCTCGCGCAGCGCGCGCAGCAGGCCGAGGGCCATCGGGTCGTTGGCGGCGAACACCGCGGTCACCGCCGGGTCGGCGGCCAGCCGCCGGCCGAGCTCGTACCCCGACCGGGCGCTCCAGTCGCCGGACAGCGGCTCGGGGACCTCGCGGCCCTCGTCCGCGAGCACCGAGCGCCAGCCGTCCACGCGGGCGCTCGCGTCGATCCAGTCCGCGGGTCCGGCCATGTGGAACACGGTCTCGTGCCCGAGGCTCAGCAGGTGCCGGACGGCCCGCACCGCGCCCGCGCGGTGGTCCACCGACGCGACCGGCACCGGCAGGTCGTCGCCCGCGCCGACCGCCACCACCGGCATGTCCGGCGGGAGGCGCCGCAGCCCCTCGGCCGCCGACTGGTGCGGCGCGATGATGACGATCCCGTCCACCGACTGGGCGCGCAGCCGCTGCACGCCGTCCTCGATGGAGCGCTTGGTGAGCGAGCCGAGGCTGGCGATGTTGATCATGTAGTCGGCGCTGCGCGCGGCCCGCTCGATCCCGTACAGGGTCGAGGCGGGCCCGTACAGCGTCGTGTCGAAGCTGACCACGCCGAGCACCCCGGACCGGCCGGTCGCGAGCACGCGCGCCGCAGAGTTCGGCCGGTAGTCCAGTTCGCGCATCGCCGCGAGCACCCGCTCGCGGGTCCGCGGCGCGACCTTGCCGGGGTCGTTCAGCACCCGCGACACCGTCATCGCCGAGACGCCCGCGAGCACCGCGACGTCCTCCATGACCGCCGCGCGCGGCCGCGCGCCGCCCGGCCCGGAACCGGACGGGCCGGTGCCGGACGGGGGAGGGGGCGCCGCGGTGGTCACTGTGATCTGCTCCACATCGATCGGGTGCCCTGAATGTTTGCGCTAACGCAAAACGATGTCAATACCCAGGAAACAATCGTGGTAGCGCAAACATCAAGCGCGGAGGAAAGGGGCGGTCGGAAACGCGCGTCGCGATCCGGTAACGGCGCTCTCCCCGGCGGGGCTGAGCGGGGACACTTCCCGTGCGTCCGGGAAAGCACGGTGCCCGTGCCCGTGGGTTCCCGGTACCGGGGGACCGCCACGGGTCCCAGCATGGAAAGGATGGTCGTGGTGATATCCGCCCCGCGGAGGCGCAGGTCGCCACCGTGGTTCGGTGCGGAGACGAGGCGCGCCCTCGCCGCCGGCCTCGCGGTGGCCGCGCTCGCGCTGGCCGCGGGATGGCCGTACTGGCGCGACCATGCCGCCGCGGCGGCGCTCGGCCTGGTCAGCACCGGCGGGATCGCGGTGGTCGGCGCGCTGCTGGCGACGGGAAACCGCAGCCGGCGCACCGGGCTGCTGTTCCTGGCCGCGTCGCTGTTCTGGGCGCTGAACTGGCTGGCGAGCTGGAACACCGGGCCCGGACCGCTGCTGTCGCCGTACGCCCAGGCCGACTTCTACCTCACCCTCGCGGTGGGCGTCCTGCTGTACCCGGCCGGACGGCTGGAGTACCGCGCCGACCGGATCTGGACGGTGTTCGCCTGCGCGGTCCTGTGGGGCTGCCCGACCGCGCTGTGGGTCACCTCGCGCCCCGCGTGGGCGGCGTTCCGCGGGCGGCACGTGTGGTGGCCGGCGCCGTTCCCCGACCACGCGGCGTTCCGCGCCGTCCTGGAGGTCTCCGCCGCGCTGTACCTCGTGCTCGCCGTCTCCTTCGCCGTCGTCCTGCTGCTGCGGCTGCCGAAGATGAGCCGGATGCGGCGGGTGGTGGCGCTGCCGGTCACCCTGGCCCTGGCGTTCGTCGGGCTCTCCGCGGCGCTGACGCAGCGGCCGATCATGGAGGAGTCCATCTCGCTGGACGCGCTGCTGCGGGTGTACGCGATCCAGGGCGCGGTGTCCGCCCTCATCCCGCTCGCGCTGCTGGCGTCCGGGCTGCGCGTCCGGCTCGCGGAACTGGCCGTCGCCGGCCGGATGCTGCGGCTGACCGCCCCGGTGTCGGTGGAGCGGATCCGCGACGCCCTCCGCGACGTCCTGCAGGACCCGTCCTTGGAGCTGTGGTTCTGGGCGCCCGCCGAGCAGGTCTACGTCGACACCGCGGGGCGCCCCGTCGCAGTGGACGCCGGCGACGCCGGACCGGCGGACGGCGATCCGCCGGCGGGAGACGGGGGGCGGTGGCGCCGCCGCGTCGAGACCGCCGCCGGCGAGCCCCTCGCGATCGTGGAGCTGGGCGCGGCGCTGCGCGACCACGGGTCGCTGGTCGAGGCGGCGCTGGCGGCCGGCGGCCGGGCGCTGGAGACGGCGCGGCTCCAGTCCAACGTCCAGGCCGGCCTGGAGCAGGTGCGGTCGGCGTACGAGCGGCTGCTGCGCGCCGAGACCGTGGAGCGCGAGCGGCTGGCCCGCGACCTGCACGACGGCGCGCAGCAGCGGCTGCTGGCGCTCGGCGCGATGCTCGGCACCCTGGAGGCCCTCGCCGAGGACCCGGCCGTGAAGGAGCACGCGCGCACGTGCCGCGCGGAGCTGATGGCGGCGCTGGCCGAGCTGCGCGCGCTCGCCCGCGAGGTGCAGCCGGCCCTGCTCGTCCAGGACGGCCTCGGCCCGGCGCTGGAGGTCGTCGCCGAGCGGCTCGGCACCCGGGTGCTGCTGGACGTGACCGCCGAGCGCTACTCCCGCGAGATCGAGTCCGCGCTTTACTCGGTGCTCTGCGAGGCTTTGTCGTACGCTGTCGACCGCGCGCGTGCGACCCGCGTGACCGTCCGGGTGCGTCCGGACGGCCGCCGGCTGGTGGCCGAGGTCATCGACGACGGGGAGCGGCCGGGCGAGCCCGGCACGGTGCCGGACGCGCTGGCCGGGCGGATCAGGGCGCTGCGCGGGCATGTGGAAGTCGACGGCGAGCCCGCCCGGGGCACGACGGTGAGGATGGTCCTGCCATGCGAGTAGCCGTGGCGGAGGACAGCGGGATCTTCCGGCAGGCGCTGGTCACCCTGCTCACCACGGTCGGCATCGAGGTGACGGTGTCCGCGGGATCGGGCGAGGAGCTGCTCGCCCGCGTCGCCGAGGACCCGCCGGACGTCGCGATCCTCGACCTGCACATGCCGCCGACGCACACCAACGAGGGCGTGGTCGCGGCGCGCGAGCTGATGCGGCGCCACGCCGGGATCGGCGTGCTGGTGCTGTCCGCCTTCAACGAGACGCCGCAGGCCATGGAGCTGTTCCGGGACCAGCCGCGCCGCGTCGGCTACCTGCTGAAGGACCACGTCACCGACGTCGACAACCTGCGCGGCGCGCTGGAGCGGGTGATGCGCGGCGAGGTCGTCATCGACCCGGACGTGGTGAGCCGGCTGGTCGAGGCCCGGCACCGGGAGCGGGAGCTCTCCCGGCTGTCCGGCCGCGAGCGGGAGGTCCTGGGCCTGATGGCGGAGGGGCACTCCAACGCGGGGATCGGCAAGCGGCTGCACCTGTCCGCCCGCACCGTGGAGGACCACGTCCGGGCCATCTTCACCAAGCTCAAGATCACCTCGTCGGGCGGGCCGCCCGGCCCGCAGGACAGCAACAAGCGGGTGCTGGCGGTGCTCACCTGGCTGCGCGCCGCCGAGACGCAGTGACACGGGCGCGCTGACACGGACGCGCTGAGACGGACGCGGTGACACGGACGAGATGAGACGGACGCGCTGAGAGGGCCCGCGCGCGGCCCGGAGAACGCGTGAGGGCGCGCCCGCACCGCCCGTTCCGCGCATCGATCGGGTAACGGGCTTCCGCGCACGGCGGTGCTGTGGGGAGAATCCTCTGTACGAGTCCGGTCGCGGTACGTGACGCCGGTGGTGGCCCCCGCACGCCACCGGGGCGCGCCTCGGGCCGTGCCCGTGGCCGTCCGGTGCCCCCATCGTCCCGCCGGCGCGCCCCGGGCGCATCCGGGGAAACCCGAGGCCCGCCCGGTGGTTCCCCGGGGCCGCGTCCGCCGGCTCGCCGTGTGCGCGGTCTCCGGCGCGGGCCCCCGGGCCCTCGACAGGAAAGGGACGGCTGGCTGTGAGGACGGTGCGCCTGCGGGCGCCGTCGTGGTTCGGCGCTCCGCTGCGCCGCGCCGCCGCGGGGGGCGCGGCGGTGGCGGCGGGGGCGCTCGCCGCGGGCTGGCCGTACTGGCGCGACCACCCGGCCGCCGCCGCGGTCACGCTGGCGTGCTGCGGCGGGTTCGCCGTCGCGGGCGGGCTGCTGGCCGCCGGGAGGCTCGGCCGGCGGACCGGCGCGGCGTTCACCGCCGGCGCGGCGGCGTGGGCGGTGACCTGGACGGCGAGCTGGAACGCGGGCGCCGGCCCGGTGGTGTCGGTGTTCGCGCAGTCGGTCTTCTTCGTCGCGATCGGGGTGGGCGTGCTGCTGTACCCCGACGGCCGGCTCGACGGCGCCGTCGCCCGGGCGTGGACCGGCGTCACGGCGGCCGTCATGCTCGGCGGGCAGGCGCTGCTGTGCGCGCTGTCGCGGCCCGCGTGGAACGGGTTCGACGCGGCGGTGGCCTGGCCGTCGGTCGCCCCCGACCGGGAGGCGTTCGGCTCCGCCTACCGCGGCGTCACGACCGTGGAGGCGGTGCTGGCCGGCGTGCTCGTGGTCATCCTGCTGCTGCGGCTGCCGGGCACCGGCCGGCTCGACCGCCGGTACACCGTCCCGGTCGCCGTCGCCGTCACGGTCGGCGTCGCCGGGGCGCTCGCCGTGCAGGGCTCGCTCATCGGCCGCGACGTGACCCTGGACGACGTGATGGAGGTCTACCTCGTCCAGGGCGTGTTCGCGACGGTGCTGCCGCTGGCGTTCCTCGCCGCGGCGCTGCGCGCCCGGCTGGCCGAGCTGTCCGCCGCCGAGCGGATGCAGCGCCTCACCGACCCGGTGTCGGTGGAGAAGGTGCGGGACGCGCTGCGCCGCGTCCTGCGCGACGCCACCCTGGAGCTGTGGCTGTGGGCGGAGGGCGGCTACGTCGACGTCACCCGGCGCGGCGCCGCGGTCGGCGACGGGCCGGCGCCGGGCCGCTGGCGGCACGAGGTCCGCACGTCCGCCGGGGAACCGCTCGCCGCCGTCGACACCGACGACCGGCTGCGCGGGCACGAGCAGCTCGTCGAGGCGGCGCTCGTCGCGGGCGGCCGCGCGCTGGAGACCGTCCGGCTGCAGGCCGCGGCGCGGACGCACCTCGAACGGGCGCGCGACGCGCGGGAACGGCTCGTCCGCGTCCAGGCGGCCGAGCGCGAACGGCTCGCGGCCGAGCTGCAGCGCAGCGCCCAGCAGCGGCTGCGCGCGCTGGAGGAACTGCTGGCGGAGCTGGAGCGGGCGGTCGGCCCGCAGGCCCGCGAGCATGCGCGCGCCTGCCGCCGGGAACTGGCGGAGGCGGCCGCGGAGCTGGACGGCCTGGCCCGCGGCGTGCACCCGGCGATCCTCACCGACGCGGGGCTGGACGCCGCGATGCGGCTCGTCGCCGGCCGGGCGCCGGTGCCCGTCCGGCTCGACCTGCCCGGCCGCCGGTACCCGCCGGAGATCGAGTCGACGCTGTACTTCGCCCTCTGCGAGGCGCTGGCCAACGCGGCCAAGCACGCGGGCGCCGACGAGATCCGGCTGAGCGTGCGCGACGAGGCGGGCCGCGTCGTCGCCGAGGTCCGCGACGACGGGGCGGGCGGCGCGGGCGCCGTCCCCGGCGGCGGGCTCGCGGGCCTCACCGACCGGGTCCGCGCGCTGCGCGGGCACGTCGACGTCGAGAGTCCCCCCGGCCGGGGCACCACCGTCCGGATCACCCTGCCGACGCCCCGATGACCGGCCGGGCGGCACCGGCGGGTCCGGCTGCTCCGACCTCGCCGCGGACCTGACGTGGGAGGCCGTGCTTCTGGAACACTGGAACGCCCCGCCGCGCCACCCGGATGACCGGGCGGCGGCGGGCGAGGACGGCGCGGACAGGGAGACATGGGCGAGCGGGTACGGGTGCGCAAGGACCGTGACGAGCGGCGCGAGCAGATCCTGGTGTGCGCGCGGGAGCTGTTCAGCGAACGGCCGTACGAGGAGGTCTCGAACACCGAGATCGCGGCGGTGGCGGGCGTCAGCCGGGGCCTCCTGAACCACTACTTCGGCACCAAGCGGGAGCTGTACCTGGCGGTCGTGGAGCGGATGCTGCACATCCCGCCGGTCCCGGTGCCCGCCTACGAGCCGGGGGCGAGCGTCCGCGAGCGGGTCACCGAGAGCATCACCGGCTGGCTGGAGCTGCTGGAGCGCAACGCCGGGACCTGGCTCGTCGCGCTGGACATGGCGGCGGGGACCGCGGGCGACGACGACCTCGCCCGGCTGGTGGACGCGGCGCGGGAGGGCGCGGTCGACCACATCACCGAGGTGGTCGGGCTGTCCCGGCTCGCCGCCGAGCATCCGGAGGTGCGCTCGGCGCTGCGCGGTTTCAGCGGGATGGCGGAGGCCGCGACCCGCGAGTGGCTGCGGCACGGCCGGCTCACCCGGGCGCAGGTGCACCTGCTGCTGGAGGAGACGATCATGCATCTGATCGAGGAGACCGTGCCGAGGATGACGGCCCGGGGCTGAGTGGCGCAGGGCTGAGCGGCGGAGGGGTGAGCGGTGCAGGGGCGCGGCGGCGGTCAGACCTCGATGCACTCCATCGACGCGTCGGCGATGCGGCGGGCCGGCTCCTCCCAGCGGCGGCGCAGCTCCCACAGCACGCACTGGCCGCGGACGGCGGGCCAGCCGTCCGGCAGGTGCTCCACCGGCAGCCGCGGGTCGGCGCGGACGAGCTCCAGCCACTCGGTCGACATCCACAGGTAGCGGGCCAGATCGTCGGGCGCGCCGGGCAGCGGCTCGGGGCGGTCCCAGCGGCGGAGGAAGGCGCGGTGGCCGGCGGCCAGGGGACCGAGGTCGAACGCCTCGCGGAGCATCGCCGGGACGTCGGTCGGCGCCTGCGCGGGGCCGGCGAACACCTTGAGGCGCCCGTCCAGGCCGAGCCCGTCGACGAGCGCGGGGACGTCCACCGCCGACGGCGCGATCCACGTGCCGTTGCCGAGCGACCCGAACCCCGCCCAGGCCAGCCGGGCGCGCAGGTCGTGCCGGACGCGCCGCCAGGACTCCGGCAGCGAGAACGCCAGCACGGTCCAGGTCCCGTCCCAGTCGGTGTTCAGCACGCCGCGCCGCCACACCCGGTCCTCGCCGTCGAGCAGGATCGCCTCGGAGCGCGGGGTGAGGCCGAAGTGCATCCGGCGGCCCGCCCGGTGCCGCGCCAGCAGCCCGCGGTCGACCATGCGGGCCAGCGTCGAGCGGACCGCGTGCTCGCCGACGCCGAGCCGGCCGAACGCGTCGATGAAGCTGCCGGAGAACACCGCGACGCGGCGGCCGAGCACGTAGTTCCCGAGGTAGGTCAGCATCAGCGACCGGGGCCGGAGCCGCGGCGGCGCGTCGGCGCCGTCCAGGGCCTCGCCGTCGTCCAAGGCCTCACCGCCGCCCGGCGCGTCCGCCGCCGGGCGGCCTTCTCGTCCCATCCGCTCGGCTCCCGTCGTCCCGCCGCGCAGCGCGGCCCGGAAGGCGCCCGGGACCTCGTTGTTCGGCACATGCTTGACCGCTGTGAAGCATACGCCTAACTTCGAACGCGACGCCCTGGGAGGACCGCCGCATGCTCGACGAAGGACCCGGCACCCCGCCGGCCGCGCGCGGAGCCGCGCCGTCCCGGCCCGCCGCGCCCGGGCGGCGCCCCACCGTGACCAGCCGGGTCCTCGGCATCCTCGAGGCGTTCACGCCGGAGCGCCCGGCCCTGACCATCACCCAGATCGCGCGCCGCGCCGCGCTGCCGCTGTCCACCGCGCACCGGCTCGTCGGCGAGCTGACGTGCTGGGGCGCGCTCGAGCGCGACGACGCGGGCCTCTACCGCGTCGGGCTGCGGCTGTGGGAGGTCGGCGCCCTCGGGCGGGGCCCGGCCCTCCGCGAGGCCGCGATGCCGTTCCTGGAGGACCTGTACGAGGCCACCCACGAGAACGTCCATCTCGCCGTCCTGGACGGCCTGGACGTCGTGTACATCGAGCGGATCTCCGCCCGCGACGCCGTGCACGTGTTCTCCCGCGTCGGCGGCCGCTGGCCGGCGCACGCGACCGGCGTCGGCCTGGCCATGCTCGCGTACTCCGGCCGGGACCTGCAGGAGCGCGCGATCGCCGGGCCGCTGCGCCGCTTCACCCCGAGGACCATCGCCACCGGTCCCGAGCTGCGCCGCGTCCTGGCGGAGGTCCGCCGCACGGGGGCCGCGGTCAGCGACGGGCAGGTGGAGACGTTCGCGATGTCCGTCGGCGCGCCGGTGTTCGGCCCGGACGACCGGGTGGTGGCGGCCGTCGCGGTCGTCGTCCCGGCGTCCGGCTGGGAGGCGCGCTCGCTCGTCCCCGTCGTGCGGGCCGGCGCCCGCGGCATCTCCCGCGCCCTCGGCGCGCCGCGCGCCCTGCGCCCGCCGGAGTCGGCGATGCGCGAGATCTGACCGGGGTCCCTTCCCGGAAGGGCGGATTCTTCCGCTGGACGGAATCGGTGTGGCCCGGCCTCGCGGGCGGCGGCGAGGGTCGTCTCCACGGTCCTTCGTCCACCCCGAGGAGCAGCCCATGGCCGTCGCACGCAACCAGTGGTACGTCGCCGCCTACAGCGAGGAGGTCGGCGACGGCCTGCTCGCCCGGACGATCTGCGGCGAGCCGCTCGTCATGTACCGCACGGGGGCGGGGCAGGCCGTCGCGCTCGCCGACCGCTGCGTGCACCGGCGCTTCCCGCTGTCGGCGAGCAACCGCGACGGCGACCGGATCGTCTGCGGCTACCACGGCTTCACCTACGCCCCCGACGGGGCGTGCGTCGCCGTGCCCGGGCAGACCCGGATCCCGCGCACCGCCCGCGTCCCCGCCTACCAGGTCGTCGAGCAGGACTCGCTGGTCTGGGTGTGGATCGGCGACGGGACGGGCGACGCGGCCTCCATCCCGCGCGCCCCCTGGCTGAGCTCGCCGGACTACGTGACCGTCCGGGGCATGGAGCCGCTCGCCGCCCGGTACGAGCTGCTCGTCGACAACCTCCTCGACCTGTCCCACGAGACCTACCTGCACGCCGGGTACATCGGCACGCCCGAGGTCGCGCAGACCCCGATCACCACGGAGGTCGACGACGAGGCCGGGATCGTCTACGTGAGCCGCCGCATGAAGGACGTCGAGTGCCCGCCGTTCTACTCCGAGTCGACCGGCGTCGAGGGCCGGATCGACCGGTGGCAGGACATCGAGTACCACCCGCCGTGCTTCTACCTGCTGCACAGCCGGATCGCGCCGACCGGCGTGGAGCCCGGCCCGGACGGCGACGACCCGCACGCGTTCCACGTGGAGGTCGGCTACGCGATCGTCCCGGAGACCGACACGACCACCCACGACTTCTGGTGGGTCGCCCGCGACTTCGCGCTGGACGACGAGGGCGTCTCGCGGTTCCTGCACGACAGCAACCGCACCGTCGTCCTGCAGGACGTCGCGGCGCTGAACCTGCTGGAGACGGTGATCGCCGCCGAGCCCGAGGGCTACCAGGAGCTGTCCATCAACATCGACACCGGCGGGCTGGCCGCCCGGCGCGTCCTCCAGCGGCTCACGGCGGCGCGATGAGCGCCGGCCGCCTGCGGGTGGAGTGGTCCCCGGGGTCGGACCGGCTCACCGGCATCTGCCACTGCGGCGCCCGGCGCACCGCCGATGACCCGGCCGACATCTGGGCGTGGCTGCTCTCCCACCCCGACCACGACGCCTCCTGAAGCGCCGGGGGGCACCGGGACGTCCCGGTGCCGGGGGGCACCGGGACGTCCCGGTGCCCCCGTCGCTTCAGCCGATGTCGCGGCGCCGGAAGCCGAGCAGCGCGACCGCGGTGACGGCGACCGCCACGGCGGTCAGGACGGCGACCGGCAGGACGTCGAAGCCCCCGCCGGGCAGCTTCGGCGTGTGCGTGAACGGCGAGACGTCCATCACCGCCTGCGGCAGCTTCAGCAGCGGACCGACCTGCCCGAGCAGCAGGCACGCCGCCAGCACGCCCCACCCGGCGGACGTCGCGCGGGGGAGGAGGCCGAAGATCAGCGCGGCCACGGCGGCGACGACCCACACCGCCGGCAGCTGCACGAGCGCGGCGCCGAGCTCCCGGGGAAGCCGGCCGCCCAGGTCGTGGGAGCGGGCTCCGTGCACCAGCCCGACGGCGAGCCCGCTGAGGCCGAGGAGGACCACCGTCCCCGCGACGGTGACGGCGAGGCTCGCGACGGCCCAGCGGGTCCGGCCGACGGCGGTCGCGAGCACCGGCTCGAGGCGCCCGCCGCTCTCCTCCGCCCGCATCCGGAGCACGCTCTGCACCGCGTAGGCCGACGTGAACAGCGCCATGAGGCCCATGGCGGTGGCGAGGAACGCGTCCGCGACGTCCTCCTGCCCGCCCATCCTGCGGATCTCGTCGAGGACGGAGTCGCTGCCGTTGACCAGGTCGCCGACGCCGTCGGCCACGCCCCCGATGGCGAGCCCGTACACCAGGAACGCGACGGACCAGCCGAGCAGCGAGCCGCGCTGCAGCCGCCACGACAGGCCGAGCGGGCCGCGCAGCGACGCCGCGGCCCGGGCCGGGCCCGGCGAGGGGGCGAGGATCCCGGCGCCGAGGTCGCGGCGCCCGGCCAGCGCGTACGCGGCCGCGACCAGGAGCGCGGACGCGAGCAGGGGGAGCAGCAGCACGGCCCACTGCTCGCCGGCGTGCGGGCGCACCCGCTGCGCCCAGCCGATCGGGGACAGCCAGGACGCCCAGTGCGCGGAACCGGCGTCGGCCACGCTCCGGACCAGGTACGCGGCGGCGAGCACGGCGAACGCCAGCCCGTTGGCCAGCCGGGACGTCTCGGCGAGCTGGGCGGTGACGGCGGCGACCCCGGCGAACACCAGGCCCGCACCGAACCAGGACAGCCCGAACGCGACCGAGCCCGCGACCGGCAGCCCGAAGAGGACCATGACGAGCGCGGCCAGGGACGCCGCGGCCGCGGCGGCCGTCACGGCGGTGGCGAGCGCGGCGGTCAGCGGGGCGCGGCGCCCGACGGCGGCGGCGCCGACCAGCTCCAGCCGGCCGGTCTCCTCCTCGGCGCGGGTGTGCCGGACGACGAGCAGCACGCACATGACGGCGGTGAGCGCGGCGCCGGTCGTGCCGACGCGCCACGCGCTGACGCCCGCGGCCGTGTGGTCGTTCAGCACCGGCCCGTACAGCGCCCGCATGGACGGGTTGCCGTCGATGCCGCGCGCGAAGCTCTCCAGCGCCGCGGGCGTGTCGTACCCGTTCTTGAAGCTGTACACGGTGCTGGCGACCAGCGCGGTGAGCACGTAGATCCAGGACGGCATCATGACGCGGTCGCGGCGCAGCCACATCTTCAGCAGCGTGCCCGCGCCCGCGAGGCCGCCCTCGGCGCGGGCGGCCCGCGCCGTCGGCCGCAGGGTGGTGGTGGTCATGACACGCCGCCTTCCTGCAGGGTCCGTCCGGCGTGGTCGTTCTCGTAGTGCCGCAGGAACAGTTCCTCGAGCGTGGGCGGCCGGCTGGTGAGGGAGCGGACGCCGATCTCGGTGAGCTGCCGGAGCGCGGCGTCCAGCTCGGCCGTCTCGACCTCGAAGGAGATGGTGTTGCCGTCGATGCGCACGTCGTGCGCGCCGGGCAGCGGAACGCCGCCGGGCGGCGCGGCGAGCTCCGCGTGGATCGACGTGCGGGTGAGGTGGCGCAGCTCGGCGAGCGTGCCGGTCTCCACGGTGCGGCCCTTGCGGATGATGGTGACGCGGTCGCAGAGCGCCTCCACCTCGCTGAGGATGTGGCTCGACAGCAGGACCGTCCGGCCGGCGCGCCGCTCCTCCCGCACGCACTCCTGGAACGCCTCCTCCATGAGCGGGTCGAGGCCGGAGGTGGGCTCGTCCAGGATGAGCAGCTCCGCGTCGGACGCGAACGCGGCGACGAGGGCGACCTTCTGCCGGTTGCCCTTGGAGTAGGCGCGCCCCCGCTTCTTCGGGTCCAGCTCGAAGCGGTCGAGGAGCTCGTCGCGGCGGCGGTCGTCGAGCCCGCCGCGCAGCCGCCCGAGCAGGTCGATGACCTCGCCGCCGGACAGGTTGGGCCACAGCGTGACGTCGCCGGGGACGTAGGCGAGGCGCCGGTGCAGGGCGGTCGCGTCGTGCCACGGGTCGCCGCCGAGCAGCCGCGCGGTCCCGGCGTCGGCGCGCATCAGCCCGAGCAGGACGCGGACGGTGGTGGACTTCCCGGCGCCGTTCGGGCCGAGGAAGCCGTGCACCTCGCCGGACGCCACGTCCAGGTCGAGCCCGTCGAGCGCGCGCGTCCGTCCGAACGTCTTGACCAGGCCCTCGGCCCGTACTGCCTCAGTCATCCTGCCTTCTCTCCCGGGTCTTCCTCGATGGGGGCGGTACGCCCGAAGTTCCCGCTCTCGTACTCCCGCATCGCGGCGCGGGCGCGCGCCGCGAGCTCCCGGCTCAGCAGGCGGTCGTCGAAGATGTCGAAGAAGGCGCGGCGCAGCCGCAGCGAGCCTTCCGGGGTGAAGGTGTCGACGCCCAGCGCCCGTGACAGGTGCTCGTGCAGGACCTCCATCCCGATCGTCATCGCGACGAGCGCGGCGGAGTAGGCGTGCATGTCGGTGGTGGTGGGCATGATGACCCCGGGCGGCAGCGGCCCGGCGAAGTAGCGCTCGGTGGTGTCGACCAGGTCGTCGAACACCCGCGCCGCGGCCGGGGAGCCGTCGACGAGCGCGCGGGCGAGGTAGCGCCGCACCGGCAGGTCGATCCGCATCGCCTTCGCCAGGAACCCCGGGTCGCCGATGCCGTCGATCTTCTCGGCGCTGAGCCGGTGGATGGTGTCCAGCGCGTAGGCGTCGCACGCCTCCCGCAGCTCCTGCTTGGACCCGAAGTGGTGCTGGACGAGCCCGACCGACACTCCGGCCGCCTCGGCGATGCCCCGGAACGTGGCCCCCTTGATCCCGTGCTCGGCGAACATCTCCAGCGCGGCGTCCCTGATCCGCGCGCGCGCCGTCAGGTCCTCCGGTGCCGCGCCCGTCTCCGTCATGCTTCCGACCCCCCTCCAATACAAGCGTTCAGTTCCCAATACCGATGTATACCATACGCATGTATTGGCCGGAGGGTGCGGCGCTCCGAAGACGGGAGGCGGCGGGGGCTGGAAGCGGCAAGTTAGCTTAGGCTAGCCTTATTTATCGTGCTGTCCCTCGCGCGGAGAACCCCCCGCACACCCCCGGCGAAGGAGGCCGCCGCGCCCCCCGCCCGGCATCCGGCGGGACGCTGGGCCGGGCTCGGCGTCCTCGCCGCCCTCCTGCTGCTGGCGGCCGCCGCGAGCCTGGCCGTCGGCGCCGAGCACGTCCCGCTCGGCCGGGTCTGGCCGGCCGTGCTCTCGCCGGACGGGTCGCGGGACGCGCTGATCGTGCACGGCCTGCGGCTCCCGCGCACCCTGCTCGGGATCGGCGTCGGCGCCGCGCTCGGCCTCGCCGGCGCGGTGATGCAGGCCCTCACCCGCAACCCGCTGGCGGAACCCGGCCTGCTCGGCGTGAACGGCGGCGCCGCCCTCGCGGTCGTCGTCGTCATCGGGGCGTTCCGCGCCGACGACGTCCTGGTCTACGTGTGGGCGGCGTTCGCCGGAGCCGCCGGGGCCGCGGTGCTCGTCCACGCGATCGGCGCGCGGGGGCGCGGCGGCACCTCGCCCGCGCGGCTGGTGCTCGCGGGAGCCGCCGTCAACGCCGTGTCCAGCGCGCTGACCGCCGGCCTGATGCTGCTCAGCCCGCGCGCCTTCAACGGCTTCCGGTTCTGGCAGGTCGGCACCCTCGCCGGGCGGGACGCCGCGGTGCTCGCCCGGGTCCTGCCGTTCATCGCCGCCGGGACGGCGCTGGCGCTGCTGCTCGCCCGCCCGCTGAACGCCCTCGGCCTCGGCGACGAGGCGGGCCGGGCGCTCGGCGCGTATCCGGGGCGGACGCGGGCGCTCGGCGCGCTGGCGGTCGTGCTGCTGTGCGGGTCGGCGACCGCGGCCGTGGGGCCGATCACGTTCCTCGGCCTCGCCGTCCCGTACGCGGTCCGCGCGCTCGTCGGGCCCGACCAGCGCTGGGTGCTGCCGTACTCGCTGCTGCTCGCGCCCGTCGTGCTGCTCGCCGCCGACATCGCCGGACGCGTCGCCGCGCCGGGCGAGCTCCAGACCGGGATCGTCACCGCGTTCCTGGGCGCGCCGCTGTTCATGGTCATCGTCCGCCGCGGAAGGACGCGGGAGCTGTGAGCCGGGTGATGCGGGCGGGCGGGGCATCGGTCCGGTGGGAGCCGCGGGCGGCGCTGGTGTGCGGGCTGGTGGCGCTTGTCGCGGCGGGCGCCGCGGTGCTCGTCGTCGGTTCCGGCGAGTTCCCCGTCTCGCCCGGGGACGTGGTGCGCTCGCTCGCCGGGCAGGGCGACCAGGCGACCGGCTTCATCGTCCGCACCCTGCGGCTGCCGCGCGCCGTGACCGGGCTGCTCGCCGGGCTGGCGCTCGGCACGAGCGGGGCGATCTTCCAGAGCATGTCCCGCAACCCGCTCGGCAGCCCCGACCTCATCGGCTTCACCACCGGGTCCGCGACCGGCGCGCTGCTCCAGATCCTGGTGTTCGGCGGCGGCGCGGTCGCGATCACGGTCAGCTCGGTCGCGGGCGCCTTCCTGACGGCGGCGGGCGTGTACGCCGTCGCGTACCGCCGGGGAGGCGGCGTGCACGGCGTCCGGCTGGTGCTGATCGGTGTGGCCGCCGCCGCGATGCTGGAGGCGGCGAACTCCTACCTCATCACCCGCGCCGAACTGCGCGAGGCGTACGAGGCCGCGTTCTGGCTGACCGGGAGCCTGAACGGGCGCGGCTGGGCGCAGGCCGTGCCGCTCGCCGCCGCGCTCGCGGTGCTCGTCCCGATGGCGCTGCTGCTCGCCCGCCCGCTCGGGATGGGGGAGATGGGGGACGACGCGGCGCGCGCGCTCGGCGTGCCCGTCCAGCGGACACGCGCGCTGCTCATGGTCGCGGGCGTCGGCCTCGTCGCGGCGGCGACCGCGGCGGCCGGCCCGGTGCCGTTCGTCGCGCTCGCGGCCCCGCAGCTCGCCCGCCGGCTGACCCGCCGCCCCGGCGCGCAACTGCTGTCCGCCGGGCTGACCGGCGCGGCGCTGCTCGCCTGCGGTGACCTCATCTCGCTGCACCTGCCGGTGGCGATGCCGGTCGGGGTGGTGACCGGCGTGCTCGGCGGCGCCTACCTGGCCTGGCTGCTGCTCACGGCGGGCCGCCGCGCCGCCGCCTGACGGCCTCGGGCCGGTCCCGCGCCGACGTCGGCGGACCCGGCGTTGACGCCGGACTGGCGATCAATTTAGGTTAGCCTTACCTAAGTTGAGGGGAGTTCCGTGCTGACCCGAGAAGAGCTGCACGCCGCGCTGACCGACGTGCTGGGCGAGGACGCAGGGCCCGGCGACAATCTCATCGAGCTCGGGATGGACTCGATCCGCCTCATGCAGCTGACCGGCCGGCTCCGCCGCCGCGGCGTCGAGGTCCGGTTCGCCGAGCTGGCCGAGCGGCCCACCCTCGCCGGCTGGTGGGACCTGCTCGCCGAGCGCGGCCAGATGGAGGCCCGCGCGCCGGAACCGGGACCCGAGGCGGGCGGCGAGCCGGTCGACGGCGGGGAGCCGGCCGGCCCGTTCCCGCTGGCCCTCATGCAGCACGCGTACTGGATCGGCCGCGACTCCGGCCAGTCCCTCGGCTCGGTCGCCGCGCACCTGTACGTCGAGCTGGACGGCCGCGCCATCGACCCGTCCCGGTTCGAGGCCGCCGTGCGCGCGCTCGCCGACCGGCACCCGATGCTGCGCGTCGCGGTCGGCGACGACGGGACGCAGCGGATCCTGCCCGAGCGACCCGGGCCCGCCGTGACCGTCCACGACCTGCGCCGCGCCGCCGACCCCGGCCCCGAGCTGGACCGGATCCGCGCCGAGATGTCGCGGCAGCGGCTCCCGATCGAGGACGGCCGCGTCTTCGACGCCCGCCTGAGCCTGCTCCCCGGAGGGACCGCGCGGCTGCACCTCGACGTCGACATGGTCGCCGCCGACGCGATGAGCTACCGCGTCATGCTGGCCGACCTCGCCGCGCTCTACGAGGGCGAGGCCCTTGCCCCGATCCGCTACGGCTACGCCCGCTACCTCGCCGACGACCCGCGCGCCGGCGCCCGCGAGCGGGACCGCCGGTGGTGGGCCGACCGGCTCGCCGACCTGCCGGGCCCGCCCGAGCCGCCGGTCGTCCCGGACCCGGGCGACGAGGTGGAGCGGCTGCACCACTGGCTGCCGCCGGAGGACAAGGCCCGCCTCATCGCCCGCGCGCACGCGGCGGCCGTGACCCCCGCGATGGCGCTCGCCGCCGTGTTCGCCGAGGTCGTCGGCGCGTGGTCGGCGACCCCGCGGTTCCTGCTGAACCTGCCGCTGTTCCACCGCGAGCCCGTCCACCCGGACGTGGACTCCGTCGTCGGCGACTTCACCGGCTCGATCATGCTGGAGGCCGACCTCTCCGAGGACCTGCCGTTCGTCGAGCGCGCCCGCGCCCTCCAGGCGAACCTGCACACCGCCGGCGCGCACGGCGACTACTCCGGCCTGGAGGTGCTGCGCGACCTGTCGCGGCTGCGCGGCGAGCAGGTCCTCGCGCCGATCGTCTACACCAGCGCGCTCAACCTGGGCGAGCTGTTCGGCGACGCGGTCCGCGAGCGGTTCGGCGAGCCCGCCTGGATCATCTCGCAGGGCCCGCAGGTGCTGCTGGACGCGCAGGTCACCGAGCTGGCCGGCGGGCTGCTCCTGAACTGGGACGTGCGCCGCCCCGCGTTCCCCGACGGCGTCGCCGAGGCGATGTTCGCCGCCTACACCGGCGCGATCGCCCGGCTCGGCGCGGACGGTGCCGACTGGGACGCGCCGCTCGGCATCGGCGCGCCGCCGGAGCAGCTCCGCGTCCGGCACCGCCTCAACGCCACCGGGGCTCCGCCGCCCTCGACCCTGACCAAGGGGTTCTTCGAGCACGCCCGCCGCACCCCGGACGCCCCGGCCCTGCACTGGGGCGACGACGGCACCCTCACCTACGCCGAACTCGCCGACCGGGCGCTGCGCGTCGCCGCCGCCTTGGTCGCCCAGGGCGTCCGGCCCGGCGACCGGGTCTCGATCGAGCTTCCCAAGGGGCCCGGCCAGGCCGCCGCCGCCCTCGGCGTGCTCGCCGCGGGCGCCGCCTACGTGCCGATCGGCCCCGAGCAGCCGGCCGCGCGCCGCGAGCGGATCCGCGCGGGCGCCGCCGTCGCCGCGTCCGTCGCCCCCGGCTTCGAGCCCGCCGCCGAGCCGCTGGCCGAGCCCGTCGCCGTCCGTCCCGACCAGGTCGCGTACGTGCTGTTCACGTCCGGGTCCACGGGCGAGCCGAAGGGCGTCGAGGTCTCGCACGGCGCCGCGATGAACACCATCGGCGACCTCGTCGAGCGCTTCGCCCTCGGCCGGGGCGACGTCACCCTCGGCGTCTCCGCCCTCGACTTCGACCTGTCGGTGTTCGACCTGTTCGCCCCCTGGACGGCGGGCGGCGCCGTGGTGATCCCCGGCGAGGACGAGCGGCGCGACGCCGCCCGCTGGAACGCGCTCGCCGCCCGGTGGTCGGTGACCGTGCTGAACAGCGTCCCGTCCGTGCTGGAGATGCTGCTGCGGTCGGGGCCCGTCCCGTCCCTGCGGCTGGTGCTGCTCGGCGGCGACTGGGTCGGCACCCACCTGCCCGGGCTGCTCGCCGAGCGCGCGCCGGGCGCCCGGTTCGTCGCGCTAGGCGGCACCACCGAGACCGCGATCCACTCCACGGTGCAGGAGGTCGCGGGCGAGGTCCCGGCCGACTGGCGCGCCGTCCCGTACGGGGTGCCGCTCGGCGGCGTCGCCTGCCGGGTCGTCGACGACCTGGGCCGCGACCGCCCCGACTGGGTCGCGGGCGAGCTGTGGATCGGCGGCGCGGGCGTCGCCGACGGCTACACCGGCGACCCCGAGCGCACCGCGGACCGGTTCGTCGTCCGCGACGGCGTCCGCTGGTACCGGACCGGCGACCTCGCCCGCTACCGCCCGGACGGCACGCTGGAGTTCCTCGGCCGACGCGACGACCAGGTGAAGGTCCGCGGGTTCCGGATCGAGCTCGGCGAGGTCGAGGCCGCGCTGCGCGACCACCCGGCCGTGGAGCGCGCCGTCGCCCTGCTCGCCGGGAACCGGCTGTGCGCCGCCGTCACCCCCGGCGGCGTCCCCGCCGACGCGGTGCTGGCGCGCGCCCGCGACCTCGTGCCGCCGCACATGGTGCCGGAGGTGCTCGTCCCGGTCGCCGAGCTGCCGCTCACCGCGAACGGCAAGGTCGACCGGAAGGCGCTCGCCGCGCTCGCCGCCGCCGAGGCGGGGGAGGACGCCGCCCCCTACACCGAGCCCGCGACGTCCCTGGAAAGGGTGCTGGCCCGGATCGCCGCCGAGGTGCTGGGGAGGGAGCGCGTCGGCGCGGACGCCGACTTCTTCGCCCTCGGCGGCGACTCCGTCCTCGCGACGACCGTCGTCGCGCGGCTGCGCGAGGCGCTGGACACCTCCGCCCTGCCCGTCCGCGTCCTGTTCGCCGAGCGGACGATCGCCCGCATCGCCCGCCGCTTCACCGAGCTGGAGGACGCCCCCGGCCGCCTGGAGGCCGTCGCCGCCATCCGGCTGGAGGTCGACGCGATGTCCGACGACGAGGTCGAAGCCCACCTCGCCCGCTGACCCGGCCCCTGTCCACTCGCGGCGAGCCGCCGTCATGGGCCGCCCATGACGGCGGCTCGCCGCGACTCACCGGTCGGGTTCGGCGGCGGGGGTGAGGGTGGCGGTGCGGAGGGTCGTCAGGGTGAGGGCGAGGACCAGGGCGAGGACGGCGCTGACCGTCCCGTAGGCGACGATCGCCGGGCCCGGGGCCAGGTAGCGGCCGAGGGCTCCGGCGCCGAGCGAGCCGATGGCGGTCCCGCCGGTCTCCTGCGCCGCCCACAGGGAGTTGACGCGGCCCAGGTGCGAGTCGGGGGTGTGCGACTGGATGAGGCCGTACCGCAGGATCTCCTCGACGGACGCGGCGAACCCGTACCCGAACAGGATCGCGACGGCGAGCGCCGGATGGCGCGCCAGGCCGGTGCACGCCAGCAGGACGAACCCGGCGACCGACGCCGCGAGCAGCGCGAGGCCGGGGGCCCGGACGGAGCCCGCCCAGCCGCTGGTGACGGAGGCGAGGACCGCGCCGCACGCGGGCGCGGCGTACAGCAGCCCGACCGTGGACGGGCCGCCGCCGAGGCCGTGCTCGGCGAACGCCGGCATGAGCACCGGGATGCCGCCCGCGACCATGAACAGCAGGCCGAGCAGCATCAGCGACCCGACGACGCGGTGGGAGGCGACGAACCGCAGCCCGCCGCCGATCGACCTCAGCGGGTGGCCCTCGGCGTCGTCCTGCCCGTCCGCTCCGTCGGTCCCGTCCGGCCCGCCGGCGCGGGCGGGTTCGAGCGGCGGCAGCGACGTCAGCAGGCCGAGGGTGCCGAGGGTGCCGGCCGCGGCCGCCGCGTAGTTCCAGCCGACGCCGAACGCCGACACGACGAGGCCGCCGAGCGCGGGCGACAGCATCGACCCGAGCCGGACCGTCAGCGCGTTCAGCGCGCCCGCCGCGACGAGCCTGTCCGGGCCGGCGAGCGCGGGCGTCGCGGCGAGCAGCGCGGTGATCGCGACGCCGGTGGCGAGCCCGTCCCACGCGGCTAGGACGTACAGCGCGGCGGACGACGGGGACGGCAGGAACGCGTTCAGGGCGAGCAGCGCGAACGCGATCCCGGAGGCGGTGCGGGCGCGCAGCATCAGCCGCCGCCGGTCCCGCCGGTCGGCGAGCACGCCGCCCCACAGGAACCCGGCCAGCAGCGCGAGGCCCTCGGCGGCCGACACGGCGCCGACCTGCACGGTGGAGCCGGTCAGGTCGTAGACCTGCACGGGGACGGAGACGGCCAGCATGCCGATCCCGAAGACCGAGACGGTGCGGGCGATGAACACGTTGCGGAACGGCCGGCTGTCGCGCAGCGGGCCGACGTCCAGGGCGAGGCGCCGGGGCATCGTCGGGGGTTCTCCTCGGAAGGGGGAGTGAGTAAGGTAAGCCTATCCTTAGTTGATCGTGAGAGAAGGGCCCTCCCGGTGCAGCGCACGCTGATGAACGGAAAGATCCACCGAGCGACCGTGACCCAGGCCGACCTGCACTACGTGGGATCGCTGACGATCGACGCCGAGCTGATGGAGGCCGCCGGCATCGCCGAGGGGGAGCAGGTCCACCTCGTCGACATCAACAACGGCTCCCGCCTGGTCACCTACGCCATCACCGGCGAGGCGGGCAGCGGGGTCATTGGCGTGAACGGCGCGGCGGCCCGCCTCGTCCAGCCCGGCGACCTCGTCATCGTCATCACCTACGCCGCCCTCGACGACGCCGAGGTGGCCGCCCACGAGCCGCGCGTCGTGCACGTCGACGCCGCGAACCGGATCGTGGCGCTCGGCTCCGACCCCGCCGAGCCCGTCCCCGGCGCCCCCGCCCAGCTCGCCGGGCGCTGAGCCATGCCGGACACCGCTCCGGCCGTCATGGACGGCTTCACCCCCTGGCCCGCCCACCTCGAACAGCGCTACAAGGCGGAGGGCTACTGGAAGGACCGCGTCCTCGGCGACGTCCTGCGCGGCGACCCGGACCGGACCGCGCTCGTCGCCGGCGGGGACCGCCTCACCTACGCCGTCCTCGACCGCCGCGCCGAGCGGACCGCCGCCGGATTCCTGCGGCTGGGCGTCCGCCGCGGCGACCGCGTCATCGTCCAGCTGCCCAACACCACCGGTTTCGTCGTGGCGTTCCTGGCGCTCGTGCGGATCGGCGCGGCGCCCGTCCTCGCGCTGCCCGCGCACCGCGAGAGCGAGATCCGGTACCTGTGCGAGCTGGCCGAGGCCCGCGCCTACGTGTGCGGCGAGACGGACGGCGGCTTCGACTACCGTTCGATGGCCAGGACGCTGCCCGTCGAGCACGTCGTGGTGGACGGCGACGCCCAGGAGTTCACCGCCCTCGCCGATCTGGACGCCGAACCCGCGGAGTACCCGCGCCCCGATCCCGCCGACGTCGGCGTCCTGCTGCTGTCGGGCGGCACGACGGGGCTGCCGAAGCTGATCCCCCGGACGCACCGCGACTACGTCTACAACCTGGAGGCCAGCGCCGAGCTGTGCGGCTTCACCCGCGACACGGTCTACCTCGTGGTGCTGCCCGCCGCGCACAACTTCGCGCTCGCGTGCCCCGGGCTGCTCGGCGCGTTCGCGACCGGCGGGACGGTGGTGCTGGCCCCGTCCGGGGCGCCGGACGACGCGTTCCCGCTCATCGAGCGCGAGCGGGTCACCGCCTGCGCGGCCGTCCCGCCGATCGCGCTGCTGTGGCTGGACGCGGCCGCCTGGTCCGAGGACGACCTGTCGTCCCTGGAGCTCCTGCAGGTCGGCGGCGCGAAGCTGGCCGCCGAGCGCGCGGCGGAGGTGCCGGGCGTGCTCGGCTGCCGCGTCCAGCAGGTGTTCGGGATGGCGGAGGGGCTGCTGAACTTCACCCGCCTCGACGACCCGCCCGGCCTGGTGGAGCGGACGCAGGGCCGCCCGCTGTCCCCGGCCGACGAGATCCGGATCGTGGACGGCGACGGCGGGACGGTCGCGCCCGGCGAGGTCGGCGAGCTGCTCACCCGCGGCCCGTACACGCTGCGCGGCTACTACCGGGCGCCCGCCCACAACGCCCGCGCGTTCACGCCCGACGGCTACTACCGCACCGGCGACCTCGTCCGCGAGCTGCCGTCCGGGCACCTGGTCGTGGAGGGCCGCGAGAAGGACCAGATCAACCGGGGCGGCGACAAGGTGTCCGCCGAGGAGCTGGAGGATCACCTTCTCGCCCACCCGGCGGTCCATGACGCGGCCGTCGTCGGCGTCCCCGACCCGATGATGGGGGAGCGGACCTGCGCGTTCCTCGTCCTGCGGGACGCGGCGAAGGCCGCGCCGCCGACGCTGCGCGACGTCAAGGACTTCCTCCGCGACCGCGGCCTGGCCGCCTACAAGTGGCCCGACCGCCTGGAGACCGCCGACGCCTTCCCCCGCACCCCGGTCGGGAAGGTCAGCAAGAAGGCGCTGGCCGCCCGCCTGCATGAGGGAACCGCGCGTTAGCGAAGAGGCGCGCCGTCCTCGCGGAGACCTCCGCGGGGGCGGCGCGCCGCATGCGGGGCCGGTCAGGCGAGAGGGACGACGTACGGGGAGATGCTCGACAGCTTCTCGCAGGTCTCCTCGTACTCGCGATCGGGCGTCGAGCCGCTGACGATGCCGGCGCCGGCGCGCAGCCAGGCCCGCCCGTCCTGGCTGTAGAGCGCGCGAAGGACGAGCGCCGAGTCGAGCGCGCCGGTGTGCGACACGGCGACGACCGCGCCCGCGTACAGGCCGCGGCGCTCCTCCAGCCCGCCGATCGCCTCGATCGCGTCGGCCTTCGGGATGCCGGAGGCCGTCACGCCGGGGAACAGCGCGTCCAGCGCGTCCCAGCAGGTGCGGCCGGGCGCGAGGACGCCGCCGACGCTGGAGCCGAGGTGCTGGACGCTGCCGCGCTCCTTCACCGTCATGAACCCGGTGACGTGGACGGAGTCCGGATCGCACACCCGGTACAGCTCCTCCTGCGACGTCCGGACCGACACGGCGTGCTCGAAGATCTCCTTCGGGTCGGTCTCCAGCTCCCGGCGGGTGCGCGCGTCGGCGTCGCCGCCGAACCCGAACGCGCGGGTGCCGGCGAGCGGCTGCGTCATGACGCGCCCGTCCTCGTCCACGCTCGCGAGGACCTCGGGGCTGAACCCGGTGGCCTGGAACCCGCCGAGGTCGAGCAGGAACGACCGCGCGGGGGTGTTCGCGGCCCGGCCGCGCGCGTAGGTGGCGGCGACGTCGACCGGGTACGGGACGTCCAGCCGCCGGGACACGATGACCTTCTGGTACCGGCCCGCGGCGATGTCGCCGACGGCGCGGGCGACGCGCGCGCGGTAGGCGTCGCCGCCCTGCCGCACGTCCACCGGCGACGGCTCCGCGGTGCGGGCCGGGACGTCCGCCGCCAGCAGGTCCGCGACGCGTTCGACCTCGCGGGGGTCGGTGCCGGCCACGCGGGCCTCGCCGCCCTCGACCGTGACCTCGACGCGCGGGACGACGAGATGCGCGAGGCGCCCGGACGGGCTCGCCGAGGCGAACTCGAAGGCGATCCATCCGTAGGCGTTCCAGGCCGGGAGCGGCGCGGCGGCGAACGCCTCGCGCAGCGCGACGGCGGGCCGGCCGCCATAGGGCGCCGTCACCGGCTTCCGGTCGGGCCAGCGGGCGTGCACGGCGCCGGCGTCGAGGACGACCTCGCCGAGGACGCCGCCGGCGAACGTCCACCGGCCGGGCCGCTCGTAGACGACGTGGTCGGTGAAGAGGCCGGATCCGGCCAGCCGGGTCATCAGGCCGAGCGGTGCGCGGGCGGCCTCGACCACCCGTTCCGTGGGCTCTTCGTCAGTGCGCAGACCGGGGGACAAGGCAGTGGGCTCCCTTTGGGTGATGAAGTCCGACTTTGTCGTGATTCGAGCCGAACTTAGGTAAGGCTAACCTTGTGCGATTTTGATAGGCAAGGCTAACCTAACTTCCGCTGATCAAGCCGACGACGAAAGAGCTGAGGCGTGCAGGAGCGGACGACGACGACGGCGCAAGGTGCTCGACTGCGGCGCGAACTGATGCGGCGGATGATGGCGGAAGCCGGGCTCCCGGCGGACGGGCGCGGACCCGGCGCCGGACGCCCCGCCCCGCGCGCGGCCGGCGGCCCCGCCCCCCTGTCCTACGCGCAGCAGAGCATGTGGCTGCATCACCGCGCCTTCCCGGCGAGCCCCGCCTACAACGTGTGCCTGCTCGTGCGGATGTCCGGGCCGCTCGACACCGCCGCGCTCCGCGAGGCGCTGCGCGGACTCATCCGGCGCCACGCCGTCCTGCGCACCGTGTACGCCGACGGGCCCGGCGAGACCGCCGTCCAGATCGTCACCGGCGACGACGCGCTCGACCTCCCCCCGCTCGACCGCGCCGACCCCGACGCGCGCGCCGCGGAACTCGCGGCGACCCCGTTCGACCTGCGCGCGGAACGGCCCGTCCGGCTGGAACTGCTGCGCACCGGCCCGGACGAGCACGCGCTGGTCCTGGTCGTCCACCACATCGCCTGGGACGGCATGACCTGGGGCTCGATCTCGCGCGACCTGTCGGCCCTGTACCGCGCGGCCGTGACCGGCGAGCCGGACGGCCTCCCCGCGCTGGACGTGCAGTACGCCGACTTCGCCGACTGGGAGCAGAAGCGGCCCCTCGCCGAGGACGACCTGGCGTACTGGCGCGCCCGGCTCGACCCGCCGCCCGCGCCGCTCGACCTGCCCGCCGACCGGCCGCGCACCGCCGCCGCGTCCGAGCGCGGCGGCCGGCGCGCCCGCCGCTTCGGCGACGACGTGACCGAGGGCCTCGCCCGGCTCGCCAAGGAGGAGAACGTCACCCCGTACACGGTGATGCTCGCCGCCTACTCCGCCCTGCTGCACCGCTACACCGGCTCCGCCGACGTGGCGGTCGGGTCGTCGGTGATGAACCGCGAGCACGCCGAGGTCGAGCGGCTCGCCGGCAACTTCGGCAACACCCTCGTCATGCGGACGGACCTGTCCGGCGCTCCGACGTTCCGCGAGGCGCTGCGCCGCACCGGGCGGACGGTGACCGACGCCTTCGCGCACCAGTCCCTGCCCTACGACGCGCTCGTCCGCGAGCTGCGGCCCGCGCGCGGCCGCGGCCGCTCCCCGTTCTTCGACACCATGCTGCTGTTCCTCGCCCAGGAGATCGGCGAGCTGGAGCTGCCGGGCCTCACCACGTCCTGGACGCACGTCCACAACGGCATGACGCACTTCGACCTGTCGCTGGAGGCGTTCGTCCGGCCGCGGGGCATGACGGTCGAGGCCACCTTCCGCCGCGAGCTGTTCGACGACGCGCGCATCGACGCCCTCCTCCGCCACCTGGAGACGCTGCTGCGCGACGCGATCGCCGACCCGGACCGCCCGGTCCGCGCGCTCGCGCTCATGGACGCCGAAGAGGCGGCCCGGCTGGAGGCGCCCAACGCCACCGACCGGGACGTCGCGGCGACCGGCGTCGCCGCGCTGTTCGCCGAGCAGGCGGCCCGGACGCCCGCCGCGCCCGCCGTCGAGACCGAGTCCGGGGACGTCCTCACCTACGCCGAGCTGGACCGGCGGTCGTCGGCGCTGGCCCGCGCGCTGCGCGCCCGCGGCGCCGGGCCGGACGCCGTCGTCGCGCTCGCGCTGCCGCGCACCGCGGACCTCGTGACGGCGGTCCTCGCCGTGCTGAAGTCGGGCGCCGCCTACCTGCCGCTCGACCCGGACCATCCGCGCGACCGCGTCGCCTACATGCTGGAGGACGCGAGCGCGCTCTGCGCCGTAGCGGCACCGGAGACGGCCGGCCTGCTCCCGGACGGCGCGGACGTCCTCATCGTTGAAAGCGCCCTCCTCGACGGCGCCCCTGACGCGGACGGCCCCGCCCCGGTCACCGCCGAGCCGGACCCCGACGACCTCGCCTACGTCATCTACACCTCCGGCTCGACGGGCCGCCCCAAGGGCGTCGCCGTCCCGCACCGCGCCCTGGCGAACCTCGTCGCGCGGATGCGGGCCGAGCACCCGCTCGGCCCCGGCGACCGGTGGGCCGCGGTGACGACGATCGCGTTCGACATCGCGACGCTGGAGGTCTGCCTCCCGCTGCTCGCCGGTGCGACGGTCGTCCTCGCGTCGCGGGAGACCGTCCGGGACCCGGCGGCACTGGCCCGCCTCCTCCGCCGCGACGTCACGCACCTGCAGGCCACCCCGTCGCTGCTCGGCTCCCTCGACCCGGCCGCGCTCGACGGGCTCCGGGTCATCACCGGCGGCGAGGCGCTCCCCGCCGCGCTCGCGCGGGAGCTGACCGCGCGCGCCCGCGCCGCCGCCAACATGTACGGGCCGACCGAGACGGCCGTCTACGCGACGGCCGCCGACCTGCCGGAACCCGGCATCGGCCGCCCGCTGTGGAACACCCGGGCCCGCATCCTCGACGCGTCGCTGCGACCCGTCCCGGCGGGCGTTCCCGGCGAGCTGTACCTGTCGGGGGCCCAGCTCGCCCGCGGCTACGTCGGCCGCCCCGACCTGACGGCGGAGCGGTTCGTCGCCGACCCGTACGGCCCGCCCGGCACCCGCATGTACCGGACCGGCGACCTCGCCCGGTGGACGCGGGACGGCTCCGTCGAGTACCTCGGCCGCACCGACGACCAGGTGAAGATCCGCGGCTTCCGGATCGAGCCCGGCGAGGTGCAGGCCGTGCTCGCGGCGCTGCCCGGCGTCGCCCGCGCGGCCGTCGTCGTCCGCGAGGACCGGCCGGGCGACCCCCGCCTCGTCGGCTACTACGTCGCCGGCCCCGGCGCGCCTGCCGAGGACGGCCTGCGCGCCGCGCTCGCCGCCGAGCTGCCCGCCTACTTGGTCCCGGGCGCGCTCGTCCGCCTCGACGCGCTGCCGATGACCGTCAACGGCAAGCTCGACCGCCGCGCGCTCCCCGCGCCCGGCGCGCGCGCGGACGGTCGCGAGCCGCGCGACGCCCGCGAGGCCGCGCTGTGCGCGCTGTTCGCCGAGCTGCTCGGGTACGAGCGGGTCGGCGTCGACGACGACTTCTTCGCGCTCGGCGGCCACTCGCTGCTCGCCGCGAAGCTCGCCGCCCGTGTCCGCACCGTCCTGGACGCGGAGTTCTCCATCGCCGACGTGTTCGAGGCGCCGACCGTCGCCGCCCTCGCCCCGCGCCTGGTGGCGCGGCACGGCGTCCGCGTCCGGGACGTGGAGCGGCCGCGGCCCGTCCCGGCGTCCGCGGCGCAGCGCGGCATGTGGCTGGAGGAGCGGCTGCGCGGACCGTCGGCCTCCTACGCCCTGCCGTTCGGCCTTCGGCTCACCGGCGCCCTCGACCCGGCCGCGCTGCGCGCCGCGTTCGCCGACGTCGTCGCCCGGCACGAGGCGCTGCGGACGCTGCTGGTCGAGGGCGACGACGGCCTGCCCGTCCAGCGGATCCTGGACCCCGGCACGCCGGTGGACCTCACCGTCGCCGACGCCCGCGCCGAGAGCCCGGAGCGCCGCGCGGCCATCGAGCGGGACGCGGCGTCGCACGTCTTCGACATCGGTGCCGACCTGCCCGTCCGCTGCACTCTCGTCCGCACCGGCGACGAGGAGTGGTCGCTGACCCTGCTGCTGCACCACGCGGCGGCCGACGAGTGGTCGTTCACGCCGCTGCTCGCGGACCTCGCCCGCGCCTACGAGGCCCGCCGCGCCGGGGAGGCGCCCGGCTGGGAACCGCTGCCCGTCCAGTACGCCGACTACGCCGCGTGGGAGCGCGCGACCTCCGCCGACCTCTCCGAAGGGCTCGACCACTGGGAGCGGACGCTCTCCGGGCTCCCGCAGGAGACCGTGCTGCCGTTCGACCGGCCGCGCCCGGCCGAGCCGAGCCACCGCGGCGGCCTCGTCCCGTTCCGGCTCCCGGCCGCCGGGGCGCGGCGGCTCGCCCGCGCGACCGGCACCAGCGTGTTCATGGTCCTGCACGCCGCCGTCGCCGCGCTGCTCCAGCGGTCCGGCGCGGGCGACGACATCGCGCTCGGCACGCCCATCGCCGCGCGCGCCGACGAGGACCTCGCCGGGCTGGTCGGCGTGTTCGTCAACCCGCTCGTGCTGCGCACGGACCTGTCCGGCGACCCCGCGTTCACCGAGCTGCTGGAGCGGGTCCGCGCCGCCGACCTCGCCGCGTTCTCGCACGCGGACGTCCCGTTCGAGCGCGTGGTCGAGCGCCTCGCGCCGGAGCGGTCGCTGGCGCGCAACCCGCTGTTCCAGGTGATGATCGTGCACCAGCGGCTGGACGACGTCCGGCTCGCGCTGCCGGGCGTGCGCGCCGAGCCGTTCCTGCCCGCGACCGGCGGCGTCAAGTTCGACCTCGACCTGTACTTCGCCGAAGGCCCCGCCCGCACGGGCGGGGACACAGGCGGGGCGGACGAGATCGAGGGGTTCGCCGCCTACGCCGAGGACCTCTTCGACGCCGCCACGGTCGAGGGCCTCCTGGACGACCTCGCCCGCCTCCTCGACCAGGTCACCGAGGATCCCGGCCGCCGCCTGTCCGCCCTCGGCGCGCCCGTCGCGCACCCGGACACGGCTCGCGACCTGCCGGTCCGGACGGTCGCGGAACTGGTCGAGGCGCAGGCCGCGCGGACCCCGGACGCCACCGCCCTGGTGTTCGGCGGCACCGCGATCACCTACGCCGAACTGGACCGCCGCGCCGAGGCCCTCGCCGACCGGCTCGCGGCGGCCGGCGCGGGACCCGAACGCGTCGTCGGCATCGCCCTGCCGCGCTCCGACGCGTTCGCGGTCGCGCTGCTGGCCGTCCTCAAGACCGGCGCGGCCTGCCTGCCGGTCGACCTGGCCTACCCGCGGGCCAGGGTCGACGCGATGCTGGACGCCGCCCGCCCGCTGCTCGTCCTCGGGCGCGACGAGCCGCCCCTCGACGCGCCGCCCCGGGAACGCCCCGACGTCCGGCCCGGCCACCTCGCCTACGTCGTCTTCACGTCGGGCTCGACCGGCGCGCCCAAGGCCGTCGCGGGCACGCAGGAGGCCCTCGCCAACCGGCTCGCGTGGGGCGCCGGCCTCACCGCCCCCGGCGTCCGCGTCGCCAAGAGCTCTCCCGCGTTCATCGACGGGACCACCGAGCTGCTCGGCGGCCTCGTCGCGGGCGACACGGTCGTGATCGCCGACGACGCCACCGCGGCCGACGCCGTCGCGCTCGGCGACTTCATCGAACGGCACGGCGTGCGGACGGTCACGCTGGTCCCGAGCCTGCTCGCCGCGCTGGTGGAGCGCGGCCTGCCGCCGTCCGTCACGACCTGGATCAGCAGCGGCGAGGCGCTGCCCGCCGCCCTCGCGGCGCGGGTCCCCGCCCGGCTCGTCGACCTCTACGGCTGCTCCGAGGCCGCCGGGGACAGCCTGATCGCGGAGGGCGGAGGACTCGTCCCGATCGCCAACACCCGCGCGTACGTCCTGGACGCCGCGCTCCGCGAGGTGCCCGCCGGCGAGCTGTACCTCGCGGGCGACGGCCTCGCGCGCGGCTACCTCGGCGACCCGGCCCGCACCGCCGAGCGGTTCGTCGCGAACCCGTTCGGCCCGCCCGGTTCCCGCCTCTACCGCACCGGCGACCGGGTCCGGCGCCGCCGCGACGGCGGCCTGGACTTCCTCGGCCGCGCCGACGACCAGATCTCGCTGCGCGGGTTCCGGATCGAGCCGGGCGAGGTCGAGGCGGCCCTGACCGCGCAGGACGGCGTCCGCCGCGCCGCCGTCGCCGTGCACGGGACGCGCCTGGTCGGCTACGTCGCCGGCGACGCCGAGGCCGGCGCCGTGCTCGACGGGCTCCGCGCGCGCCTGCCCGCCCACCTCGTCCCGGCCGAGGTGGTGGTGCTGGACGAGCTGCCGGCCACCCCGAACGGCAAGACCGACCGGCGGGCGCTGCCCGAGCCGGGACGGCCCGCCGCCGGGCGCGCCCCCGCGACGGAGGCCGAGCGCGTCCTCGCGCGCCTCGCCGCCGCCGTCCTCGGCCGCGACGCGGTCGGCGCGGACGACGACTTCTTCCGCTCCGGCGGCGACAGCATCGGCGCGGCCCTGCTCGTCGCGCGCGCCCGCCGCGCCGGGCTGTCGTTCACCGTCCGCGACGTGTTCCGGCTCCGGACGGTCGAGGCCCTCGCGCGGGCCGCCAGTACCCCGGCGCCCGTGGCCGCCGCCCAGGACGGGACCGCCGGCGAGCTGCCGCTGTCCCCGCTCCAGGAGGGCCTGCTCTTCCACCTGATGATGGCGGGCGCGGGCCGCGACATCTACGTGCAGCAGGCCGTGGTGTCGCTGTCCGGGCCCGTCGACCCGGCACGGATGGCGGACGCGGCGCACGCCGTCCTGGAGAAGTTCCCCAACCTGCGCGCCGGGTTCCGTACCGAAGGCGACCGCGCCGTCCAGTTCGTGCCGGACGCATGGGAGACGCCCTGGACGCACGCCGAAGTCTCGGGTGAGGACGGCCTCGACGCGTTCGTCGACGCGCAGCGCGCCGAGCCGTTCGACCCGGCCGCGCCGCCGCTGATCCGGTTCGCGCTCGCGAGCCTCGGCGGGCACGACCACCGGCTCGTCCTGACGTCCGAGCTGATCCTGCTGGACGGCTGGTCCGGCGGCCTGCTCGTCACCTCGCTGCTGAACGCCTACACCGACGCCGCCGCCGAGGCCGCCCGGCCGGTCCCGCCGTTCCGCGCCTACCTGGACTGGATCGGCCGGCAGGACCGCGACGCCGCCGTGCACGCCTGGCGCCGCGCCCTCGACGGCTTCGACGAGCCGGCGCTCGTCCGACCCGGCCTGGCAGGCCGCCCCGCCGACCCCGCCGCGGCGGGGGAGGTGCACCGGGCGCTGCCCGCCGGGCTCGCCGACCGGCTCCACGCGGTCGCGCGCGACCACGGCGTCACCCCCGGCACCCTCTTCGAGACGGCGTGGGGCCTGACGCTGATGGCGATGACCGGCCGCGACGACGTCGTGTTCGGCGCCTCCGTCTCCGGCCGCCACCCGGACGTGGACGGCGTGGAGTCCATGGTCGGCCTGCTGTTCAACACCGTCCCGATCCGCGTGCAGGCCGGCCCCTCCGACCCGGTGGCCGGGGTGCTCGGACGGGTCCAGGCGGCGCAGTCGGAGCTGTTCGACCACTCCTACGTCGCGCTCGCCGACGTGCAGCGCGCCACCGGCCTCGGGACGCTGTTCGACACGCTGTTCGTCTTCCAGAACTTCCCCGGCATGCCCACGGGCCGCGGGTTCGGGCCGGACGGGGCCCTGCGCGTCACCGGGCGCGAGGTCCGCGACGCCACCCACTACCCGCTGACCGTGGTCGTCGACCCGGGCGCCGCCCTCCGCGTCATGTACCGGGGCGACGCGTTCACCGAGTCGGAGGCCGAGCGGGTCACCGACCGGTACGTGCGGGTCCTCGCGCAGATCGCCGACGCGCCCGGAGCGCCGTGCCACCGGCTCGACCCGCTGCTTCCCGAGGAACGCGAACGCCTGCGGCGCGACCGGGACGAGGCGTGGCACCCCGTCCCCGAGCAGACCGTCGCCGAGCTCCTCGCCGAACGCGCCGCGGAGCGTCCCGGCGACACCGCGCTCGTCTCGCTGCCGGACGTCCGCCTCACCTACGGGGAGCTGAACGCCGAGGTCAACCGTCTCGCGCGGCTGCTCCTGGCGAACGGGGCCGGCCCGGAGCGCGTCGTCGCGCTGGCCCTGCCGCGCTCCGCCGAGATGGTCGTCGCGCTGTTCGCCGTGCTGCGCACCGGCGCCGCGTACCTGCCGCTCGAACTCGACCTCCCGGCGGACCGGCTCGACTACATGATCGCGGACGCGTCCCCGGCGGTGCTCGTCTCGCACCGCGACATCGCCGGCGGCCTCGCGTTCACCGGGACCGCCCTCGCCCTGGACGACCCCGGCACCGCGCGGGCGCTCGCCGCCCTGCCCGGTACCGACGTCGAACCCGGCGAGCTGCGCGGCTTCGCGCCCGGCACCCCCGGACGCCTCGACCACCCCGCCTACGTGATCTACACGTCGGGCTCGACGGGCCGCCCGAAGGGCGTCGTCACCCCGTACCGGGGCCTGACGAACATGCAGTTCAACCACCGCGCGAACATCTTCGACCCCGTGGTGCGGGCCGCGGGGCGGCGGCTGCGGATCGCGCACACGGTGTCGTTCTCCTTCGACATGTCGTGGGAGGAACTGCTGTGGCTCATCGAGGGCCACGAGGTCCACGTCTGCGACGAGGACCTGCGGCGCGACGCCGAGGCGCTCACCGCCTACCTGCGCGAGCACCGCGTCGACGTCATCAACGTGACCCCCACCTACGCCCAGCAGCTGCTGGACGAGGGGCTCCTCGACGGCGGGCACCGGCCGCCGCTCGTCCTGCTCGGCGGCGAGGCCGTCCCCGCGTCCGTCTGGGACCGGCTCGCCGAGGCGGACGGCGTCCTCGGCTACAACCTGTACGGCCCCACCGAGTACACGATCAACACGCTCGGCGGCGGCACCGGGGACAGCGCCACCCCCACGGTCGGCAAGCCGATCTGGAACACCCGCGCCCACGTCCTCGACGCGTGGCTGCGGCCCGTCCCGCCCGGCGCCCCCGGCGAGCTGTACATCGCGGGCGCCGGGCTGGCCCGCGGCTACCTCGGCCGCCCCGACCTGACCGCCGAGCGCTTCGTCGCCGACCCGTTCACCGGCGGCCGCATGTACCGGACGGGCGACCTCGTCCGCGTCCGCGAGGACGGGAACATTGACTTCCTCGGCCGCACCGACGACCAGGTGAAGATCCGCGGGTACCGCGTCGAGCTCGGCGAGATCGAGGCCGCGCTCGCCGCCGAGCCCGGTGTCGGGCAGGCCGCCGTCGTCGCCGCGGACTCCGGCGTCCCCGGCGTCCGGCGCATCATCGGGTACGTCGTCCCGGACGGGACCCGTGACGGCGCCGCCGACGAGCAGCTCGCCGAGTGGCGGCAGATCTACGACGCCGAGTACATCGAGGTCGGCACGGTCGTGCACCACGAGGCGTTCGCCGGCTGGGACAGCAGCTACGACGGCGTGCCGATTCCGCTCGCCGAGATGCGCGAATGGCGGGACACGACCGTCGACCGGATCCGCGCGCTGCGGCCCCGCCGGGTCCTGGAGATCGGCGTCGGAGCCGGCCTGCTGCTCACCCGGCTGGCCCCGGAATGCGAGGAGTACTGGGGGACGGACTTCTCCGAGCCCGTCATCGCCAAGCTGCGCGCCGACCTCGGCCCGGACTCGCCCGTCCGGCTGAGCCACCGCCCCGCCCACGACACCGGGGGCCTTCCCGAAGCGCACTTCGACACGATCGTGATCAACTCGGTCGTCCAGTACTTCCCCGGCGCCGGCTACCTCGAAGACGTCGTCGCCAAGGCGATGCGGCTGCTCGCCCCCGGCGGACGGCTCTTCGTCGGCGACGTCCGCGACCTGCGGACGATCCACGCCTTCCACGCCGCGATCCGGCTCGGACGCGGCGACACCGACCTCCGCGCCGTCGAGCGCGCCGTGCGGATGGAGAAGGAACTCCTCCTCGACCCGGCCTTCTTCACCGCCCTGGACGGCCCCGCGCGCGTGGACGTCCTCACCAAGCGGGGCGTCCACCACAACGAGCTGACCCGCCACCGCTACGACGCCGTCCTCTGGAAGCCCGGACCGGACGTCCCGCCGGTTCCCGAGACGCCCGCCGTGGACTGGGCCGCGCTGGACGACCTCGACGGGCCTCCCGCCGTCCGCGCGCTGCTCGCGCTGCGCGACGGCGTGCCCGCCGACGCGGCGCGCACCGCCGGCGCCGAGTCCGCGTGGACCGGGGGGCCGCTGCGCGTGACGGGCATCCCCGACGCGAGGCTGTCCGGCGAGATCGCGGCGCTGGAGGCGCTGCGTGCGGGCGCGTCCCCGGACGAGGCGCGCGAGGCGCTCGCCGCCGCGCCGGCGGGGATCGAACCGGAGGCGCTGCGCGCGCTGTGCCCGGACGCGGTCCTGACGCCGTCCGCGCGGGCCGGGTGCTACGACGCCGTCTTCGGCGGGGGAGCGGCGCACCTCCCGGCCGAGCCCGGCCGTCCGCCGTCGGCGTACGCGAACGATCCGGTGGCGGCCCGCGACCACGGCGTGCTGGGCGCCCGCGTCCGGGAGAGCCTGAAGCGGAAGCTGCCCGGCTACATGGTGCCGAGCGCCGTCGTGACGCTGGACGCGCTCCCGCTCACGGTGAACGGGAAGCTCGACCGCCGCGCCCTGCCCGACCCGGGCCGGGACGGTGCGCGCCGCGCCGGGGGCCGCCCGCCGCGCACGCCCGTCGAGCGGGTGCTGTGCACGCTGTTCGCCGAGGTGCTCGACGCGCCGGGCGCGGGAATCGACGACGACTTCTTCGACCTGGGCGGGCACTCGCTGCTCGCGACCCGGCTCGTCGGCCGTGCGCGCGCGGCGCTAGGAGCGCGGCTCGCTATCCGCGACCTGTTCGAGGCACCGACCGTGGCGGAGCTCGCCGAGCGGCTGCGCGGCGACGGCGACGAGGCGCCGCGCCCCGCCCTGGCGCCGCGGGAGCGCCCCGAGCGGGTCCCGCTGTCGCCGGCGCAGCGCCGCCTGTGGCTCCTCGACCAGCTGCTCCGCGAGGACGACGGGCCGCGCGACGCCTACCACCTGCCGCTCGCCGTCCGGCTCCGCGGCGACCTGGACCTGGCCGCCCTCGAAGCGGCGATCGGCGACGTCTCCGCGCGGCACGAGGCGCTGCGGACGGTCTTCCCCGAGCACGACGGCACGCCCTACCAGCGGATCCTCGACCCGGACGACGCCCGTCCCGTCCTGGAGGTCGCGGCGTGCGCGCCCGAGGAGGTCATCGCCCGGCCGTTCGACCTGGCGCGCGACGTCCCGCTGCGCGTCGCGGTGTTCCCGGAGGGGGAGCGGGAGCACCTGCTGCTCGCGGTCTTCCACCACATCGCCTTCGACGAGTGGTCGTTCGGGCCGTTCGCGCGGGACGTCGCCGAGGCGTACGCGGCGCGGCTGGAGGGGAGGCCGCCCGGCTGGGAGGCGCTGCCCGTCCAGTACGCCGACCACACGCTCTGGCAGGCCGAGCTGCTCGGCGACCCGCTCGATCCGGGCGGCGTCCACGCGCGGCAGCTCGCCCACTGGGTGCGGGCCCTCGCGGGCGCGCCGGAGGAGATCGCGCTGCCGGCCGACCGGCCGAGGCCCGGCACGGCGGGGCAGCGCGGCGGGACCCTCACCGCGGACCTGCCGCCCGGCCTGGCGGGGCGGTTGCGGGGCGTCGCGCGGGACGCGGGCGCCAGCGTGTTCATGGTGTGCCAGGCGGCCGTCGCGGCGCTGCTGCACCGGATGGGCGCGGGCGACGACGTCCCGGTCGGGAGCCCGGTCGCGGGCCGCACCGAGGAGGCCGCCGCGGACCTGGTCGGCTTCTTCGTCAACACGCTCGTGCTGCGCGCCGACGTGTCCGGCGAGCCGACGTTCGCCGAGCTGCTCGGCCGCGTCCGCGAGGCCGCGCTCGCCGGCCTCGCGAACCAGGACCTGCCGTTCGAGGCCGTCGTGGAGGCGCTGCGCCCGAGGCGCGTGCCGGGACGGAACCCGCTGTTCCAGGTGATGGTCGGCTACGAGAACCAGGACCCCGGCGAGGTGCGCTTCCCGGGCCTGGAGCAGCGGGAGGCGTCCTTCGGGCCGTCCGCCGCGAAGTTCGACCTGGACTTCGTCTTCCGGGAGCGCGGCGGCGACATCCGGCTGATCGTCGACTACTCCGCCGACCTGTTCGACCGCGGCACGGTCGAGACGATGGCCGCGGGGCTGGTCGCGCTGCTGGAGACCGTCGCGGACGACCCGGGCACGCCCGTCGGCGCGCTGCCCGCCGTGCTCACCGCCCGCGCCGTTACCGAGGCGGACGGCTCGCCCGTACCTGCCGGGGTGCGGCGCGGTGACGATCGGGAGGCGGTTCTCTGCCGCATCTTCGCGGAGGAGCTCGGCGTGCCCGAGGTGGGACCCGACGACGACTTCTTCGACCTCGGCGGCCACTCGCTGCTGGCGATGCGGCTGGTGCGTCGGATCCGCCGCGAGCCCGGCTGCGCGGGCGCGCGGATCGCGGCGCTGATGGCGGCGCCCACCGTGGCGGGCCTGCTGGCCCGGCTGGACGGGGCCGGAGAGAGGGGTGAGGCGGGTCATACCCCGCAGAGCATTGATTAGTTAGGTAAGGCTAACCTAAGATCACTCCCCGACACCCCGGACCACCTGGAAGGACACCGGCCCTCATGCGCACACTGACGCGGCGTCTGGCCGCCACCGGCGCGCTCGTCCTCGGTCTCGCCCTGACCGCGGCGTGCGGCGGCGACGACGAGCCCGCCACGGCCTCCTCCGGCGGCGCGGCCGGATCGTTCCCGGTCACGATCACCGGCAGGCTCGGCAGCGCCACCGTCAAGTCCGCGCCGAAGCGGATCGTCGCGCTCGGCGAGGTCGACCAGGACGCGCTCCTCGCCCTCGGCGTGCGGCCGGTCGGGATGGTCGAGCTCACCGGGATCCAGAAGGACGGCCTCGCCCCCTGGAGCGCGCCGAAGGTCACCGGCGAGAAGCCGGCGCTGCTCACGGCCGGCGACTCCGGCTTCGACCTGGAGAAGGTCGCCGCGCTGCGGCCCGACCTGATCCTCGCGGCCGGCGACTTCACCATCGACAAGGAGTACGGCAAGCTCTCCAAGCTCGCGCCGACCGTCGCCTACCAGACCGGGCCCGCCGAGGACTCCTGGCAGCAGATCACCCGGCAGGTCGCCAAGGCCGTCGGCCGCTCCGCCGACGGCGAGAAGGTCGTCGCCGCCGCCGAGGCGAAGATCGCGTCGGTGAAGACGTCCCACCCCGGGCTCCAGGGCAAGGGCTTCGCGCTGACCAGCGTGTTCCCCAGCGGCAACATCGGCGTGATGAAGTCGAAGGACGACACCAGCGTCAAGCTGTTCGAGCAGTTCGGGATGGTGCTGCCCGACAAGCTGAGCAAGCTGCCCGGCGACGGGTTCGCCGCCGAGCTGAGCATGGAGAAGCTGCCTGTCCTCGACACCGACGTCCTGCTGAGCTACTACAACGACGACCCGGCCACGCAGAAGAAGTTCGAGGGGAACAAGCTCTTCTCCGGCCTGCCCGTCGTCGAGCGCGGCTCCTACGTGCGCCTCGACCTCAAGGAGTTCTGGCCGCTGCGCACCCCGACGGCCCTGTCCGTCCCCTACGTCGTCGACCAGGTCGTCCCGCGGATCGCCAAGGCGGCGGACGCGGCGAAGGCGGCCTGATGCCGGAGGACCTGACCGCGGCGGAGACGCAGCCGCCCGTCCGCGACGTCATCGGCATCGGGTTCGGCCCGTCCAACCTCGCGCTCGCCGTCGCGCTGGAGGAGGCGCACCCGTCGGCGGACGCCGTGTTCTTCGAGAAGCAGCCCGCGTTCGGCTGGCACCGCGGCATGCTCATCGACGGCGCGACGATGCAGGTCCACTTCCTCAAGGACCTGGTGACGCCGCGGAACCCGGCCAGCCCCTACTCGTTCCTGTCCTACCTGCATGCCAAGGGCCGCCTCGTCGACTTCGTCAACCACAAGACGATGTTCCCGACGCGGGTGGAGTTCCACGACTACCTCGAATGGACCGCCGCCGCGTTCGCCGGGCGCGTCCGGTACGGCGCGGAGGTCGTCGCGCTGCGCCCGCACGACGCCGGGACGCTCGAGGTCGTCGTCCGCCGCGACGACGAGCTGGAGACCCACCTCGCCCGCAACGTGGTGATCGGCGCCGGCCTCGACCCCGTGCTGCCCGCCGGGGTCCGGCCGGGGGAGCGGATCTGGCACACCGAGGACCTGCTGACCCGGCTGGACGAGCGCCCCGGCTGGCGGCCGCGCCGGCTCGTGGTCGTCGGCGCCGGGCAGAGCGCCGCCGAGGCCGTCGAGTACCTGCACCGCACCCACCCGGAGACCGAGGTCTGCGCGGTCTTCGCCCGCTACGGGTACTCGCCCGCCGACGACAGCGCGTTCGCCAACCGCATCTTCGACCCCGCCGCCGTGGACCACTACTACGCGGCGCCGGACGAGGTGAAGGAGATGCTGTTCGGCTACTCCCGCAACACCAACTACTCCGTCGTGGACCTCGACCTCATCGACGAGCTGTACCGGCGCGCCTACGCCGAGAAGGTCGCCGGCACCGAGCGGCTGCGGATCCTCAACGTCTCCCGCGTCCTCGGCGTCCGCGAGGACGCGGGCGGCGTGCGGGTGCGGGTCGCGTTCCTGCCCACCGGTGAGACGACGGACCTGGACGCCGACGCCGTCGTCTACGCCACCGGCTACCGCGAGCGCGACCCGTTCGACCTGCTCGGCGAGGCCGGGGCCGGGTGCCGGACCCGCCCGGACGGCCGCCCGGTCGTGGAGCGCGACTACCGCATCGCCACCGAGCCGGGCCGCGAGTGGGGCGTGTACCTGCAGGGGGCCACCGAGCACAGCCACGGCATCGCCTCGTCGCTGCTGTCGATGACGGCGGTGCGCACCGGAGAGATCGTCCAGTCCATCGCGCGGCGCTCCGCGCGCCTCGCGAATGTCCCGCAGGAGGCGTGATGACCAACCCGTTCGACGACCCGGACGGCACGTTCCTCGTCCTGGTGAACGCCGAGGGCCAGCACTCGCTGTGGCCCGGGTTCGCCGACGTCCCGCCCGGCTGGACCGCGGCGTTCGGGCCTGCGTCCCGGGCCGACTGCCTGGCCTACGTCACCGAGAACTGGACGGACCTGCGTCCGCGGAGCCTCACCGCGTAACGCGACGACCCGAGGGCGGGCCCGGGGGTGGGCCCGCCCTCGACCCGCCGGCGGCCGGCGGCCGGGCCCGCGCTCAGGCCGCCGGCTTCGGCAGCGACGGGCGGGCCGCGAAGAACTCGCCGATCAGCTTGCTGGCGTAGTCGGGCCATTCGTGGCCGCCCTGCTGCTTGGTGCAGAGCGCGACCTCGACGGGCCCCGGTCCGGTGCCGACGCAGCCCTCAGGGCCGTCCCGCACGGGCCACGAGAGGGCGGGCAGTTTGTCCACCCATCTCCAGAACTCCATCAGTAACCGCACGCCGATGAACGGGAAATGCACGTCGGCGTCCATGTTCCCGCCCCCGTCGTAGGGGACGGACGGATCCCACGTTCCATGGAAGGCCAGCACCGACACCGGCCGCTTCGGGGTGCAGCCGATGGCGAGCGCGCCCGACACCACGGCGATCCCGGCGACCCTGTCGGCCCGCTCGCACGCGTACCGGTAGGCCATCCCGCCGCCGTTGGAGAACCCGGTCATGAACACCCGGCGGGGGTCGGCGACGCCCTGCTTCACGAGGGTGTCGATGAGCTTGTCGAGGAAGCCGACGTCGTCGACGCCCGCCCAGCGGGCGAACCAGCAGCAGGCGCCCGCGTTCCAGGTGCCGAGCAGCCCGTCGGGGTAGGCGACGGCGTAGCCGTCCTGGTCGGCGATCTTGTCGAGGCCGCTCTGGTTCTCCACGTACGCGGCGTCGTTCAGCCCGCCGTGCAGCGCGACGATGAGCGGCAGCCGCGCGCCGGGCTTCGCGCCCGGCGGGAGGTGCAGCAGGTAGGGGCGGTTCCAGTCGCCCATGGCGACGGAGTGCTCGGTGGTTCCGGGAGCGTCCTGGGCCGCTCCGGCGGGCAGGGGGTGGGCGATGAACGCGGCGAGCAGCGCCGCCACGATCATCGCCGCCCGCACGGCGATCTTCATGGGGTGATCCAACCCCGTCGCCGAGCCGCCCGGCTACGCATCCGGGGGCACAAAAGATCGCGATCTTTTGTGCCCCCGGAGACAGGGACCACGCAGTGCTACGAACCGGATCCGGAACCGGCCTCCGCCGCCTCCGTGACCTCCGCGTCCGCGCCGCCCGCGGCCGCCTCCGCGTCCACTCCGGCCTGGTTGCGCTCCGCGCGCGCGAGGTCGCGGTGCCCGATGGCGAGGACGCCGATCCCGAGCGCGATCGCGGCGGCGCCGACGGCGAACGGGACGTGGATGTTGGCGTGCTCGGCCATCTTGCCCGCCGCGAAGGGCGCGAGGCCGCCGCCGATGAACCGGACGAACCCGTACGCGGCGGACGCGACCGGCCGCTCCACGGGCGCCACCATCATCACGGCCTGCGTCGTCACCGTGTTGTTCACGCCGATGAACACGCCCGCGACGATCACCGCGACGATCAGCGTGGCCTGCGAGTTCACGAAGACCGCGATGACGAGGACGTCGACGGCGAACAGCGCGAGATTGAAGTACAGGGTGCGGGCGAGGCCGAGCCGCCGCTGCAGCCACGGCGCCCCGAACACCGCGAACACCGCGACCAGCAGGCCCCAGCCGGTGAACACCAGGCCGAGCTTCAGCGCGCTCAGGTGCATCGGGAACGGCGCGTAGCCGAGGACGGTGAAGAAGCCCCAGTTGTAGCAGAGCGCGGTCAGGCTCATCACCAGCAGGCCGCGGTGCCGCAGCGCCTTGATCGGGTCCGCGATCGAGGTCCTGCGCGCCGGCTTCGGCTGCGGCCGCACCAGCGTGATCGTCGCGAGCAGCGCGATCGCCATCAGCACGGCGACGCCGTAGAACGGGCCGCGCCAGCTGACCTCGCCGAGCAGCCCGCCGAGCAGCGGCCCGACGGCGATGCCGAGGCCGAGCGCGGACTCGTAGGCGATGATCGCGCCGCCGAGCCCGCCGCTGGCGGAGGCGACGATGACGGCCAGGGACGTCGCGATGAACAGCGCGTTCCCGAGGCCCCAGCCGGCCCGGAAGCCGATGATCCCCGAGATGCTGCCGGACGTCCCGGCGAGCGCGCTGAACACCACGATCAGGACCAGCCCGGCGATGAGGGTGCGCTTGGCGCCGATCCGGCTGGACACGAAGCCGGTCACGAGCATCGCGACCGCGGTGACCACGAGGTAGCTGGTGAACAGCAGGGTGACCTGGCTGGGCGAGGCGTGCAGGTCCGCGGAGATCGCGGGCAGGATCGGGTCGACCAGGCCGATGCCCATGAACGACACCACGCACGCGAACGCCACGGCCCACACGGCCTTCGGCTGCTTGAAGGGGCTCTGCGCGCCCGCGGACGGCTGACTCATTCGCACTCTCCGGAAGCAGGTGTGTCGGGACCGCCGAGGGCGGCGCCGGTCAGCCGGTCCAGGGCCGGCAGCGCGGCGGCGATCGCCTCCCGGTCGGACGAGGGCAGGCCGGCCAGCAGCTCGGCGAGCCGCTTGGCCTGCCCGGCGCGGCGGCGCGCCAGGTCGGCGCGCCCTGCGTCGGTCAGGTGCACCGCGACGACCCGGCGGTCGCCGGCGAGCGCGCGGCGCTCGGCGAGCCCCTCCCGTTCGAGCCGGGACACCAGCTGCGTCATCGCCGGCTGCGTGACCCCCTCCAGCGCGGCCAGCTCCGTCACCCGGCACGGGCCGCGGCGTTCGAGGGTGGCCAGCGTCGACACGGTGGTCATCGACAGGTCGCGGGGCAGCGACAGCGAGCGCATCAGCGAGTACAGGCGGCCGAGGCCGGCCGCCAGTTCAAGCTCGTCGAGAGGGGACCGCTCGTCCATGTCCCGATATATATCACTTGCTTCTATAAGATGCCTATAGGTTCGCCTGGCTAGGTTTTCTGCGGACCCCGGAAAGTGGCGATCCACCGGCCGGGACGTCCCGGCCGGTGGATCGGCTCATGCGGTGGTGTCGGTGCGGTGCGGAGCGCGGTCAGGAGAGCGCGGCCATCTCCTTGTCGATCGCCCTCTGGTGCGCCTCGGCGTCCTCGCGCGCCTTCCGCGGGCTCCAGCGCCCGCTCATGACGAAGATGAACGGGATGAACACGACCTGGCCGCCCAGCGCCACGTACCACCAGGTCTGCCACTGCTTCGGCCCGTCCTTGGCCGCCTTCTGCACGTCCGCGCCGTGCTCCTTGAGGATCTTCAGCTGCGGCTGCGCCTTGGCGACCGTCTGCAGGCCGGCGACGCCGACCTCCTGCGCGGCCCGCGCCTGCAGCTCCGGCGGCGCCTGCCCGGCCGGGTACTTCGCGAGCTCGGCGAAGATCTGCGGGTGCGCGGTCGTGATGGCGAGGGCCTGCTGCGCCTGCGCGGACGCGGCCTTCACCTCGGCGCCGTGCTCCACGATCGGCGTCACCGAGTTGACCACGATCGGCACGAACAGCGCCGAACAGGCCACGACGATCCGCAGGATCCAGCCCCACACGGCCAGCCCGGTCGCGGTCGCCGCCGGGTTGTGCTTCTCCACGGTCTCGGTGAAGCCCGCCATCCACGGGGCGTACGCGAGCCCGCCGAAGATCCCGATCCCGACGAACAGCCAGGCGAAGTCGTAGTAGCCGGTCTTCGGCTCGGTCGCCCACGCCGCGAAGACCGCCGTGCAGACCACCGAGCCGATGCCGCCGACGAGCATCAGCGGCTTGCGGACCCGGAGCCGGTCGGAGATCAGGCCGGCGACGACCAGCGCGATCGCGTTCGCCGCCCAGTACCAGTTGCCGAGCGCGTTGGTGCGCTGCTCGCTGTAGCCGAACGTCGCGGAGAAGTAGACGACGAAGTTGCCGACCGCCGCGTAGTACAGCAGCAGGTACACGCTGATCGCGAACGCCGAGCCGACGACGTCCAGCCGCAGCATCTGCCGCCAGCTGCCCTTGAGCTGCGCCTCCGGGTCCAGGCCGCGGGCGCGCGCCTCGATCAGGGCGCGGTCGCGCATGGTGACCATGACCTGGTCGCGCAGCGCCGGGGACAGCTCGCGCAGCCCGAACAGCGCGATGACGAACACCGCGAGCGCCGCGACGCCCGAGTAGGTCAGCTCGTCCTGCCAGCTGGAGCTGTCGAGGGTGTGGCTGGTCACGACGGTGACCACGAGGCTGCCGATGACCGGGCCCATCGTCCAGTAGCCCATGGCGGTGGCGCGGCCGAGCTGCGGGGAGAAGTCGCGGATCAGCGCCGGGGTGGCGACCAGCACGATGCCCTCGATGAGGCTGAGCACCGCGAACAGCGCCAGGTACACGCCCTTGTTGGGGGAGTGCGGCAGCACGAGCACGATCACGCCCGCGACCAGCAGGCCGTACACGACCAGGTTCGCGCGGCCCCACCGGTCGGCGAGCCCGGCGAACAGCGACGCGAACGCGCCGATCGCGTTGCCGATCACCGACAGCATGATGAAGTAGGTGAACGTCATGCGGTAGTGCTCCATGATGGAGGTCGCCACCGCGTACTGGATGTAGAGCAGGTAGTACAGGACGATCGTGGTGATCACCACGATGCCCAGGTAGAGGTAGCGGCGTCCCGTCTCCGGGTAGTGCGGCAGGTCCCGCCGCCAGAGCCGTGCCGCGAGGCCGGGCGGTGCGGCCGCGCCGCCGGGCGCGACGCCGTCGTTGGTGGACGATGAAACGGACATGTCAGGGACTCCTCCGGGCGCTGGTCTCCCCCGAGAACCGGTCCTAGAAAGGGCGCGGGGCGGCGTCGGCGAACGCGGCGGCGCGCTCGCGTCCGGCGGCCCGCACCGTGCCGGGCGGCCCGTACCGGGTGCCGCCGGCGATGGCGAGTGCCGCGTCGTCGCCGCCGTCGTGCGGGACGGCGGCGCGGACGGGGCCGAAGACCTCCTCCTGCTCGGTGCTCGTTCGGGCCTCGGCGGCCTGCGCCTCCGGTCGCGTGCGGAGGCGGGCCGGCGGCGCGGCGGGCCGGTCGCGCCCGCCGCGGGCGGGCCGGACGTCCTCGTCCGGCGCGGTGCCGATGCGGCCGCGCGCCCGGTCGCGGGTCTGCCGGGGGTCGGTCGTCGTCATCGGTCGGTCCTTCGGCCAGGGGTGGCGAAGCTCACACCGCTCCGCGTCGTGCCGCAAAAGTAATGCCGCCGACCGAGAATGGCAATGGGAAATCGGCTATTGCATACCAACTGGTCGGTATGGTGTCATCGGCGCACCGATGCCTGCCTGGTGGGGGCGCGGCCCGGGGCCCTCCGGCCCTGGACGGCGAGGGTTCCCATCTCGTTATCGTGCGCCATACCGACCGGACGGTACAAGGGCTCGGATCGGCGAGGAGGGGTGCATTGCGGGTATTCGAAGACGGCGACCTCCCGGGCCTGCCGCTGGACCGGTTCCGGCGCCACGTCGACCGGTTCCTCCCCGGCGCCCTGTGGCCGGCGGACGCCGGGCCGCTGCGCGCCCGCGTGGTCGCCGGCGGCCGCTCGAACCTGACCTACGAGGTGACCGACGGGGCCCGCTCGTGGATCGTCCGGCGCCCGCCGCTCGGCCACGTCCTCGCGACGGCGCACGACATGTCCCGCGAGCACCGGGTCATGACCGCCCTGGCCGGCACGGCCGTCCCCGTCCCCCGGACGTACCTGCTCTGCGAGGACCCGGACGTGCTCGGCGCGCCGTTCTACGTGATGGAGATGGTCGAGGGGACCCCGTACCGCGGCGCGGACGAGCTCGTCCCGCTCGGCCCCGAGCGGGTCGCGGCGATCGCCGGACGGATGGTCGACACCCTCGTCGACCTGCACCGCGTCGACCCCGCCGAGGTGGGGCTGGCCGACTTCGGACGGCCGCGGGGCTTCCTCGAACGCCAGGTGCGCCGCTGGAAGAAGCAGCTCGACGCGTCGCGCAGCCGGGACCTCGACGGCGCCGCCGAGCTGCACGCGCTGCTGGAGGCGAACGTCCCGCCCGAGTCCGCCCCGGCGATCGTGCACGGCGACTACCGGCTCGACAACCTGCTCGTCGGCGCGGACGACCGGGTGGCGGCCGTCCTGGACTGGGAGATGGCGACGCTCGGCGACCCGCTCACCGACCTCGCACTCCTGCTCGTCTACATGAGGCGGACGGCGCCGGTCCCGGGACGGGCCGAGGCGACGCGCGCGCCCGGCTTCCCGTCGCCCGACGAGGTGGTGGCCCGGTACGCCGAGCGCAGCGGCCGCGACCTGTCGGCGATCGGGTTCTACGTCGGGCTGGCCTGCTTCAAGCTCGCGGTGATCTCCGAGGGCATCCACTACCGCTACCTGAGGGGCCAGACCGTGGGGGAGGGGTTCGACGCCATCGGCGCCGCCGTCGAGCCGCTGCTCCGCTCCGGCATCGCCGCGCTCAAGGGCGCCTGACCCCCTCCGAGGCCGGCGGCCCGGCCTCTCGCGTTGCATACCAACCGGTCGGTATGTTGTCATCATGGCGTCCACGGAGCGGGCGCGCGCCCGGCGGAGGAGGTAACGCGATGAGGACGTTCCACGGCATCGACGAGTACGAGAAGGCCGTCGGCACCCATCTCGGCCACAGCGACTGGCACACGGTCACGCAGGAGCAGGTGAACGGGTTCGCCGACGCGACCGGCGACCACCAGTGGATCCACGTGGACCCCGAGCGGGCCGCGGCCGGCCCCTTCGGCGGCACGATCGCGCACGGCTACCTCACCCTGTCGCTGATCCCCATGCTGATGTCGGAGATCTCGCGCGTCGAGGGCCTGGCGATGGGCGTCAACTACGGCTCGGACAAGGTCCGCTTCCCCGCGCCCGTCCCCGTCGGGTCGCGGCTGCGCGCCGGCGCCGAGCTGCTCTCGCTGGAGCGCACCCCGCAGGGCGCGCGGGCCAAGGTCCGCGTGACCGTGGAGCGCGAGGGCGGCGACAAGCCGGTCTGCGTCGCCGAGGTCCTGTCCGTGCTGGTCGGCTGACTCCCCGCCCATCCCGTCCGTCATCCCGGAGACCGTCATGATCCCCAGCACCATGCAGGACTTCCCCCTCTCGGTCGCCGCGATCCTGCGGCACGGCCGGCGCGTCTACGGGCGCAGCGAGTGCGTCACGTGGACCGGCGGCGGCGAGCCGCGGCGCGCCACCTTCGCGCAGGTCGCCGACAACGCCGAGCGCCTCGCCGCCGCGCTGCAGCGGCTCGGCGTCCGCCAGGGCGGCCGCGTGGCGACCTTCTGCTGGAACAACCAGGAGCACCTGGAGGCGTACTTCGCGGTGCCCGCCATGGGCGCCGTGCTGCACACCCTCAACATCCGGCTGTTCCCCGAGCAGCTCGCGCACATCATCAACCACGCCGACGACCAGGTGATCATCGTCGACGACAGCCTCGTGCCGCTGCTCGCCCGGGTGGTGGACGAGCTGCCCGCCGTCGAGGCGTTCGTCATCGTCGGCGACGGCGACGGCGCGCCGCTCGAGGCCAACCGCAACGGCGCCCCCGTCCTGCGGTACCGCGAGCTGCTCGCCGCCGAGGAGCCCGGCTACGAGTGGCCCGAGGTGGACGAGCGGTCCGCCGCGTCCATGTGCTACACCAGCGGCACCACCGGCGACCCGAAGGGCGTCGTCTACTCGCACCGCTCGACGTTCCTGCACGCGATGGCCGTGCAGTCGGCGTCGCTGGTCGGCATCACCGAGGCCGACCGGGTGCTGACGATCGTCCCGATGTTCCACGTCAACGCCTGGGGCCTGCCGTACGGGGCGTTCCTGTCCGGCGCGACGCTGCACATGCCCGGCCCGTTCATGCAGCCGCAGCACCTCACCGAGTTCGTCGCCCGGGAGCGCAGCACGCTCGCCTCCGCCGTCCCCACCATCTGGAACGGCATCCTCTCCTACGGCGAGCAGCACGAGCTGGACCTGTCGTCGCTGCGCGCCGGGACGTCCGGCGGCGCCGCCGCGCCCCGCTCGCTGCTGGAGGCGTTCGAGGAGCGGTACGGGCTGCGCATCATCCAGGGCTGGGGCATGACCGAGACCAGCCCGCTCGGCGGCATGGCGTTCCCGCCGCCCGAGGTGGAACCCGGCACGCCCGAGGAGATGGACTGGCGGCTGAAGTCCGGCCGCGTCGCCGCCGGCGTCGAGATGCGGATCGTCGACGACGCCGGCCGCGAGCTGCCGTGGGACGGGGAGTCCGTCGGCGAGATCGAGGTCCGCGGCCCGTGGATCACCGGCTCCTACCACCGCGACCCGGCGCCGGAGAAGTTCGACGACGGCTGGCTGCGCACCGGCGACATCGGCACGATCGACGACCGCGGCTTCTACCAGATCACCGACCGCGCCAAGGACGTCATCAAGTCGGGCGGCGAGTGGATCTCCTCGGTCGAGCTTGAGAACCTCCTGATGGGGCACCCGGCGGTCGCGGAGGCCGCCGTGATCGGCATCCCCGACCCGCGCTGGGACGAGCGGCCGCTCGCCTGCGTCGTGCTCCGCCCGGACGCCGCCGCGACCGCCGCCGAGCTGGCCGACCACCTCGCCGCCCGGGTGGCCCGCTGGCAGGTCCCCGAGTACTGGACGTTCATGGACGAGATCCCCAAGACGACCGTCGGCAAGTTCGACAAGAAGCCCCTCCGCGCCCGCCACAGGAGCGCCGACCTGAAGATCGAGCACATCGAGCGCTGACGGACCCTGGACCCGGCTGCACGAACGAACGGAAGACCGGACCTCGGCCGCCACCACGGGCAGGCGCGCGGAGCGAGCGCCGGCGAGCGCAGCGGGCCTGCCCGACGGTTGACAGGCTGTTTCGCGCGGAGCGCCAGCGGAGCGGGAAACAGCCTGTCAACCGCGACGGGGTTCCAGGGGGTCGCCCCCTGGGAGAAAACAGAAGACCCCTAGTGCTCCTTCAGCCCGTTCAGGAACAGGTCGACGTAGTGCTCGGCGATGGTGCGGGTCTTGAGGCGGCCTCCCGGGTGGTACCAGGTGCCGATCTGGTGGACGGTGCCGAAGAAGAAGAGGGCGGCGATGTCGGCGGGCATGCTCGTGCGGAAGGACCCCTCGCGCTGGCCCTCCTCGACCAGGTCGCGGAACCGCTCCTGGTAGCGGCGCCGTTCCGCGCGGACGGCCTCGCGGCGGTCGCGGGGGAGCAGGTGGGTGGAGCGGAAGAAGACGGTGAAGTCGTCCAGGTAGAGGAACGAGGTCTCCAGGACGTCGAGGGCGGCGGCGCGCAGCCGCTCCTCGGCGCTGCCGGGGCCGTCGGCGATCTGCTCCAGCCGGCGCATCTGCAGGCCGAGGAGCCGGTGGTAGATCTCGTAGAGGAGATCGTCCTTGGAGCCGAAATAGTGGTACATGGCGCCTTTGGTGACGCCGGCGGCGTTGACGATCTCCTGGACCGAGGTGCCCTCGAAGCCCCTCTCGGCGAACAGCCGGGTGGCGACGGCGAGCAGCCGGTCGGGAAGGGGCACGTCGTCGGAGAGCCGCCCCACCGAGGCCTGTGTCACGACTCTCCACCTCCGTCCGCGGCCGCCCCCGCGCCGCCGCCCCTGATCAGCCGTCAGCCTACCGGGCGGGAACCCGGTCCAAGAACGGCCGTCGTCGAGGCGGGTGAAACCGGCTGTCGACGGCGCCGCCCCCCGATTCTATCTTCAAAAGAATCCGACCAGTCGGTATGTACAAATGGCCTCGGGGAGAAGTCGAGCGAGTTCCGACCGGCGGGACGGCGGCGGGCCCTCACCAGTCGTCGATCTCCGGATGCTCGTCCCGGATCCGCTTCTCCAGGAACCCGAGGTCGGAGCGGCGCCAGCCGATGACGCGCAGCAGGGAGATCTCGTCCTCGTCCTGCACGTCGATCCGCGCCCCGGCGTCCAGCAGGGCGCGGACGAGCGCGGGCGGGCCCTCCTCGAACACCACCACGTGCAGCGGCGTCCGCCCGCAGCCGTCGCGGGCCTCCAGGTCGAGGACGGGCAGCAGCCGGGGCAGCAGCGGCTCCCAGTCCAGCATCGGCAGCGCGTGCAGCAGCGTCCGGCCCCGCGCGTCCCGGACGCGCGGGTCGACCCCGGCGTCCAGGAGGGCGAGCACGCCGGGGGTGTCGCCGTGCTGGACCCGCGCGAGCAGCTCGCGCCGCTGGGCGTCCAGCGCCTTCGGCAGGCGGCCGCCCGCCCGCCACCCCCGGTCGGCGGCCTCGCAGCCGCCGACCGCGCCGCCCAGCGCGAGCAGCGCCTGCTCGCGCCGCCGCTCGCCCTCGCCGTGCGGCATCCGCAGGGCGCCGTCGCGGAAGGCGACCTCGTGCCACTCGCCGCGGCACCGGATGCGGACCGGGCCGGGGCGGTCCGGTCCGGGCGGGCCGCCGGGACCGGTGAACGCGCGGGCCGGCGCGAGCGCGGCGCGGACGAGCGGGTGCAGCTCCTCGGCCGGGACGACGCCGTGCCGCAGCGCCTCGACGTCCGGCGCCATCCGCCACGCCGCGTCCGGGAGCACCGGCGTCCCCCCGCCGAGGTCGTCCCGGGGCGCCAGCTCCACGCCGAGCCCGCCGTCCGCGCGGCGCAGGACGACCCCCACGTGCTGGTTCGCGGGGATCCAGTACGCGTCGCCGTGCCCGTGCTCCGACAGCCGCCGGACCTCGTCCGCGAGCCGCGCGGGGGCCAGCGGCAGCCGCGCGAGGACGCCGGCGGTCTCGACGACCCCGCCGCCGAGGTACTCCTCCAGCTCGACGCCCGTCTCGTCGACGGCGATCCCCGCCGCGGCGAAGGCGCCCAGCACGTCGCCGGCCTCGTGCAGCAGGATCGCCCGCTCGGCGCGCGCGACCGGGTCGTCCCCGCCGGGGGCGGCGGACGGGAGCAGGCCGGGCGTCCGGGGCGTCCCGTCCGGCTCCAGGAACGGCGCGCGGGTGCCGTCGCCGCCGCAGCGCTCCCGCAGCTCATCGGTGCGGCGGACGTCCCACAGGTGGCGTGCGGTGTCCCACTGGTGCTGCAGGTTGTGCCACACCGACAGGTAGGGCAGGTCGGTGTTCAGGTACGTCCAGCCGGTGTCGGTCGAGATCGAGCCGAACCGGAGGGTGAGCCGCTGCGGCCCGTGGACGAGCTGCCGCGGCGTCGTGACGTGCAGGGTGCGGCGGGGATCGTCCGGGTCGGCGGACAGCACGAGGGCCTGGTCGGGGACCAGCGTCGTCCGTCCCCGGCCGACGCGCGGCGCGTGCCAGCGCAGCAGGTCGGGCGCGAGGTGCCGGAGGTCGTCCTCCAGCGCGTCGGCGACCTCGCGGCCGTGCTCGCGCGCGACGTCCGCGAGGTCGAAGTCCACGTCCACGTTCGCCGCCGCGCACGCCCCGCGCCAGTCGCCCGCGAGCCGCCGCTCGGCGGCCCGCTCGATCATCCAGCGGGGGACCGCGTAGCGGCGGATCCGCCGCAGGCGCGACGCCTCGTCCGGCCGGAGCGCGCGCGGGGCGGTCCGCGTGTCGATCACCGTCACCGCGTCCCCCGTTCCCGCGCGCCGTGCCCCGCGGCCCCGGCACGGCGCACCGGGGGGCGGGGGGTGGCAAGGCCGGTCGGATTCGAACCGACGTCCTCCAGCCCGCTGTAAGGCGCGACGACCTCTGCGCTACGGCCTTGCCGCAGCGCAGCCTAGCGGTCCGGGCGGCCGCGCGCCGCCCGTTCGCGATCTTCGCGGGCCGCGCGCCCCGGCCGGGTCGCCCGTGGAATCATGATCGTGTCCGGGAGGGCGCGGGACGGGAGGACCCATGTGCTACGAGCCGGTCGCCGATCCGGGCGAGGTCGCCTTCGCCGCGCCGCGGCCCGACCCCGCCCGCGAGACGCCCGACCGGGTGCCGCTCGAACCGGTCGACGCCGTCACGCTCACGACGCTCATCGACAACCAGAGCGACCTGCTGCTCGCCGACCAGGGGCCGGTGCGGCGCACCGGGATGCGGCAGGCCGCCGCGGGCCGGCGCCTGCCCGCCGGGGTGCTGGACACGGGGGAGTCCTACGACGTCCCGCTCGCCGAGCACGGCTTCTCGATGCTGGTCACCGTGGTGCGGAACGGTCGCGAGCACCGCTTGCTGTTCGACGCGGGCATGACCCCGGACGGCCTCGTCGGCAACATGCGGCGGCTCGGCGTCGACCCCGCCTCGGTCGAGACGGTCGTGCTCAGCCACGGCCACGCCGACCACGTCACCGGCCTGGACGGGCTGATCCGCGCGGTCGGCGCCGCGAACACCCCGCTCGTCGTCCATCCCGGCGTATGGACGGGCCGCCGGATGAACGTACCCGGCGCCGAGCCGCTGCGGCTGGCCGCGCCGAGCCGCCGCGCCCTCGCCGGCGCCGGCTTCGAGATCGTCGAGCGGGCGCAGCCGTCGCTGCTGTTCGGCGGGTCCGTCCTGATCACCGGTGAGATCGACCGCGTCACGCCGTTCGAGCGCGGCATGCCCGCCTACCACGAGGCGCTCACGGACGGCGCCTGGGCGCCCGACCCGCTCGTCCGGGACGACCAGGCGCTCGTGCTGAACGTCCGCGGGCACGGCCTGGTCGTCCTCACCGGCTGCGGGCACGCGGGGATCGTCAACATCGTCCGGCACGCCCGCCGCCTCACCGGGGAGCCGCGGGTGGCGGCCGTCGTCGGCGGGTTCCACCTGAGCGGCCCCGCGTTCGAGCCGATCATCGAGCCGACCGTCGGCGCGCTCGCCGGCCTGGACCCGGCGGTGGTCGTCCCGGCGCACTGCACCGGCTGGCGCGCCGCCCACGCGCTCGCCGCGCGCCTCCCGGAGGCGTTCGTCCCGAACGCGGTCGGCTCCCGGCTCGAACTTCGCGCCGCCTAGGGATGGATCCCTCCCGGCGGGGGAAGGATCCCGGCGCACGGGCCGTCCGGACGAACAGGAGCGGGGGATGGGCATCGTCTCGCCCGGATTCCACGGCAGGCGGCGGCAGGGGGACGTGAAGCTGCCGCCCGGCCAGTACCTCACCGACGACTTCCCGGTCCTGTCTGCCGGGCCGACGCCCCGCGTCGACACGGACGAGTGGGAGTTCGTCGTCACCACCGAGACGGGCGAGCGGCGCCGCTGGACGTGGGAGGAGTTCCTGGCGCTCCCGTCGGAGAACCCGACGGTCGACATCCACTGCGTGACCAAGTGGTCCAAGCTCGGCACGTCCTGGACGGGCGTGTCCCTGGACGTCCTCCTCGAAGACGTGGAGACGACCGCGGACTACGCGCTCGCCCGCTCCTACGGCGGCTACACCACCAACCTGCCCCTCCAGGACCTGCTGGACGGGCAGGCATGGCTGGCCTACCGCTTCGACGACGAGGACCTGCATCCCGAGCACGGCGGCCCGGTGCGGCTGCTGGTGCCGCACTTGTACTTCTGGAAGTCGGCCAAGTGGGTCCGCGGCCTCGACCTGCTCACCCAGGACGAGCCCGGTTTCTGGGAGACGGCCGGCTACCACGACTACGGGGACCCATGGCTGGAACAGCGGTACCAGGGGGACTGAGCCGGCTCCGGTGGCGGGTGGCGCGGCTCGCGGAGACCCGCGACGAGACGCCCACCGCGCGGACGCTCGTGCTGGACGTCCCCGGATGGCCCGGCCACCTCGCGGGCCAGCACGTCGACGTCCGGCTCACCGCGGCCGACGGGTACAGCACGCAGCGCAGCTACTCGCTCGCGGCGCCGGCGGACGGCGACCGCGTCGAGCTGACCGTGCAGAACGTCCCGGACGGCGAGGTGTCGCCGTACCTGACCGAGGTCTTCTCGGTCGGCGACCCCGTCGAGATCCGCGGGCCGGTGGGCGGCTGGTTCGTGTGGCGCCCGGACGACCCGGCGCCCGTCGCGCTCGTCGCGGGCGGGGCGGGCGTGGCGCCGCTGATGGCGATGGTGCGGGCCCGGCGGGCGGAGGGCTCGCACGTCCCGTTCCGGCTGGTGTACTCCGCGCGGACGCCGGACGAGCGGTGGTACGCCGCCGAGCTGCGGCGCCCCGACCCGGGCGTGGAGGTCTTCCCGCTGTACACGCGCGCCGCGCCGGACGGCTGGCCGCGGCCGCCGGGCCGGCTGGCGAAGGGCGACCTCGCCGCATGGGCGTGGCCGCCGGAGTTCGACCCGGCCTGCTTCGTGTGCGGGCCGACGGGGTTCGTGGAGGCGGCGGCCGATCTGCTGGTCGCGCTGGGGCACGACCCGCGCAGGATCAGGACCGAGCGTTTCGGGCCGAGCGGAGGCTGACATGGGAGCGGACGGAACGGAGGCGGGCGCGGACGCCGTCGTCTACGAGGACGCCGGCGCGTACCAGGACGGCAACGCGCTCGCCGGGCCGCTGAGCGAGGTGTTCGGCGTGGACGTCACGAGGGCGGCGGTGCGGTGCACCGCGTGCGGGCTGGCGGGCCCGCTGCCCGGCCTGCGCGTCTACTCGCACGCCCCGGGCGCCGTCGCCCGGTGTCCGGGATGCGAGCACGTCGTCCTGCGCCTCGTCATCGGGAACGGGACGGCCTGGCTCGACCTGCGCGGCACCGTCGGCCTCCGCATGCCGCTCGCCTGACGCCCCGCTCACCCGGCGGCCCGCTCACCTGACGGCCTGCTCACCCGGCGGCCTGCTCACCCGGCGGCCTGCTCACCCGGCGGCCTGCTCACCCGGCGGCCCGCTCACCTGACGGCCTGCTCGCCTGGCGGTCCGCCGCGCGGCCGGGCCAGGGCTTGCGGGCGACGCCGGCGAACTCGTCGACGTCCTCGCCGTGCGCGCCCGCGGGGTGCGGGCGCCAGCGGTTGCACGGGACCACGCCGGGCTCCAGCAGGTCGAGGCCGTCGAAGAAGCGGGCGATCTCCGCGCCGCTGCGCAGCGTCATCGGCGGCTTGACGCGCTCGTTGCGCAGCCGCACGACCTCCTCCGTCGCCGCGCCGTGCACCTCGCTGGTGCTGTGCGCGATGACGAGGTGGCCGCCCGGGGGCAGGGCGTCCTTCAGCGTCCGGACGATCGAGTACGCGGCCGGCGTGTCGTCGATGTAGATCAGGACGCCGAGCAGCAGGACCGCGAACGGGCGGGAGAGGTCCAGCGTCCGCGCCGCCTCGGCCAGGATCCGCTCCGGGTCGTGCAGGTCGGCGTCGATGTAGGCGGTGGCGCCCTCGGGCGTGCTGGTCAGCAGCGCGCGGGCGTGGGCCAGCACCAGCGGGTCGTTGTCGACGTACACGATCCGCGACTCGGGGGCGAGCTCCTGCGCGATCTGGTGGGTGTTGCCGGCGGTGGGCAGGCCGGTGCCGATGTCGAGGAACTGCCGGACGCCCTCCTCGGCCACCAGGTACCGGACGGCCCGGCCGAGGAACTCCCGGTCGGCCCTGGCCAGCCGGACGATGCTCGGGTACAGCTCGGCCATCTGGTCGCCGACGCGGCGGTCGGCGGCGTAGTTGTCCTTGCCGCCGAGCCAGTGGTTCCAGATCCGCGGGGCCGCCGGCACGTGCGGATCGACCCCCTCCGGCGCCGTCTCCTCCGGGGTCGGGGTGTCGGTCACGGCTGCGGCCCTTCCGGTCGGCGGGCGCGTCCCGCCCGGGGGCTCCCAACGTAGATCATCGGCTTGCGCCCGGCCATCGACTTCACCGAAACGCACTGGTCGAAGCGGTTTTGTGGGGCTCCGCCGTGGAAAAGGCGGCGATCGGCCACCCCGGGCGTGGTCGTCGCGATCGATCGTGGGGAGGATGATCGGAGGGGGTGGTGCGATGGGCGAGGCGGGAGGAGCGGCGTGACCCGGGGCGAGGCGGCCCCGCCCGGCGCGCGCGGGCAGGGGCGCGGGCGCGCGGCGTCGGGCGCGCGCGAGATCGCCGCGGGGCTGGTCGTGCTGGCGGTGTACCTGGCGTTCACGCACGCGTTCGCGGGGGACCGGGCCGTCAGCGACGCCCACGGCCGGTCGCTGCTGGAGCTGGAGCGCTGGGCGCACCTGGACGCCGGGCACGGGCTCAACGGCGTGCTGGTCCGGCACGGGTGGCTCGGCGCGCTGGCCGCGTGGGAGTACGCGACGACGTACGTGCTCGCCACCTTCGGGTTCCTCGGCTACCTGTGGTGGCGGCGGAGCCCGGCCTACCCGTGGGCCCGCAACACGCTGATCTGGATCACGCTGATCGCGATCTGCTGCTTCGCGGTGTGGCCCTCGACCCCGCCGCGGCTGCTGCCCGGCGAGGGGTACACCGACATCATCGCGCTGCACCACCCGCCCGCCACCTGGGGGACCGGCGCGGTCTCGGCGGGCGCCAACCCGTACGCGGCGATGCCCAGCCTGCACATCGGCTGGGTGGCGTGGATCGGCGCCACCGCCGTCCGCGCCCGCTGCGGCGCCGTCGTCGCCTGGCTGTGCGCCCTGCACCTGGTGGTCACCGGCCTGGTGATCGTCGCGACCGCCGCGCACTACGTGGTGGACATCCCGGGCGGCCTGCTGCTGATCCCGGCCGCGGCGGGCGCCGAGGCGCTGCGCGCGAGGCTCGTGCGGCGGCGGGGCGCGGCCGGCGCGTCGTCCCCGTCCGGCGAGAGCGCGGAGGCGCCGCAGGTCGTCGGGGGCGTCGCGGAGTTCAGCGGGCCCGGCCCGACGGCCGTGCGTGTGCGCGCGCTGCTGGCCGAGCGGCTCCCGGACCTGCCGCGCCTCACCCGCCGGCTCCGGCGGCCCGGCCCGGCGGGACGGGCGCGCTGGGAGGACGCCGGCGAGATCGACCTGGCCTGGCACGTCCGGGAGTCCGCGCTGCCCGCGCCGGGCGACCGCCGCGCCCGGGACGCCCTGGTCGCGCGGCTGGTCGCGGAACCGTTCGGCGCCGGCCGCCCGCCATGGCGGCTCCACCTGGTCCGCGGCGGCGGGACCGCACCGGACGCCGTGGTCGTCCTGCTCCACCGCGCCCTCGTGGACGGCGGCGGCCCCTTCGACGTGCTGCGCGGCATCCTCGACCCGGCCGGGGACGCCCCCGCGCCCGGCCGGGCCGCGGTGCTGCCGGCGCCCGCGCCGCCCGCCCTCGCGGAACCCCCCGCGATCACCGGTCCGGCCGTCCCCCGGCACGTTTTCGGGACCGCCACGCTGCCGCTGGACCGGGTCCGCGAGGTCGCCCGCGCCGCCGGCGTCCGGGTCACCGGCCTGCTGGCCGCCCTGACCGGCGACGCCGCCGCCGAGGCCGCCGCGGAGAAGAGCGCCGCGCCGCCGGGCGCGTGGACGCTGCGCGTCGCCGTCCCGGAGCCGCCCGGGACGGCCCCGAGACCCGCCGCCGCGCTCGACGGCCCCGGCGGGCCTCGCCGACTGGACGTCCCCGTCGACGGCCGCCCCTTACGGGAACGGCTCGCGGACATGCGCCGGACGGCCGGGGAGCGGCCCGGTCCGCCCGCCGGTCCGGCCCCGTTCGCTGGCGCCGTCGTCGCGAACCTGCGCGGCCCCTCCGGCCCGCTGGCGCTGGCCGGCGCGCCGCTCGGCGCCCTCCACCCGATCCTGACGCCCGCCGGCGGCGTCCCGATAGCGGTCGGCGCGCTGAGCCGGGGCGGGGCGCTGCACGTCTCCGTGACCGCCGACACGCGGGCGCTGCCCGGCGCGGACCGGTTCGCCGGCGGCCTGCTGCGGGCGTTCGAGAAGCTCGCGGCCGAGTTGGGCGTCGACGCCGATCCCGGCCGCAGCGGCGCGCAGACCGGAACGCCTTGATGGCGTGGTCGGCCGCGTTCAGCGTGCTGGCGGCGCTGCTGTTCGCGGGGGCCGCCGCGCTGCAGTACCGGGCGGCGCGCCGCGCCGTGGGGGAGGGCAAGGGCCGCGTCCCCGCCGTCCAGCTGATCGGCGCGCTGCTGCGCGACCCGGTGTGGCTGGCGGGCTGGGCCTCGAACCTCGGCGGGTTCATGAGCCAGGCCGCCGCCCTGCACCTGGGCTCCACCGCGCTCGTCCAGCCGCTGCTGGTCACCCAGCTGGTGTTCACCATCCTGCTCGGCGCCGCCGTGCTCGGCCGCCGCCCGGCCCGCGGCGACGTGGTCGGCGGGATCGCCGTCACCGCGGGCCTGGCGGTGCTGTTCACCGTGCCCGGCGCGATCCCCTCGCAGGGCGAGCCGTCCCGGCCCCGGCTGATCCTCGCCGGGCTGGTCGCCGTCCCGTTCGTGCTGGCGCTGTCGCGCGCCGCGAACATCCGCCGCGGGACGGTCCGGGCCGTGCTGCTCGGGATCTGCTCCGGGCTGATGTTCGCGGCGACCGCCGTGCTCATCAAGCTCACCACCGCCGACCTGGTCGAGCGCGGCGTCGCCGCCACGGCGCTCGACTGGCCCGGGTACGCGCTCGCCGGGTCCACGCTGCTCGGCCTCGTGCTGGAGCAGAAGGCGTTCGCCGCCGGATCGCTGCCCGCCGCGATGACCGCGATGACGATGACCAACCCCGTCGCGTCCTACGTGCTGGCCGTCTTCGCCTTCCACACGCAGCCGCCGCGGTCGCTGTCGGCGTTCGCCGCGGTGGCGCTGAGCGCGGTCCTGCTCACCGCCGGGGTGACCGTCCTGTCGCACTCCCAGTCCGCGCCGGGCCGCGCCGACGAACCCGCCGCGCCCTGACTCGGACGGTTCCCGCCCTCCTCCGCCGCGAAATGCGATCTTCGCAGAACCTTCCGGACCTTTCGGAGGTCCAAGCGGGTGTCGGTCCCCTCCCGGAAGGACTCCTGTGATCTCCAGACGCGCGCTGCTGATCGGCGGCCTCGGCGGGCTCGGCGCCTTCGCGGCGGCCGGCGGGACCGGTTACGCCCTGGTCGAGAACGACGTCCTGCCCGGCAGGGTCCGCCTCGCCGAGGCGCTCGGCAGGTGCGGGGACGTCCCCGCGCCGCCCGCCGCGTCCACCGCCGTCCGGCGGATCGCCTGGCGTTCGGCGCGCCGCCGCACGGACGTCACCGCGACCGTCGTCCTGCCCGCCGCGACCACGTCCCTGCGCGGCCTCCCGGTCGCCGTGGCTCTGCACGGCAGCGGCGGCGACGGCGCGTCCGCCGTGCGGTCCCTCGCGCTGGACCGCTACCTTCCGGACGCGGTCGCGCGCGGCGGCGTCCCCCCGTTCGCGATCGTCGCCGTCGACGGCGGGCCCGACACCTACTGGCACGCCCGCGCGGACGGCGACGACCCCCTCGGCATGATCGTCGACGAGCTGCTGCCGCGGCTGCGCGGGCAGGGCGCCCGCACCGGCCGGATCGGGGCCATCGGCTGGTCGATGGGCGGCTACGGCGCGCTCGTGCTGGCGCGCAGGCTGGGCGCCCCTCGGACGGCCGCCGTGGTCGCCTCGTCCCCGGCCCTGTTCGCCTCCTACGAGGACGCGCGCCGCACCAACGCGCGGTCCTTCGACGGCGCCGCCGACTTCGCCCGCAACGACGTCTTCCACTCCTTGGACGCGCTGAACGGCGTCCCGATCCGCGTCGACTGCGGCACGAGCGACCCGTTCGCGCCGATGGTCCGCAAGCTGCGCGGGCGTATCCATCCGGAGGGGTCCATGGGCGGCGGATGCCACGACGGCGGCTTCTGGCGTCCCCGCCTCCCGGCGCAGCTCGCGTTCCTCGGCCACCACCTCGCCGGAACCTAGCCGCCCGCCGGGCGCTGAGCGGTCGGCGGGCGGGATCGGGAGGACGGGCGGGAGGGGTCAGGCGGGCTCCTCCGCGCGCCCGGACCGCACCAGCCAGCTCAGCATCAGCATCACGTCGAGCCGGCCGTCGAGGTCGGTGAACCGGCCGCCGGTCAGCTCCGCGATGCGCCGCAGCCGGTACCGGACGGTCTGCTCGTGGATGTGCAGCCGCTCCGCCGCGACCACGGCGTTGTCGCCGGACTGCAGGTAGGTCAGCAGCGTCTCGGCGAGCGGCTGCCGGCGCGCCGGCGCCAGGTCGAGCAGCGGGCCGAGCACGGCCCCGGCGGTCGCGCCGACCAGCTCCTCCGCCGCCAGCGTGGCCAGCGAGGCGATGTGCTCGGCGCACCGGACCGGCTCCCCGCCGGGGAGCAGGCCCCGCTCGACGAGCGTCAGCGCGTGCCGCGCCCACCGCAGCGACACCGCGCCCTGCGTGAGCGGCACCGTCGGCCCGATCGCGGCGGTGCCGAGCCGGCGCAGCGCCGGCCACAGCCGGTCCTGCCCGGGCCCCTCCGGGTCGGGGACGACCAGGAACGGGACGGGCGCGTCCCACGCGGCCAGCACCGCCGGCGGCAGGATCCGCGCGCCTGCGGGCGCCCCGGCGGGCAGCGCGACCAGCCCGACGCTGCGCGGCGGGTCCCAGCGCGCCGCGACCGCCAGCTCGGTGATCGCCTCGTGCCCGGGCGACGGCTCGGCGACCAGCGCGTCCCGCAGCCGCTCGCGGCGCTGCTCACGCTCGGTCGCCAGCTGCCCCTGCTCGCGGGCGTAGCCCTGCGCCGCCGCGTCGGCGACGCGCGCCACCAGCATGAACAGCGAGTCGGTCAGCCGGCCCAGCGTCTCCCGCGACCAGCCGAGCCGGTAGGCGTCCTTGATGAAGCGGCGGCAGGCGATCTGGCTGCTCACCCGCATCGCGTTCTGCAGCGGCTCCAGCCCGCGCCCCTGCCGGGCCTCCTGCTCGCCGAGGCGCATGTACAGCTCGGTCAGGTGCCGCGCGTCGGCGTCCGGGTGGTCGACGGAGTCGACGAAGAACGCGACCGTCTCGCTGACCGTCCGCTCGACCCGCAGGGCGTACGCGCCGCCGCCGTCGCCGGCGTACTCGGGCACCTGGTCGCGGATCTCCCGCTCCATCTCCTCGACGGCGGCCTGCAGGTGCTGGCGCAGCAGGTCGGGCAGCTCGGCGGGCATCGACCCTTGTGCCATCCGGTGTCCGTTCGGCAGGGGACTGACCATGGAGCCTCCCTCCGGAGGGGGGACCGGCCTCACCCTAGGCAAGAAAGTGACCGCTGTCACCATCAGGTGCACTCGGGGTGAAGACGGGGGTCGGGGTGGAGATAGTCGGAATCCTCCTGTAATGCGTATCACGTGCCCCGGCGGTCCCGGCCCTCCCCCCGGCGGCTAGGACACGGCGGGTTCGGGCAGCGGCGCAGGCGGCTCCGCGGGAGGCTCGGGCGCGCGGGGCCTGCGGCGGGTCAGCCGGCGGCCGAGATGCTGCGCCGGGCGCTCGACGTAGCGGTGCGCCAGGCCGGCGGCGACGAGGACGGCGGCCAGCAGCACCCCCTCCCAGGCCAGCCGCACCCCCAGCGGCATGGCGTCGCGCTCCCCGGCGACCCGCCAGACCGTCTGGACGATCACCGGGTGCAGCAGGTAGACCGAGTAGCTGACGAGCCCGAGCCACATCAGCGCCCGGGGCATCCGGCGGTGCCGCAGGGCCAGGCCGCCGAGGAAGGTCAGCCAGGCGGCGGCCACGCCGATCGACCAGTCGACGCCGAGCGACTGGGAGTAGCCGTCCGCGGCCCAGGTCGTGGGCGGGCGCAGGCCCGCCAGCAGGGTCAGGACCGGGACGAGGGCGACCATCGCGGCGGCGGGCCTCGCCGGCATCCGGCCGTCCTGGATGCCCCGCACCGCCGTCCCGGCGAACATCGTGGCGATGATGCACAGGCTCTCGACGCCGCCGATCCGGCTGTCCAGGACGAGCAGCGTCAGCGCGAGCGCCGCGACGATCGCGACGCCCGCGCGGCGCACCGCCGGACGGCCGCTGACCATGGCCGCGATGCCGGCCGCGAGGGCGAACGCCGCGACCATCGGGGTCGCGCCCGGCCAGTGGGTGGCCAGCAGCCCGGACGGCAGCGAGACGCCGAGCATCGCGGCGGCCACGCCGAAGCCGAGCGAGACGCGGGCGCTCGCGCCCTTCACACCCGCGATGAACATCGCCGTGATGAGCAGGTAGAACACCATCTCGTAGGACAGCGTCCAGAAGACGTTGACGACGTTCGGCACGCCGAGCAGGTCCTGCAGCATCGTCAGGTGCGCGATCGCGGAGATCCACGGGCGGTCGCCGAGCCCGTTCGGCAACCCCCAGGACACGCCGGTCACGCCGAGCGCGAGCATGAGCCCGACGGACACGAACCAGGCCGGGTAGAGCCGGAACAGCCGGCCGACCCAGAACGCGCGGACGCTGCCCCGCCGGACCAGCGAGAACGGCACGACGTAACCGCTGATCAGGAAGAACAGGAAGACCCCGTACCGCCCGAAGTCGAACCACGGGCTCACGTTCCGGCGGACCTCGGGGAGCAGCACGTCCAGGGAGTGCTCGAACACCACCACTAACGCGGCCAGGCCCCGCAGGGCGTCCAGCCAGCCCATCCGGGACGCCGTGGCCGCCGGCGCGCCGTTCGCCTTCGTTTCCGTGGTGAGAGTGTTCGTCGGCATCCGGGCCACCCTAGGGGCCGCGCCTCCGCGTTCTCCGCAGACCCCCTGAACATCACCTGAACGCCGCGTGTCGGGGAACCGGCCCCGGAACCCGCCGTCCGGGGCTAGGAGCGGACACCGACGCCCGCGTACAGGATCGCCGCTCCGTCCGCCGAGGGCGGGGTCCCGGCGCGCCACCGCCCGGCGGGCACGAGGCCGGGGGGAAGCGGCGTGAACGGCCCGAACAGCCGCTCGATCTCGCGGACGCCGCGGGGCAGCAGCGGGCCGGCGCCCGCCGCCGCGTACCGCCGGGCCGCCTCGGCGACCGCCGCCGGCGCGTGGTCGGCGGTGGCGTGCGAGACGACGAGCGCGCTGCCCGGCGGCGCCGCGGCGCCGAGCGCGGCGAGCGGGACGAGCGGGTCCGGGAGGAGGTGCAGGACGGAGGAGAACACCAGCGCCACCGGCTCGGCCGGGTCGATCAGCCGCCGCACCTGCGGGGCGGCCAGGATCGCGGCCGGGTCGCGCAGGTCGGCGTGGAGCGCGGCGATGTTGCCGCCCTCGACCAGCAGCGCGCGGGCGTGCGCGATCACCAGCGGGTCGGCGTCGACGTAGACGACGCGGGGGCCGGCCGCGTGCCGCGCGGCCATCTGGTGCAGGTTGTCGCCGGCGGGCAGGCCGCAGCCGAGGTCGAGGAACTGCCGGATGCCGCGCTCGGCGCAGGCGCGGACCGCGCGGGCGAGGAACGCCCGGCCGTCGCGGGCGGCGTCCGCCGCCTGCGGCAGGACGTCCAGGACCTGGCGGGCGAGGTCGCGGTCGGCGGCGTAGTTGTCCTTGCCGCCGAGGAGGTGGTCGTGCACGCGGGACGAGGCGGGCCGGTGCAGGGCGAGCGCGGTACCGCCGGACGCCGGGACGGCGGTCGTCCCGGCGGGCCCGGACGACCGGGCGGGTGACGGCCCGGCCGCCGGGGCCTCGGTGCTCACGGCGCGCAGGGTCATGGCCGCGCCGTCCCGGCCTGGAACCCGGACCGGACGGGAGCGGTGCGGCGGCGCGTGCGGGACGGCGGGCGGGACGGCGTCATGGGCGCTTCACCAATCGTGGGGCGGCGTACCCTTCGACGGTAGGCCGCGCGGGCCGGGCCGGCGCGGCCGTGCCCGCCGGTCCGGCCGGAAAACGCCCCCGGCGTGGCCGCATGGGGTCAAGCGCGTTTGGCGGTGATCTCCGTCTCACGGGCGCGGGGGCGACGGGCATCAGGAGCGCGGCGAAACGGCGGACCGTCACCGGCCCGCCACGCACGCCGCGGCCGCCCTCGCGGAGCTGGCCGTTTCCGGCCATGACAGCGGCTTAACCGAAGGTGCGCCCGAGTGTCGGGATTCGGTCCCCGGCCCGGTCCTGTAGCGAATCATTGCCGCATACGCGGGGATCGTCCGGCGATGGGCACCTACCGCCTGCGCGCGCTGCAGAGGTTGTGCCCAGGGTGCGGGGAGCCATTGCCGACGCGCGCCCGTAAGGATGCGGTGTTCTGCAGTTCGGCGTGCTGGTCGCGGCATTCACGCTGGGTGATCCGTATGCGGCAGGCGGTCCCGCGGGTGATGGTGATGGTCACCTCCGCCGAGCGCACCGACCGCGACGCGGCACGCGAACTCCTGGCCCGGCTCCGCCTGGCCAGCCGGAACTGGCCTGCGCCTGGGCCGACCGGGCCTACGCCGGAACCTTTGTCGCCTGGGCCGGCTCCTTCCTCAACCTGACCTTGATGATCGTGTCCCGTCCAGCCGGAGCAAGTGGATTCGTCGTCGTGCCCCGTCGCTGGGTCGTCGAGCGTACGTTCTCGTGGATCGTGTGAGCGCGCCGCGATGTCCGCGACTACGAACGACTTCCGCAGCATTCTGAAGCTCACATCACCTGGGCTGCGATCACGTTGATGCCCCGCCGCTTGGCCCGCGGTTCGAGATCGCTCTACGAGTGAGAGGCAGGGCCGAGCAGGGCTTTGATCTCACCGAAGAAGGCCGGGCCCGGGGTGACCTGGAAGGGACGCAGATCGAAGAGGACGCTCTTGGGGCCATGGCGGTGCAGGAGCAGGTGAACGGGTGTGCGCCCGGGGTGGGTGGCGAGGGTCTGTTTGAGTTCTTGGACGAGTCGGGGGTTCAGCCGGTCTTCGTGGACGTGGATGACGACGGGCGGCTCGGTGGCCGCCTGGGAGAGGTCGAGGGTGGTGATGTCCTCGCCGTAGACGCTGAGCGTCTCGTCCCGGACATTGGTCCGGCCGCGTACGGAGATGACGCGGTCTTCGGCCAGGGTCTGCCCGTAGAGGGTGTAGGTCTTGGGGAAGATGAGGCATTCCACGGCGGCGTCATGGTCTTCGAGGGTGACGATCGCCCACGGGTTGCCTTGCTTGGTGACCTTGCGTTGCAGGCCGGAGACGATTCCGGCGACCTGGACCTTCGCGTCGGCGCGAGGGGAGGCCAGCAGGTCGGCGATCGTGGTGTCGCGGTTGGCCTCGAGGACTGGTTCGGCGCCGTCCAGGGGGTGGGACGAGACGTACAGGCCGAGCATTTCGCGTTCGAAGGTCAGCAGGGTGCCGGTGTCCCATTCCTGCTCGGGGACCTCGACCGTGAGGGTCTCGGTGGCTTCGGTGGAGGTGCCGAAGAGGGGGTCCTGACCGCGGGCGGCGTTGCGTTTGAGGTCGATGACCGCGTCGACGGCCTGTTCGTGGACCATGACCAGGCCCTTGCGGCGGTGGCCGAGGCCGTCGAAGGCGCCGGCCTTGGCGAGCGATTCGATGACGCGCTTGTTGCAGACGCTCTGCGGGACCTTGGCCAGGAAGTCGTTGAAGCCGGTGTAGTCGCCGTCTTTCCGCCGGGCGCCGACGATGGCCTCGACGACGCCTGCGCCGACGTTGCGGATCGCGCCCAGGCCGAAGCGGATGTCGTGCCCGACGGCGGTGAAGTTCAGATCGCTCTGGTTGACGTCGGGTGGCAGTACCTTGATGCCCAGGCGGCGGCAGTCTGCCAGGTACACCGCCATCTTGTCCTTGTCATCGCCGACCGAGGTGAGCAGGGCGGCGAGGTACTCGGCGGGGTGGTTGGCCTTGAGGTAGGCCGTCCAGTACGAGACGACGCCGTAGCCGGCGGTATGGGATTTGTTGAAGCCGTATCCGGAGAAGGGGACCAGCACGTCCCAGACGGCTTTGATCGCCTCGTCGGAGAAGCCGCGGTCCCGCATGCCGGTGGAGAACCTGCCCCATTCGGCGTCCAGGACCTCTTTCTTCTTCTTGCCCATCGCGCGGCGCAGCATGTCGGCGCCGCCGAGGGAGTATCCGGCGAGTTGCTGGGCGATCGCCATGACCTGTTCCTGGAAGACCACCAGGTGGTAGGTGTCGCCCAGGATGGGTTCCAGCGCGTCTTTGAGTTCGGGGTGGATCGGTTCGACCTTCTGCCGGCCGGTCTTGCGCAGCGCGTAGTTCGTGTGGGCGTTCATCTCCATCGGTCCCGGCCGGTACAGGGCGGAGACCGCTGCGATGTCGGTGAACTCGGTGGGGCGCATCAGCCGCAGCAGGGTCCGCATTCCGCCACCGTCGAGCTGGAAGACCCCGAGGGTGTCGCCGCGGGCGAGCAGTTCGTAGGTTCGGGTGTCGTCGAGCGGGACCTTGAGGATGTCGATGTCGATGCCCTTGTTGGCCTTGACGCCGGCGATCGCGTCGTTGATGACGGTGAGGTTGCGCAGCCCGAGGAAGTCCATCTTCAGCAGGCCCATCTCCTCGGCCTGGGTGAAGGGGAACCCGGTGATGACCGGACCGTCCTGCTTGGGTTTGACCAGGGGCAGCACGTCGATCAGCGGGTCGGACGACAAGATCACCCCGGCGGCGTGGACGCCGGTGCCGCGGGTCAGGCCCTCGACGCCCATGGCGGTGTCGATGACCCGCTTCACATCGGGTTCCTCGGTGTACATCTTCCGCAGTTCGGTGGCCTCACCGTGGCGGGGATGGCCGGGGTCGTGGACGGCGGCCAGGGGGATCTCCTTGCCGCCGGCGGCGGCCGGGAACGCCTTGGTGATCCGGTCGCCGAGAGCGTAGGGATAGCCCAGTACCCGGCAGGCGTCCTTCACCGCGGCCTTGGCCTTGATCGTGCCGAAGGTGACGATCTGGCACACCCGGTCGCCGCCGTATTTCGCGGTGACGTAGTCGATCATCTCGTCGCGGCGGCGGTCGTCGAGGTCGAGGTCGACATCGGGCATCGTGATGCGCTCGGGGTTGAGGAACCGCTCGAAGATCAGCCCGTGCTCGATCGGGTCCAGTTCGGTGATCCCCGTGCAGTACGCCACCATCGACCCGGTCGCCGACCCGCGCCCCGGGCCGAGACCGATCCCGCTGGCGCGGGCGTGCCGGCAGATGTCGGCGACCACCAGGAAGTAGCCCGGGAACCCCATCCCGTCGATCACCGACAGCTCGTAGTCGACGCGGTCCAGAACGTCCTGCGGCAGGTCACCGCCGTAGCGGCGCCTGGCCCCCGCCAGGGTCTCCTTGCGCAGCCACGACGATTCACTCTCCCCCTCGGGGACGGGGAACTCGGGCATCAGGTCGCGGTGGGCGAAGACCTCCGCGTAGTCGCCGACGCGTTCGGCGATCAGCAGCGTGTTGTCGCACGCCCCGGGCACCTCGCCGTCCCACAACGCCCGCATGTCGGGGGCGCTCTTGACGAAGTAGCCCGACCCTGAGAACCGGAACCGGTTCTGGTCGGCGAGCCGCTTGCCGGTGCCGATGCACAGCAGCGCGTCGTGCGCCGCGGCCTGGTCCTCGGTCACATAGTGCGAGTCGTTGGTCGCCAGGGGCGGGAGGTCCAATTGCTTGCCGAGTCGCAGCGGGTCGTCGCGGACGCGCCGCTCGATGGCCAAGCCGTGGTCCATCAGCTCCAGGAAGTAGTCGTCCTTGCCGAAGATGTCCTGGTAGCGCGCGGCGGTCTCGACGGCCTCCTCGTACTGGCCCAGGCGGAGCCGGGTCTGCACCGCGCCGGACGGGCAGCCGGTCGTGGCGATGATGCCCGCACCGTGCTCGGCGAGCAGCTCGTCGTCCATCCGCGGGTATTTTTGGACGTGGCCTTCCAGCCACGCGCGCGACTGGAGGCGGAACAGGTTCCGCAACCCGGCGGCGTCCGCCGCCCACATCGTCATGTGCGTGTACAGGCCGCGGCCCGACACGTCACCGCCCTCCCCGGTCTCATCATCGGACCGGCGCAGCGCGAGGTCCTCGCTCCAGTACACCGCCTGCTTGTGGAACCGCGATGCCGGCGCGACGTAGGCCTCGGTGCCGATGATCGGCTTGACACCGGCTTTGGCCGCCGCGTGGAAGAACTCGTAGGCCCCGTGCACATTGCCGTGGTCGCTCATCGCCACCGCGGGCATCCGCTGCCGGGCGACCTCGTCCAGCAACGGCGCGATCTTGGCCGCGCCGTCCAGCATGCTGTACTCGGTGTGCACATGGAGATGCACGAACGACCGCACAACGACCACGCCCTCCGGTTGTAGGTTCATCCGCGAACCCGAGCATTCGACTGGAGGGCGAGCAGCGGTGTCCAACAACCAACACGCCGCATCATCACAATCGTCAGTTGTGCATGCAGCTGCGGCGGATCTGGACCTGGGCGCGGTGCGGGCTTTCGTCGCCATCACCGAGGACCGCTACTTCAGCGAGGCCGCGATCAGGCTGGGCATCAGCCAGCAGGCCATCTCCAAACGCATCGCCAACCTCGAAGCCGCCGCCGGAGTGAAATTGTTCGCCCGCTCGCGCACCGGCGCCGAGTTGACCGAGGCCGGCAAGGCATTCCTTCCCCATGCGCGCGCCCTGGTCGGCACCGCCGACCAGGCACTGGCGACGCTGAGCGGCCGGCGCCGCGCGCTCCGGATCGATGTGCTGGACACCCGAACGGCCGCCATCGACCTGGTCCGCGCATTCCACGACACCTGCACGGACGTGGACATCGAGATCATCACCTCCAACGGACTCCGGTCCGCGCGCGACGCCCTCACCCGCGGAGTCGTGGACGTGGCCTTCTGCAGGGTCACCCAAGCCCTGGAAGACCAACTGATGCGCCTACCGGCCTACTTGGAACCGGCGCATCTTCTGGTCGGCCGCGACCACCCCCTGGCCGGCCTGCGGCAAGTGGAAATGGCTCAGCTCTCCGGAGCCACTGTGTGGATGCCCGGCAACGCCGAAGGAAGCGAATGGGCCGAATACCACCGCTTCCTCGGCAGCGTCTTCGGCATACGGATCGACACCACCGGACCCGACTTCGGCTACGAACATTTCGTGCAGGAGGTAGGCTCCAGCACGCTCGCAAGCATCATCGGCGAGAGGTCACGGATGCCCTGGCACCCGGACACCGTCCGGATCCCACTGGTCGACCCCACCCCGGTCTACCCATGGTCCCTGCTCTACCCTCGCGCCAACCAGCACCCGGCCTTGGACCTGCTCATCCGCCACGTACAGGCCGACTATCAGCCCTTCGACCCGGACAACCAATGGCTCCCCGCCCCCGACCAGTACCTCTTCACCACACCAAAGAACGCCTGAGGCTCCAACTCCTCAAGTGACCGTGCAGGGATTGAAGACAGCCTCTGAACGCCCGCCGCGCGGAACGCTCGGCCCCGCGCTCGCGGGGATCGTCCGGAGGGGACCGCGACCGCCTGCAGCCCGAGGACCCGGCCCCGCGCGTGCGGGGGTCGACCGAGAGATCAGAGAGCGAGGGAGGAGCGGGCAGTGGGCGCTGGCGCCGGTTGTGTCGCCGCGCTGTAGTTGGTGGTCCCGGGCGATCGGCATAGATCAGACGTCGTGGATGGATGGAGCCTGGAGGTTGCGCTAGCCGAGTTGGGCCGCGAGGCGCAGTTGGGGCAGGTGCATCTCCACGCGTTTGCGGGCCGTGGCAATCTCGCTTGCGCTGCGGTGCGCCACCTCGATCACGGTCTCGACCAACTGGACGGTCATCTTTGGGCCACTCATCGACGGCTCCTTCGGAGAGAGCGGACGTACGACCAAGGGGTAGGGATGACCTCCTTCCTCTCGCGTTATCGCTGGTCAAGGGCAGATAAAGATCCGGTGGGCCGCTTCGGCGGCCCACCGGCGGCGGCTCCACAGCCAGCTCAGGGCGCGCCTCACTCTTCTGAGATCTCGTGGTCCGCGTGCGCGAAGACGAACCTCCGGGCGGGCGCCAGGCGGATGCCGTCGATGAGGCTCGCGTGGTTGAGGGCGTCGCTGAAGACCGCATCGTCCGGGCCGAGCAGTGCGGCGAAGACGCCGAGGTTGGCATCGAAGCACCAGGAGGAGAGCACGGCGTCCTCGGCTCCCGCCGGCTCCGCTCCCTGCGCAGCCGCTCCGGGAACGTGCCGCTCACTCTTACCGTCCCTCTGGCCAGCCGGCGCAGGTGACGACCTCGAACCCCCGGCTGGGGAACACGGCGTCCATGAAGAAGTCGTGCATCGCCGCGTCGCCATCGGCGCAGCCGTCGCGCAGGACGGTCACCCGGTAGCCGCGGTCCGCCGCGTCGTAGCACGTCGCGGCGACCATCGCGCTGGTCGCGACTCCCGCGACCGCGACCGTGTCGACGCCGCCGGCGCGGAGCACGAGGTCGAGGTCCGTGCCGGCGAACGCGCTGGCGCGGCGCTTGAGCACGACGACGTCCTCTTCGGCGACCGGCAGATCGATCTCCGCTCCGGCCGATCCCTCAAGGAAGGCGTCCCCGGCTTCGTAGAACGACCTGAACATGGCATTGCCCGGGGGAAGGTCGGCCCCATTGGGCCGGAAGGCGAAGTGCACGAACGCGACGAGCGCACCGGCCGCGCGGGCGCGCGGGAGCAGCTCCGTGAGCGGCGGCACGACCCGCCGGGCGAACGGGTAGCCGCTCGTGATGCCCCGTTGGACGTCTCCGATGATCAGTGCTGTGGTCATGACAGGCTCCCGTCGAGTCGTTCCATCCGCCGTCCCGTGCTCAGCAGGACGGTCATCCCGGCCACCATGATGATCGCAATGGCCGGCAGCGCGTAGGTGAGGCTGCCGGTCGCGTCCTCGATGCTCCCGGTGATGTAGGGTCCGATGAATCCGCTGAGGTTGCTGACGGAGTTGATGAGCGCGATCCCGGACGCCGCGGCGGCACCGGTCAGGCCGATGGCCGGTATCCACCAGAACTGGGGCATCGCGGACGTCCTGCGGGCCTGGACCCTCGCGCCACCTCATCGCGGCGCAGTGCGCGCGTCGGCCGGCGCGCCAGCGTGTGCGGTGGTCGGTTCCGGGGGCGACATGGCGGGTCCCGTCATCGTCATCGCGCGCGGCGCGCGTGCGGGGTTACTCGGCTCGGGCCGCGCGTTCGAGGGCCTGCGCGCGTTCCTCGGCGACACCGGCGCGCTCGGTGGCGGTCCGCTCCCGCGCGTGCAAGGTCGGCACCGGGCCTCATCCGCCCCGAGGGCCGAACACGGGGCCTCGACCGAGCCCCCCCACCGGCCGCCGCCGGCGCGTCTGGCGCAGCTGACCGCCACGGGCCCCGGCCGAGCCGGGGCCCGTGCGTTTTCGCCCAATGGGTCCGCCGTCGTCCGCCACGGTCCGGTCGACACGAGACGGCAGGTCACTCGGGCTCAGGGCTCGGAAGGCTCCGGCCGGAGGGTCAGCGAGTTGCTTGAGCGACTTCGCCTTGGGCCTCTGCCGACAGGTCCAGCCAGTCGGCCCATGTCTTGAGCCGGTCGGCGTAGGCCTGCTGGAGCATCGGGTAGAAGCCCAGACCGAAGAGCACTCGCAGCGGCGGGTCGTCGGAGTCGACGAGCTTGACGAGTGCCTGGGCCGCGGCGGCGGGGTCGCCGGCGGGCTGCTTCCCGGCGACCGCGCCGAGGCGTCGGCGGAGACCGTCGTAGGCCGGGTCGGTCCGAGACATGTGGCCGTTGGCGAGCGGGTCGGGGTTCTTGCCGTCCCTGGTGGCGAAGCCGCCGGGCTCGACGATGGTCACCTTGACCCCGAACTCGGCGACCTCGCTGGCGAGTGCCTCGTTCAGTCCCTCCAGAGCCCACTTGGAGGCGTGGTAGGCGCCGCCGAGCGGCATGGCGATGACCCCGGCGGCCGAGGACAACTGGATGATGTGCCCCGCGCGTTGCTCGCGCAGATACGGCAGCGCGGCCTGGACCACCCATACCGCGCCGAACAGGTTGGTCTCCAGTTGGTCGCGCAGTTCCCGCTCGGTCAGCTCTTCGACCGCGCCGATCTGGGCGTAACCGGCGTTGTTCACGATGACGTCGAGACGGCCGAAGTGCTCCTTGGCCCGCCTCACGCCCTCGAAGACGGCCGCCTTGTCGGTCACGTCCATCTGGAGCGGAAGCACCGCCTCGCCATGGGCGGCGACCAGATCGGCAAGGCCGCCGGTGTTCCGGGCGGTCGCCGCGACCTTGTCGCCGCGGGACAGGGCGGCCTCGACGAAATTGCGGCCGAGGCCGCGGGACGAACCAGTGACGAACCAGACCTTGCTCATGAGGGCCTTCTTCCTTCTATCCAGTGATGTTGCCGCCGGTGATCAGCACCGAGGTCGGGGCCGAGCTCTTCTCATCCGCTGAGAGGTGGGCGATGACCTTCCGTTCTTCGGCGTGGCCGTTTGAACACCAGACACCGACGCCTCGATCCCCGTAACAGGCCGGGCCATGTGACCAGCCCCACAGATGCCTCGGTCCGCGTGCCGGCCTGCCGGGCGAGGGTGGCCAGGCTGACCCGCAGCGTGTGCCCGGACAGGCCCTCGACGCCGGCGCGTTCCCCGCAGGCCCGCACGCGCTCGCTGATCGCAGGACCGGGCAGTCGCTGCCGACCACGGTCAGGTCCTGCCGGGGGCTGATTGACCTGATCACACCCGGTCAGTACAACTGGAAGACCCCGATAAGGGTGGAGATCTGGACCGGTGAGCCACCGGCCGACACCAGCGAGTGGGACAACGAGGTCGACATCGATTTCGACGCCCCAACGGGCGGCATCACCTTCGAGCCCTCCGGCGGCAGCGCCCACATCAGCGGCGCTCCACCGTCAGTACCTACGAGTTCTGGCCCAAGCCGGGGCAGGCGCGTGGGGTGCAGATCGATCTGAACGCCGACCGTATCGCTCTGCGCTATCCGGTAGAGGTCGGCCCGGGCGGTCACGCCCGCGGGGTGCTGGAGGCGTTGCTGCCGCACCGCCGCGACCAGCACGATGTCGACGGGCCTGGCCAGCAAACCTATCGACGGCAGCCGCCCCCACCTCGTGTCGATCGTCGCAGGTCGGTTGGTCTCGTTTGGTTCACGTCCGGTAACGGCACGTACTGCCGGGACCCCTGAAGGGGCGGCCTTAACGGTGGTGCTCCGGTCGATCCACGGTGGCTGACCACTTCAGGTCCGCGGAATGGGAGGACACAGTCTCGTTGTCCGACCTTAATAGGTTGAGTGGGGAACGCTTCGGGCAACGAGTCGGCCGACGGCGGCGATGGTTCCGAGCAGAGGAACGAGTCGTTTGAGGACCCTCTGTACCGGCTTTGGCGGCGGGTGCGGTACCCGTTGCGTCGGCGTCTTGGCTTCGTCATGGGCCTTAGCGCCGGATCTGTGGTGGCATGGCCGTGGGTGAGCCAGGGGTACTGGTGGTACGCGATTCCCATCGGACTGGGCCTCGGTATCGCCGTCTGGGCGTTGGTCACGTGGCTCAGTCCCGCGATGCGGGAGATGCGCCGAGCACGGGCGGCCGAACTCGCCACACTGCCGCTGAAGGAGCGCGAAGATCTCCGGGTGCAGCGCACTCAGTCGCTGGCTCAGATGCTGAGCAGCCTCGGGGTGCTGGTCGGCGTGGCGTTCACTGCGTTGAGCCTGGTCTACACCGCGCAGACATTGCGAGCCACGCAGGAGGCGCAGATCACCGACCGCTACTCGCGGACGGTGGAACAACTCGGCAATCGCGAGTCCCGCGACGCACGGATCGGTGCGATCTACGCACTCGGCCGGTTGGCCCACGACTCCAACCGCGACCGGACGGCCATCGCCAACGTGCTGGCCACCTACGTGCACGAGCACATTCGCACAGACGCACGGCGGCCGGCCGGCGGGGGGCGGCCAGTCCCGTCGGTGGACGTACGCGCCGCGTTGCACGTCTTGGACGATCTCCAAGAATGGTGGGGAGTGGAGGAGCCACTGGATCTGCACGGGATGGAGTTGGGCGAGACGATCCCTCTGCTACTGAAAGCGCGCGCGTTTCTCGACGGCGCGAACCTCTCTGAAGCGGGACTGCGCGGAGTCGACCTCAAAGGGGAACATCTGTCCAAGGCCAACCTCTCCGGCGCGGACCTCACAACGGCCGAACTGGAGGGAGCTGACCTTTATGAAGCCGACCTGTCGGGGGCCGTGCTGAGCGCGGCCGTTCTCCGGAACGCCAACCTCGACGGATCCGACCTCCACGGGGCGGACCTGAGCGCCCTGGTCATCTGGAAGAGCAAATACGGCTCCGAGGCAACTCCTACCGATCTCCAGGGGGCCGACTTGGCCAATGCCGACCTTCGGGGAGCCAAAGGGATGTCACCAACACAGATCCGCCGCGTGGCCAAGACCGTGAGCGGCGCCAAGTTCGATTGACCGGCACCCGCCATGCCCTGCGGAGGCCTGTTCGACCACTCGCGCCCAACGCGGCTGCCCACGGTCGATGACGTGCGGTGGGGTTGATACGTGAGGCGCTGTCAAGAGAGCGACGCTCCACAGTGCCTCATCGCCCGCCCGTCAGCCCTGCGGAACGCCGATGACGGCGGCGATCAGCGCTCCGGGAACGGCGGCCAGAGCGAGGGCTGCGGCGACCAGGGCGGCGGGGATAGCGACGATCAGCAAGGCGGGCGAGAAGAGCGTCTGCCAGAAGGGCCGTAGGCCGGGATGCCTGCCGTTCGCGACCCAGAAGCGGCGCTGCGGCCGTGCCTTGGAGTTCTCGTAGAAGCAACCGCGCGTGCCCGTCAGCGTCCGCCCCTCGGCGTTGACATAGATATAGCGCTGCTGCCAGGGGGCTTCGGGGTTGCGGCCCCCTACCGGCCGGTAGATCCGGACGGTCTTGCTGTACTCGGCCTTGATAAGCCCTCCGCTGAAGGCCCGCAGCAGTTCCCACGCCGTCACTCCCGTGGTGTAGGCGATCCCGCCGCACAGCACGCCCGCGAACAGGGCCGAGGCTCCGGCGATCGCCAGGTCCCACCCGCCGGCGACGGCCACGGCGAGGAAGTACAACGCCAGCGCCGCGCACCCCGCCCATTGCACGGCTCGTCGCCTGTCCCGCGACCACTTGCCGATCGGCACCACTCTGCCATTCTGCTCCGAAGATCGTCTCCGGAACAGGGACGGCCACCGGACCGCCGGGATGCGGGCGGGAGGCGATCGGGACGCTCGCTTCCCGCTGCCGTGCTGGGCTTCGCCAGCTCAGCGGCCGACCGGCCGGCTCCGTCGGGACCAACCAGGACGGCACCGTCGCCGACGGCCCAGTGCACTGACAATTACTCCGCGGTTCCGCCGACGTTTGCTGGCTCTGGCCCGCTCTCGATGAGCAGGTGACTTTGAGTTAATTCTGCGCTCTCGGATGGTCGACATCGGCGGCGCCGATACCGCCATTCTTCTTTGGATCGCCGAGCGCGACAGGGAACCACCGACGTCTCCTGCTCCAAGGTGTTGACCTGGCGATATATCGGACACTCCGTGCCTCGTCGATCGCAGTTGTGCAACGGACCGCTACCGGCGGACCCTGCGGGATCTGGAGGCGTGCGGACGGCCGCTGCTGATCGAGCTCGAAGTGCGCCGGTTCTTGTGCGGCAGGACCAGGTGCGAGCGCGAGATCTTCGCCGAGCAGGTCGACGGACTGGTCCAGCGGTATGCCTGTCGCACGAGCGCGTTGCGCGGTGTGCTCACCTCGATCGCCATAGCGCTGGCCGGGCGCGCCGGGACCCGCATGGCCGGCCCGCCACGCACGCCGGGACCGCCCTCGGCGGAGCTGGCCGTTTCCGGCCATGACAGCGGCTCAACCGAAGGTGCGCCCGAGTCTCGGGATTCGGTCAGCCGCCGTCCGGATCCCGCCACATCAGCCACACCGGCGGGCAGCCCCGGCCCGGCATGGCGAGCTCCCGCGTCACCCGGAACCCGAACCTCTCGTAGTACGGGACGTTCCCTCTTCTCGTTTGTCAAGGGTTCTTTGGACGCTGCGATACGCGTCCTCGACGGGACCATCCCCGCAGGTGCGGGGCCGCCCGCAGCCCCGCTGGCTACTACTACCTGATCAAGGAACCATCCCCGCAGGCGCGGGGCCGACTGACGGTCTTGCGGGACGTGGTACTGCTCGTGCGAACCATCCCCGTAGGCGCGGGGCGACGCGCCGGCGAAGCCAGTCGGGATGATGATCGCCGAACCATCCCCGCGTGCGCCGGGCCGACACGCTGCCTGGACAGCGCCCGTCACGTAACGAGGAACCATCCCCGCGGGGGCGGGGCCTGCGGCGGGGGCGTCATAGCGGCCATATGGGCGGAAGAACCATCGCCGCGGGGCGGGGCCGACTACGGGAGCACGGGGGACACTCGGAGCAGGGCGAACCATCCCCGCGGGCGCGGGGCCGACGCCTTGACGGGCGTGTCCTCGCCCTTCTCCGCCGAACCATTCCCACGGGCGCGGGGCCGACCATCCCTCCGGCAGGTCCGCCGCCGCGGCGGGGGAGCCATCCCCGCAGATGCGGGGCCGACACCGCCACCGTGTTCCACGCGGAGCGAATGCCCGAACCATCCCCGCGGCCGCGGGGCCGGACCCTTCCGAACCGCAGTCCTCAGCGGCCGCCATGGAATCATCCCCGCGGGCGCGGGGCCGACCTCCGCTTCGACCAGTGGAGCCGGTCGTTGGCGGAACCATCCCCGAGTGTGTGGGGCCGACCTTCTCGGAGTCCCTAGGAAGACCGCTACGTGGGGACCATCCCCGCGGGCGCGGGGCCGACTGCTCGGGAGCTAGCGTCCACGGCAGAGCCCACGAACCATCCCCGCAGGCGCGGGGCCGACGAGGGCCGGACCAAGGACGAGGTCGTGAGCGAGGGGCCATCCCCGCAGGCGGGGGCCGACAGCAGAAGCATCTGGCGGGAACCGTCGACCAGCGGGCCATCCCCGCAGGCGCGGGGCCGACGGCCAGGCGGACGAGCGCGTCCAGCCATACGGCGGGCCATCCCCGCAGGCGCGGGGCCGACCAGGACGCATCCCGCTTCGCCGTCGCCTGCGCGGGGCCATCCCCGCAGGCGCGGGGCCGACGGCCGGCCCGTGGTGTCGGTGGCGAGCAGCAGCGGGCCATCCCCGCAGGCGCGGGGCCGACGACTGGGCAACCCTCATCCGCTCCCTGTCGCGGGGGCCATCCCCGCAGGCGCGGGGCCGACACGGGCGGCGGGTACGGCGGCGGCCCGACGAGCGGGCCATCCCCGCAGGCGCGGGGCCGACATGAGGCACCTGGCGCTGCTGTACGGCGACCTCGAACCATCCCCGCAGGCGCGGGGCCGACGGCGTTATGGCGGTCATCAACTTCATTGTGCCGGAACCATTCCCGCAGGCGCGGGGCCGACGGTCCAGGCGTTGCCGGGCCGGGTGGAGCACGGGAACCATCCCCGCAGGCGCGGGGCCGACGAAGAGGCAGCCCTCCTGCAGATCCCAACCATCGAACCATCCCCGCAGGCGCGGGGCCGACGGGGCGGCGGGTCAGGCGTCGGTCATGTGCGCGGAACCATCCCCGCAGGCGCAGGGCCGACCTAGTGCGTGGCACGGTCGGCGGCGGGCAGTGCGAACCATCCCCGCAGGCGCGGGGCCGACCTTCGACACCGCGCCCGCGAGGCTGCGCGCCCAGAACCATCCCCGCAGGCGCGGGGCCGACCTCCGCGATCCCCCTGACGTGGACCAACCGGGAGAACCATCCCCGCAGGCGCGGGGCCGACTCCGCCATCGCCACGGCTACGGCGGTGGTGGCGGAACCATCTCCGCAGGCGCGGGGCCGACGAAGAACAGGATGTCGCCCGGCTGCAGGTCCGCGAACGATCCCCGCAGGCGCGGGGCCGACAGCGACGCCGGCGAGATCTACATCGCCCGCTACGAACCATCCCCGCAGGCGCGGGGCCGACGTGTCAGCGTCCCCCGCGGGCGTGGACGGCTGCGAACCATCCCCGCGTGCGCGGGGCTGACGTGAACCCGGTCTCCCGGATGCCGTACAGCAGGGGACGATACCCGCGTGCGCGGGGCTGACGCCGCCGCCAGGTTCGACACGATCTTAACGAGGCGACGATCCCCGCAGACGCAGGGCCGAGGCCACCGACCGCAAGGCGACGGTGAAGGCCACCGGACGATCCAGCGGGCGCGGGGCCGAGGGGGCAGGTATAGGCCCAGGAGAAGGACCTCGCGGACGATCCCCGCGGGCACGGGGCTGACTGGTCTCAATCTCGGGGTTGGGCTCGTCAGGGGAACGATCCCCGCGTGCGCTGACATCCAAAGGGCCTGCGCGCCGGCCTCCCCCGAAGGAAGATCCCGCGTGCGCGGGGCTGACCCGGTTCCGGGTACTCATACAGATGAGAGCCCGGAAGATCCCCGCGTGCGAGTGCGGGGCCGACGCCCGCGATCAGGACGCGCCGCTGGCGAAGTACGAACCATCCTGCCCGGTCGACTGAGAGATCAGTGCCAGGGAGGAGCGGGCAGTGGGCGCTGGTGCTGGTTGTGTCGCCGCGCTGTATTTGGTGGTCCCGGGCGATCGGCATAGATCAGACGGGATGGAGCCTGGAGGTTGCGTTAGCCGAGATGGGCCGCGTTTCTGCGGGGGAACGTCCGTTGTCGTGGGGCGGCTGGTGGTGGCTCAGGGTTTTCTGGCGACGCCGCCGTAGGCGTCGACGGTGTCTGGGGGCATGGGGGAGAGGTCGGGGCGCCAGTGCGGTACGGGCACGACGCCGGGGTCGATGAGGTCCAGGCCGGTGAAGAAGCCGCGGAGTTGGTCGGGGCTGCGGAGCCGGTGTGCAGGTCGCTGATGCTGCGGCCCGAACGCGGCCCGGTTATCGCCTGAGTCGTCCGCGACCGCCCCGTTCAGACCGCTAGCAGGGGACCGAACACTTCCTGCATCGCCTCGGCGCCGCCGTGAACCACCGGCCGCAGCTGATGCCGGTATACCTTCTCGGTGACGTCGGTGGAGGCGTGACCGACCAGGTCGGCGATCGTCTCGATCGCGACGCCGTGGTCGCTGAGGATCGACACGAAGCTGTGCCGCAGCTCCCGGGGCGTCCACGAGGCGTCCAGACCGGCCGCACCTGTCATCTCCCGGAACTGCTCCCGCACGTGCCGGTCGGTCAGCGGCCGCCCGTCAAGATGGCCGGCCGACATGTCGTCGGGGCCGGTTGGGGCCTGTTGATCTGCAGGGTGGACGCCACGACGGTCAGGGCAATGGTGCCGCTGTCTTGGCCGATGGCGTTGATGCCAGCGGCGGCCCATCGCACGCTGAGCGGGCTGGGAGTGCCGGGGTCGATGGCGAGCGGGACGGGTTCCAGTGCCACCCTGGCGTGAGCCCGAAGATCAACCGCATCGAAGACGATCTGCAGCCAGTCCGGGCGTTGTTCGGCACACCAGTGTCGGTGCACTGGAAACTTAGGAGGCTGAAGCCGGCAGGTTGGCCGGACGTCCCAGTCGGCCCGAATGCGAGCCGTTCGCAGCCGGCCTATGTCATCTTCGAGCCGCCAGCGCCAACGGCGTTCAGGGGGCAGGTCCCGGTTCGAGCAACCCTCTCTGACAGGGGATAGGAAAGTACTGCGCACTCTGAGCCAGGCCACCCGATGTAGCCGCATCTGGCCACACCTCATCGCTGGCCATGTCCCAGCAGGGTGCCCTCCGCAACTCGCTCAACGGGCAGCCCTCTCTTACCCGATGAAGCCTCGACCTACTCAACACGAAATGTGACGATCTCCCAAGGGATGCGGTCAAATCCTTTCTCCGCCTCCAGCCTTCGCACTTGGGAGGTGCCATGGCCTACCTGGGCGAATGCCCTGACGAGTCCACCCAAGTCAAAGCCGCGCTCGCCGCGCTCGGCCTGGCATGGCCTGAACTGTGGCAGGCGATCCGCGATGGGGAGGAGCAGCGTCAGACCGCCAACCGGTACCAGCCCAGATCCGCGGGTGGATTGAAGGACTGGATCGCCCGGGTCGGGACCCTTCGGGAGACCCTCGACGGCAGAGACTGGCGCTATGTCGACGACTACCAGATCCCGTTGTCGATCAACCCTCATAACACCCTAGGTGTCGGTGTTCTCCTCGGAAATGAAAAGACTGGTCAGGAGCCAGCCTCTGCTCAAGGGCCTCGCAGTAGATACCCCAAGGGCCCCAAGGTCGCAGAAGTCGCCGCACGCAATGAGCAACTCGAGCTCCCGCTCACCGAGCTCAATGACCCCGCCCAAGACGACCAGGACGTCAACGACGTCCTCTACCCCGAACTGGAGGTCTGGTTCCTGGTGACCTACCGGGTGATTGACCTCCAGCCGCCCGACCTAGAGGCTGCCGTCCGGGTGTACAGCGAGCTATCCCTGCCCGGAAGAACCAGCGGCACCACCACTCCCGTCTACATCGACCGGTGGCTCAAACGCATCCCGCTGCCCCCCTCCACATTCCGGCTCAATCCACAGACCCCACCGGACGCAGACGAGAACCTGGGCGACATCCCAGAAGGACTATGACCGTACCCGAAGCGATTCACCGGCCCGAGCGCTCTGCCAGTACCAACGCCGGCTGCCGGGCATGCGGCTCCGGAAGGTAATCAACCTCGTCGGTCACCAGCACCCTCAGCCGCGGCCGCGGCCTTGGCGGACCAGACGGCGGCATCCTCCAGTTCTCATCCACCCACCGGTACAACCGCTCCCAATCCGAATCGATGTACCGCGCCAACACCCCACCGCGATTCGCGGCCGGCACCGGCGCCGGCGGCCGCGCCCGGATCTCCCGCCACAGCGCCTCTCCCGCAGCCCGATGCCGGTAGCAGAACTGCCGCGGGAACTGCTCGCCTGTCCGCGGATCAGGCTCCCAAAACGACGGGCCCGTACCGATCGGTCGGCCACACCGCTCTTTGCGCGGCGTCCGCGCCATACACCCCGACCCCGGCCCCTCCAACCGGTGACACGGCCGCTCATACCGAGGCAAATCCGCCTTGATCACCCGCCGCAACCAGCCCACATGCCCACCCGGAAGACTCAACCGTTCCCCGTCCAACACCGTCGTCGATCCCAAAATCCCTGGAGCCGCACCAACCGCCGCCCGCGCCGCATCCCGCCACCGCACCTCACTCCGCACCGCATGCAACTGCACCGCCGCCAACCCGAGCAGCAACCGGTCACCCACCAAGTCGCCGTCCCGCAGCATCTCGGTCATCACCTCAGAGTGATCACCCTTCGGAACCATCATCCGACCACACCCCCAACTCGAACCACGTTCTAAGACAACAGTCCCCACACCTTGAGATCGACACGCCGCACTTCACCCACCCGCAACCCGCCCGAGACTGACCTGACCACAACAGGCCCACTCCTTCTAGCCTGGCTCCGCTTGGCCCACCCCGATCTGGCCTGCGCCTGGGCCGACCGCGCTTACAGGCGCGGGGCCGACCCTGGCGTACCTGGCCGGGGCGACGCCGATCGGGGAACCATCCCCGCAGGCGCGGGGCCGACTTGACGACCGGGTCAGCGGATCGGGGAAGAGGTGGACCATCCCCGCAGGCGCGGGGCCGACCGGTAGAACCACGGCTCCGGGGCGTCCTCGGGGGAATCATCCCCGCAGGCGCGGGGCCGACCGCTGGTTGATCGCGGCCTGATCGGCGTCCATGGAACCATCCCCGCAGGCGCTGGGCCGACGGGCCCGAGCACCGGAAGCTCCGCGGCAGCCGAGGACCATCCCCGCAGGCGCGGGGCCGACGCGGACTACACGCCGGACGAGCGTGCGGAACTGGGGCCATCCCCGCAGGCGCGGGGCCGACGCCTGCACTACTGGGCGGACCGTCGGGAGCCACGGGCCATCCCCGCAGGCGCGGGGCCGACAGCCCGCGCAGCCACGCGGCGAACTGGTCAGTGGGGCCATCCCCGCAGGCGCGGGGCCGACTCCGTCGACGAGGGCACTGCCACGGAACTGCGGGGGCCATCCCCGCAGGCGCGGGGCCGACGCCCGCACCAGCGCCTGGCGGCCGTCGATGTTGGGGCCATCCCCGCAGGCGCGGGGCCGACTTGACCTGCTTCACCTGCCGCCGGATCATCACCGGGCCATCCCCGCAGGCGCGGGGCCGACCTCGATCCCGCCGACGCTGCGGCCGTAGTCGCGGGGCCATCCCCGCAGGCGCGGGGCCGACAGAGAACGTGAGGCGCCGGGTGCGCTTGAAGAAGGGCCATCCCCGCAGGCGCGGGGCCGACACCACGCGCGGGCAGTTCAGGGCCTCCGCCAGCGGGCCATCCCCGCAGGCGCGGGGCCGACGCCCTACGCGACGACTTCCTCGACGCCATCATGGGGCCATCCCCGCAGGCGCGGGGCCGACCACGTTCACCACGAGCGGGACCTCACGCTGGAGGGACCATCCCCGCAGCAGCGGGGCCGACGGGCGCGGGCGGCCGCGCCCGTTCTGGCAACGGGGACCATCCCCGCGGGCGCGGGGCCGACATCACGCCGAACGGCTGGCTCCGCGGCCTGTGGGAACCATCCCCGCGGGCGCGGGCCGACTGGAACGTCGCGCCGATGGCGGTGATCAGCGGCGAACCATCCCCGCGGGCACGGGGCCGACACGGCGGCCGCGGCGCCCGCTGTCTCGAGCACGGAACCATCCTCGCGGGCGCGGGGCCGACCCTAGTTAGGCGGCGCGCTCGTAGCGGCCGTACGAACCATCCCCGCAGGTGCAGGGCCGACTACGCTACCCGGCCAACGAGACCGGCAACAAGGGACCATCCCCGCGGGCGCGGGGCCGACGCGACCCGACTGCGACAGGAAGGGCCGTCATGGGGACCATCCCCGCCAGTGCGGCGCCAACCCTCCCCCAACGACGACGATGGCGGGCGGGACGGAACTATCCCCGCGAGTGCGGGGCCGACCCTGAGTCGCTATGGACGTCGACATCACGACGAGAGCCATCCTCGCGTGTGCGGGGCCGACCCGGTACCGGGGTGGTACCAGTGCCAGGTCGAGGAACCATCCCCGCGCATGCGAGGCCGACCGCTACCTGAACGGCCAGCGGGCGTGGGCGGAAGAACCATCCCCGCGCGTGCGGGGCCGAGCCGGGCGGTCAATGACTTCACTGAACCATCTCCGCGCGTGCGGGGCCGAGCGTTCAGCCCGAAGCACATGTACGACAGTTGGCGAACTATCCCCGCGCATGCGGGGCCGACGCAGCCCGCAGCGCGTCCTTCGCCTTGAACCGGGAACCATCCCCGCGTGTGCGGGGCCGACAACTCCTGCGCAGTCGCCTCCGCGAGCGCCTGCGAACCATCCCCGCAGGCGCGGGGCCGACGTGGACATGACCCCGCTGGAGGAGTCGGAGGGGGAACCATCCCGCATGCGCGGGGCTGGCCGGACCTGGACGTCGAGGTCGTAGGCGTGGTCTGAACCACCCCCGCAGACGCGGGGCCGACACCGAGGCCGAGTACGAGAAGATCGCGTGCAGGGGACCATCCCCGCAGGCGCGGGGCTGACATCAGCGAGGCGGACGCGTCCACATGCTGCTGCGAACCATCCCCGCGGGCGCAGGGCCGACGATCGGTACGGCGACCCGGTGAAAGCCTGGGCGGAACCATCCCCGCAGGCGCGGGGCCGACTGCAGTGAGACCCTCACCGACTCCACCAAGAGAACCGTCCCCGCAGGCGCGGGGCCGACGCGTACGGGCCGTTCTCCATGCCGTGCCAGATGGGACCATCCCCGCGGGCGCGGGGCCGGCGCGCTGCTGATTACCGGCGGCAAGGGCATGGTGGGACCATCCCCGCGGGCGCGGGGCCGACGACGCCAGCAGGTTCCCCCACGAGGCGACCTGGGGACCATCCCCGCGGGCGCGGGGCCGACCGCAACCGCACCGCCGAGCCGAGGAGCACGACGGGACCATCCCCGCAGGAGCTCGGCCGACAGGATGCCCGGGTAGGCGCCGTCCGCGTGCGCCGGACCATCCCCGCAGGAGCGGGGCCGACGCCTGCGGGATGCCGTACGCGCCGGAGGAGGGGGGACCATCCCCGCAGGAGCGGGGCCGACAGCGGGATCGTCTCGGCCGTGATCACCTTGTGCGGACCATCCCCGCAGGAGCGGGCCGACGTGATGTTCCCGGCCATCGCGCTGTAGACGTCCGGACCATCCCCGCAGGAGCGGGGCCGACCCCGTGAGGGTGATGGTGACCATGTCGAGGGACGGACCATCCCCGCAGGCGTGGGGCCGACGCCCGGGTGAACGGAACGACGAGGACGGGCGCCGGGCCATCCCCGCAGGCGCGGGGCCGACTCGAGCGCGAGCTTGTACATGCGCGCCGCGCGCGGGCCATCACCGCAGGCGCGGGGCCGACGCGGACTCGTACTCGTCCATCTCGATCAGCAGGGGGCCATCCCGCAGGCGCGGGGCCGACGACACCGCGACCACCGAGTACGGCAAGGCCCACGGGCCATCCCCGCAGGCGCGGGGCCGACATCTGCTCGAACCGTAGTGCAACCCTGTCTACCGGGCCATCCCCGCAGGCGCGGGGCCGACGCCGTGGCGATGTGTCCCAGACACCGCTACTCCGGGCCATCCCCGCAGGCGCGGGGCCGACGCTCCAGACATACGGCGAGAGCGGCACCATGCGGGGCCATCCCCGCAGGCGCGGGGCCGACCCGCCGGGGTGTCCGCGGCCGGGATCACCTGGGGGGCCATCCCCGCAGGCGCGGGGCCAACGGTGACCTCACCCTCGAAAACGACGCGGTCAGCGGGCCATCCCCGCAGGCGCGGGGCCGACGTGATCTCCGAGCGGTTTGGAGGCGGATGACGAGAACCCTCCCCGCAGCGCGGGGCCGAGCTCTCGCGCGCCGTGGACGGGACGTTCGTGGTGGAACCATCCCGGCAGGCGCGGGGCCGACCTGTCGGGCGGGCACCGCAACGGCACCCACTCCGAACCATCCCCGCAGGCGCGGCGCCGACGTGGCGCGGGCCGAACAGCTGGCGTGGCAGGACGAACCATCCCCGCAGGCGCGGGGCCGACCTGGGTGGCTCCAGGGGTGGCGCCTCCGCGAGGGAACCATCCCCGCAGGCGCGGGGCCGACGGCAGGGCTTGCTATGGCGCCCCGAAATAGCGGGAACCATCCCCGCAGGCGCGGGGCCGACCGTGGGGCGACGCACGCCACCCACCCGAACATGGAACCATCCCCGCGGGCGCGGGGCCGACGCCTGATCATCCTGTACCGGCTGGTGGACGGGGAACCATCTCCGCAGGCGCGGGGCCGACGGTACGCGTCGCAATCGTTCGGCGCTAACTCGGGAACCATCCCCGCGGCGCGGGGCGGACGGCGTCAGCTTTCCTGTGGCAGGGAGGCCGTACGAACCATCCCCGCAGGCGCAGGGCCGACCCCTCGAGCACGGCCAGTACGTCCTGGTCGCGAAACCATCCCCGCAGGCGCCTGCTAGGTCACGCTGTGCCGCGCCACGAGGTCGAACCACTCTCGCAGGCGCGGCGCCGTCGAGCCGGCCGCGGCCGCGCCGTCCGGCCGCGCGGCCCCATCCCTGCAGGCGCGGGCCGACACTAGAACCCGAACACCACGAGGGCACCGGTACGAACCATCCCCGCAGGTGCGGGCCAACCCGAGCGGACGGGGAGCGCCAGGCATGACCCCGGGACCATCCCCGCATGCGCGGGGCCGCCCCGTCTCGATGAACACAACGCCGTCCTCGAAGGGACCATCCCCAGGGGTGGGGCCAACGCCATCGTCGTCCTGCTTCTGCTGCGCACCGGCGGACCATCTCCGCAGGCGGGGCCGACTGGCGAGATGAGGTGAAGCGGCGCCCGCTTCGGGAACCATCCCCGCAGGCGCGGGGCCGACGGAGATTGCGGGTCTCGAACCCGCCACCGCTAGGAACCATCCCCGCAGGTGCGGGGCCGACACGATCGCGTAGAAGTACGAGTCGTCGATGAGGGAACCATCCCCGCGCGTGCGGGGCCGAGGAGACCCCAAGACTCCGCCCGTGTTCGAGCAAAGAACCATCCCCGCGCTCGCGGCCCGAGCGGCGGCCGCGCGCGGCCAGAGCCGCCCCGAGAGAACCATCCCCGCGCGTGCGGGGCCGACCAGACGACAAGCCGTGTTGGAAGCCGTCCGAACGAACCATCCCCGCGCGTGCGGACCGCATGGTGCCAGCGGTCAGGCCTTTGCTTGAACCATCTCCGCAGGTGCGGGGCCACACCATGGGCGTCCGCTCCGCCGGCAAGACCTACGGACCATCCCCGCGGGCGCGGGGCCGACCTGATCTCTCGAGTCGCCTCGTTCAGCACCCGGGAGCCATCCCCGCGGGCGCGGGCGACGTCCACCCGCACTGGCTGAACAGCACGTGTAGCGAACCATCCCCGCGGGCGCGGGGCCGACGAGACCGCCAAACGGGGGCTGACCTGCGATGTCGAACCATCCCCGCGGGCGCGGGGCTGACATCGACCCGCTGGAGCCCGGCGACCCCCGCGTCGGACCATCCCCGCAGGCGCGGGGCCGAGAGGATCTGCCGGTCGAGGATGTCACCGAACAGAGAACCATCCCCGCAGGCGCGGGGCGGACTTTCCAGGATTCGCATTTTGTGAGCCGATCGCGGACCAACGATCGCCGCAGGCTCGGGGCCCGACCGGCGAGCCGCTCCGCTGTCGTCGAGCTGTCGCGGGCCATTCCCGCAGGCGCGGGGCCGACGCCCGCTCGCACGCCGTCGCGATCGATGGGCGGGAACCATCCCGCAGGCGCGGGGCCGACTTCACCGGCTACGACTGGATGTGCATGAACAAGGAACCATCCCCGCAGGCGCGGGGCCGACATGCTTCTCCGCCCCGTCGAGATGTTCTTCCTCGAACCATCCCCGCGGGCGCGGGGCCGACGCGTCCTCAACATCCCCGCCATGCCCAGTCATAGAACCATCCCTGCAAGCGCGGGGCCGACACGCACTCGTCCCACCCTTCGAGGTCACCGGTGGAACCATTCCCGTAGGCGCGGGGCCGACCGTACCGGCCGGTTCCGTTGCAGCGGCGGCAGGGGCCCACCCCGCAGCAGCGGGCCGACAAAGCGGCACCGATGACGTTGACCAGGTACCACGGACCATCCCCGCAGGCGCGGGCCGACGATCGTGACCCCGACCGAGCCCGCGCCCAAGCCGAACAGTCCCCGCAGGCGCAGGGCCGACTTCCTGGAGCCGAGCTTCGGGGCCTTGCCCTTCGAAGCATCTCCGCAGGCGCGGGGCCGACGCCATCGGGTCGGGCCAGTCCGCCGCGCTGCCCGAACCATCCCCGCAGGCGCGGGGCCGACCGCACTCCGTGAAGGTCATGACGCCTCGCTCAGGAACCATCCCCGCAGGCGCGGGGCCGACACGGGTATCGGCCGGGGCGCACACACCTATGGCGAACCATCCCGGCAGGCGCGGGGCCGACCCCTACACGGCGCTCAGAGCGCCGCGGCACGAACTATCCTCGCAGGCGCGGGGCCGACCACGCGGGGATGACCTTCTCCGAGGTCGGGGTGGGACCATCCCCCGCAGGCGCGGGGCCGAGTTGCCGCTACCTCATCAGCAGTGGCATAGGGCAGGACCATCCCGCAGGCGCGGGGCCGACCCGAGCGCCGACTTGATCCGGCCCGGGAGACCCGGACCATCCCCGCGGGCGCGGGGCCGACCCTAGTTAGGCGGCGCGCTCGTAGCGGCCGTACGAACCATCCCCGCGCGTGCGGGGCCGACTACGCCTCATCGGCGATCGCGAGGCTGTTGCCCGAACCATCCCCGCTCGTGCTGGGCCGACCGCTCGGCCGGGTCGGTCTCCTTCATGCCGAGGGAACCATCCCCGCGCGTGCGGGGCCGACCTCCGCGGCCTTCCCGTGGATCTTGTCCCACTCGAACCATCCCCGCGCATGCGGGGCCGACTGGCGGAGCTTCTTCAGCAGTTCGGGCGTCAGCGAACCATCCCCGCGCGTGCGGGGCCGACCCCTTGAGGTCCTGCGCCTGGGGCTCCCACCAGGAGCCATCCCCGCGCGTGCGGGGCCGACGTCTTGGCGAGGAGCGCGGCGCCGTAGCTGGTCGAACCATCCCCGCATGCGGGGCTGACGCCATCGGCCGCAAGAAGTACGGCAAGGCCGCCGAACCATCCCTGCGCGTGCAGGGCCGACGCTCGAACCTCGATCGCGCTCAGACCGTCCTGCGAACCATCCCCGCAGGCGCGGGGCCGACGACGTGTGCGCGCAACTGCCCGTGCCCGAGGAGGAACCATCCCCGCAGGCGCAGAGCCCACGACCAGGTTCCGGTCGCCGGACGGCCGAGAAGGAACCATCACTGCAGGCGCGGGGGCGACTTGGTGACGAGTTCCGAGGCGATCAACCAGACGGAACTAGCCCTGCAGACGCGGGGCAGACGCGCGACTGGGACGGTTAGCGCATGATCTTCACGAACCATCCCCGCGGGCGTGGGATGGCGGGAGGTTGCCGGAGGCCTTTGTTCAAGGCGCGGAACCACCCCGCATGCGTGGAGCGATCAACCGTCCCAGCGCCCGCGCTGCTTGTCGTCTGGCCCACCCCCCGGGGCAGATGACGCGCCGTGGCTGGCCGTCCATGGCTTGGAGCCTGAGTTGTCCCCGCGTGCGGAACTGATCTGGCGGTGCCCTCGTCAGTCGGAAGTGAGCGGGAACTCTAAAGACTAGGACTTTGGCTTAGCCATGGGCGTTGGTAGGGCGGGCGAGAGTGAGTAGGCCGCAGCCGTAGGCGCGGGCGCGGCCTATGCCGTAGGTAAGGGTTGCTCGTAGGGCAGACTCGTCGGCTACTTCTAGCAAGCCTTGGAATGTAACTCGGTGGAGGGCTACGTTCTCTCCGCGTTCCCTGGCGAACCTGATCCGGTTGCGATCCACTAGGCGGAGGTTATGGGCCTGTTCGGTGGGAAGTGGATGTGGATTGGCGGCAGGTAGGATATTGAACCCTTTCTTGGTGGATTGCTCGAGGAGCCACGAGGTCTGCTGTTCGGCCGTGACATGGGGTCGGCGGATTCCGCGTTGGCCACGCCGAGCCTCGACGTAGGTGGGATTCGCGGTGAGGCGGAACGCGTACTGTTGCCCGGCTTTCAGTTGCCGAAGGAGCGGCTCGTAGGACTTCGTTGCCCAGGACGGGACGTCGGAGCGGGGCCATCCGGCCTGTTCAACCAGGTGTGTGAGGTCGGGACGGTGAGCGGAGACGATGTAGAGGGACACCCTGTGGCTGGATTCGGCGTCCAGACGCCATAGAACGCGATCGTCGGGCGCCAGGATGGGTGGGAAGCCCGCCATTACGGCCGCGTGCATGCGTTGAGGGCTGCCCAGCAGGTGGATCGCGCCGGCTCGGCGGGGGTTGAGGAAGGCACGCGTCAGATACATGGGGCGCTCATCCCAGCAGGTCCATGGGGTCGTGAGGGGTGGTGGCAGGGTGCACGGGTATGGGGTCTCGCCGGTGTTCGGCGTTGCGTTTGCCGAAGCGGCGCTGGAAGGGAGGGGAGGGGAGCGGTATGTCGGTCAAGAAGTCGTCGCCGTGCCGGTTGTCGATGATGATTTCGCAGGTGACGTGGGTTTCGTTGCGGTGGCGGCGCCGTTCGGCTGGGCCTGCCTGCCATTCGAGCTGGGCGAGGGCCGCCGCGACCGTTGGATAGCGGTCAGTGTGGCCGATCAAGATCGGGCGGGAGGGCGGGCAGGAGCGTCGTCCGAGGTAGAGAGGATGGCGGGGCGTCTTCAGCGCCTCGGCCAGTTGCCCGGTGAGCGGGCCTTGTAGAGCGGCTACGAAGACGGCGTCGGCGATGTAGTGGCGGCGGGTGACCTTGGTTGATTCGTGGGGACGGAGGGTGGAGCCTGCGGCGGTCGGCATCCGCTGCAGCGCCCGGTCCGCGCTGCGAGAGGCGGCGGTGACGGTGTGGTAGTCGACGAGAAGTTGTCCCGGTTGGTCGACGCGGACGCCGAAGTCGAGTGCCGCGAGGTCGGACAGGTCGGCCCCGCGGGGGCGGCCAAGAGCAGACGCAAGCAGGCCGACCACTCCTGACTTGGTGGGTGCCGTGCGGGTGCTGCGAGTGTTGTGCCGGCTGGCGATGCCCCAGGACTGCAGTGGGCCTGCCAGCCGTAGAAGCAGCACTTTCATGCTGTGATCCGTTCCGCGAGCTGGGCGCGGACGGTGTCCAGGGCCTCCTTGAGGGGCTGGGCGGGTGGCAGCTCGATCTGCTTCTCGTCGCGGACCCGCTCCCCGAGCCAGGGGGCGTACACCAGGGCGCTGGTGAGCGGGCTGGTGCCGTACATCTGGTCCTGCTGACCGTGATAGGTGACCAGTTGGGCGACGGAGGCGGGCACGATCCCGCCCTCGGGGGCGCGTACCGGTTCTTCGAAAGCGCCAACGAGGCTGACCGGTTGGTCAGAGCGGATGCTGAGCATGATCAGGTCGGGGCGGGTGAGGGCGGCGAAGGTGTTCTGTTTGCCGGTGGGCATGGCAGTGGCGAAGGTTTCGGTGAATGCCACGGCGAGGTCCAGAGCGCGGTCTGCCTCGCCGTCGAGGTTGGCGATCAGGTCTCGCATGGAGACGGTGGCGAACCGGTACAAGGTGGCGGAGTTGAACTCGATGGTGCCGATCATTCCCGCGCCGGTTTCGTCTTGGCGGCGGGATTCATCGTCGACGGCGGTGAAGTAGTCGAACTGGTCGCCGACGACCTTGTGGGTGGAGATGGCGTGGGCGACCTGGCAGGCGGCATCGACGTTCAACTCGGGCGCATCGGCGATCATCCTGCCGAAGAGCGCGACGGCGCCGGCGTGCCCGGTGATACCGAGTTCGTGGAGGTTGAGACCGGTGATGCGTTCGCGCATCAGGTCGACGTCGTCGGCGACCTCTTCCAGGTTGGCGGCCACCAATGCGTCGGCGACGCGTTCGACCTGGTCGTGGCCGAGGAAGAGCAGGTATTCGGTGGTCGGCTTGTTCTTGGCGAGTTTCACCTTCTTGAACAGCGCGAGTGTGGCAGCGGCGCCGATGGTGTCGGAAACCGCGCCCAGCGCCGGGCGGCGAGCGGTAACAGCGTCGCCGATGACGCGGGGGAGTTGCCGAGTGCGCAGGCCACCGTCCTTGGCCCGGTCGGGGTCGTTGAGGAAGGCGTCGCGAACGGCACGTTTCCAGGCCTGAGAGGATACTCGGGCCCGCAGTACACCCCCGTAGGTCGCGGTCTTCGGGCTTCCGGACTCGTCTCTGTTCAGGTTGGAGGGCGGTACGGACTGCAGGACGTGGACGTCGAGGAAGGTCATTGATCAAGCCCCTATCTGTCGGTTGCTGCGGTGTCGTCTTGGTCTTCTTTGGTGCTGGGAACCCACCGGTAGTCCAAGCCCCAGCGGCGGCGAATGCGTGCGCGGCGTTCCGGATCGGGCCAGCCCTCTAGGTCGGCGGCGAGCGCGAGGTAGTCCAAGGGGATGGCGTGCTGACGGAGTTGGGGGACTAGAGCACGCAGGTGGCCGACCACTTCTTCGACGCTGTCGGCGGTCGCGGCTGCCAGGAACCGGCGATCCACTCCCTCGGGGGAGGTGCTCATGAGCGCTTGGTGCAGGCGCCCAGCGGCCCTGCCGACGCTGGTTCCGCGTCGTTTGCCGGACGTGTGGTGCATCCGTTGGTCTTGTGACTGCTGGTGGAAGGCGTACAGGGCCAGCGTGTAGTGGACAGCGGCCTCCACATGTTCCTGCGCCTGTGGGCCCCAGTGCGGGGGAACCGCCAGGCTCACCGGAGCGATGTACTGGAACATGGCGGGGACGTCCATCGGCTTCTTGCTCAGCCCTCGCCGGCAGGCCGCCAGCCCGGCCCGGTCGAAGTCGACGACATGGTTCCGGTGGACAACGAAGTTCTCCAGAACGGCCGCCAGTTCGTCCTGCCAGCGAGGTCGTGGTGCTGAGGTGGGCGATGTCACGAGTCGGCCTCCTGAGGTGGCTGGGGGAGATCGGTGTCCAGTGCCCTGCGAAAGCGGCTTTCGGCCAATGCCGCGTCGAGCCACTCGGTGCGGTCACGGGCCAGGTTGACCAGACGCCCCCGGATCGCCGTCGGAGGCACTCGCCAAAGCAGTTCATCGGCGATCTGGTGGGTCCGGTGCCGGACCGTGGACCGCCATTGATAGGCGGCCTCCTGGGGCAAGCCGCCGCCATCGAGAGTGGCGATCCAACGGCGAAATCGTTGATCCAGTGTCGCGTACAGACTCATTCGCGCGTTGTCTCGGCGACCGTTCAGCAACCGGTCGTCCTTGCACCCTGCGGCCTTGGCGAGGTTGGCCGCCAAGGTGCCGAGATGGCGAGCGGCGCACTCGGCATCACGCACCCCGTCTAGCGCCGCTTTCTCCCAGCGAAGGTCGTTCAGGCCCAGGACCGCGACTGGCACCGGGAGGTCATCGACATAGGTCTCCTCGATGGTCGCGTTCTGATTGCCGTAGGTCATGCCGATTGCGCGCAACAGCAGAAGCTTTCCGGCCAGTGGCCCGCTAGCCAGCATGCGGAGCTGCACCAGCACATCGGGAGGCTTCAGCTCGTCAGGTGCAGTGTCGGTCACCGACTGGTGGGCGAGGATCGCGCCCAGCCCGCGCCACAACTGCCGCCCCGGCTGATGAACGATCGGCATGAACACCGTTCGTCCGAGCTTCTTTTCTTGAGCGATGCTGCGCCGCCACGCAGTGTGCGGCTCTGTTTGGTAGAGGTCGGCAGTGCGGAGCCGATCGCCCGCGCACAGGACAAGCCGCCGGACCCGCGGCCCGTCGAGAGTGGTCTCGGCGACGAGGCGGATGCGTCGTCCGAGCCAGGTGTACAGCTCCAGCAGCCCGGCAGGGATGTGCTCTCGCCAGCGCGCATCGGCAGGGGGGCGTTCCCAGGACGGCATGTCACCTGAGCCGCTGTTGTCATTGTCCAAGATCATCAGGTTGTACATCAGCGTGTGCCAGAGCGTCGTCCCTGTCGGCATGAGTACACCCAGCTGGCCAAGGGGACCGGTCGGATTTCCGGTCGTCTTGCCCGCCTTGGCCTTGGGGTCGCCGGCTGCGGCCGTTTTGATGGCAGCGGTGTCCCATGCGAGTGCGTGCAGCAGCCAGCGTGCGGCCTCGGCCGGAGTCAGCGATGGCGGCTCCTGGTCGCGGACCGAGGAGAATATGGGTGCGTTGTTGCCGGCGGCCAGAAACGGGATGGCCAACGCGATCGTCTTGGTTTCGTCGTTGCTGCTGCGCAGTCCGGCGACCTGCCCGAAGGGCGTCTGCGGATGGAACAGGTCGAACCGGTGACGGACGTCATTGAGGTAGAGGTTGATCGGGTCGGCGGGCAGATGTCCCTGCTCCCACAGCAGGATCCATTCCTTGGCGGAACGGGGGCCAGGGTGGGGCCCGTTCCCGGCGGCGCGGTGGATCGCCGCCAGCATCAACCGCAGGATCGGCGGGTACTGAGTAGCGGTGTCAAGCGCCAGATCCTGGATCTCGTGGGCGCGAAGGAGAGCTTGCCTCAGCGAAAGGGACGTGGCAGTGCCATCGATCAGCAGGCACGGGAGCCACGGATCGTCCACGAGGTTGAACGTCAACAAAGGAGATGTTTGCGGGGGCGTGCCGGTCGAGATATCAGGCACGGGTGACCTCCAATCCAGTGTCGGGGCTGTAGCTGATCTGGCGGTCGGCCATGCGGAGCGGTTCTCCGGGCGGTAGCAGCAGCACCCGTGCCCGTGCCAGCCAAGGCGTTGTGCGCCAGGCCACCGGAGTGAAACTCTGGTTCAGGGCCGCGTCTGTCAGTTGCTGCGGAAGCCGGATGGCCTGGTCCAGGATCGTGTCGATCTGCTTGGAAGTGGGACGGCGCCGCAGCGGAATGAGCGACTGGTCGCCCGCCGCAGAGACCGGGAAAGCGTGCTCGGGCACCTTGGCGTCCCGTTGGGACTCGGGTACCTGCAGCAAGATGACCTCGATGGCGCGGGCCCCGAGGCGCACGGTGGCCTGAACCTCCGGATCGTCCTCATCCCGGGCATCTCCGATACTGCCGATAGCGGTCAGGGAGTCGCAGTCGGGAGGCGGCAGGATGATCTGGCGTGCCGCGAGTTCCATCGACGCCAAGGCGTCCTGGTGATCCTCGGCGGCACGCTGGAGGTCACGCTGCCAGGAGCCTGGGCCTATCGGCTTGTCTCCATATACCTTCTCGATCAGGGTGGGGATGTCCTTGGGGATGTTCACCAGCTCGCGGCGGCGCAGCGCCGCCGCCGTCCGCCACAGCAGATGCTCGCCATAGACCAGCGCGCTACCGAACGGCAGCCGCGGTGGCCCATCTGGCACCCACGCGCAGCCCGCCACCAGCAGGCGAGGTTCTCGCAGAGGCTCAGGCCGGTGGTTTCCGCGGTGACGATGCACTCGTCCAAGCCGTTGCAGCAGCAGGTCCACCGGCGCCAGATCGCTGATGCCGACATCGAAGTCGACGTCCAGGGATTGCTCCGCCACCTGCGTAGCCACGACCACACGGGCGCTGGGCTGAGCTTTCCGCTTCCGACCGAACTCGTTGATCAAAAGTTCGTCACGAGCCCGACGATCCGCAACTGTGAACCGGGAGTGGGCCAAGGTGACCGCTCCTGGGCCGAACTTATCTGTCAGCGCCTGCCAGGTTCGTTGCGCTCGCCCGACGGTGTTACGGATGATCAAGGCGCTGCCGCCAGCGACTAGCAACTCCGTGATCGCGTTAACAACGGGGCCAGGGGCCTCACCCGGTTCATCAAGAAACTTCAACTGTGCAGAAATATCGTCAGCGGATCGTGCCGGCATCACTCGTAGTCTGGAAGCGCCGTGACCGACACGAGTGATTTGCGGATAATGCCTCTTCGCCGCTGACTCGATAGCTTCACCCGAATAGGCAGCCAGGAGTTCTCGCCGTGTCTGCTGCGGCAGCGTCGCCGACAACAAGACCACCGGCACCTGCAACGCGCCGAGCCACGACAGTACGCGCCGCAAGATGACCGACATGTAAGCGTCGTACGCATGAACCTCATCGATGATCACCACTTTGCCGATCAATCCGAGCATCCGCAGAGCCACATGCCGCGCTGCCACTCCCGCCAACAGCACCTGGTCGACCGTGCCCACCACCACCGGGGCCAAGAGCCGTTTCTTGCCGCCCGACAACCACTGCGAGGCGCTGATCCCGCCGTCACCCTCATCGACTCCGACGCCGTTCAGAAGCAGCTGCCGATACTCCTCCTGGCGAGCCGCCTTGCCGTGTGCCAGAACAACCGTGGTCTGACCGGCCTGCCTTGCCAGCCACTCGGTCACCCGGCTGAACATCTGGTTCGACGTAGCCTGTGTCGGCAGACCAACGAAGACTCCATGGGCTTTGGACCGAACCGCCAGGACCTCCGCCGCTGCGAGGGCCGCTTCGGTCTTGCCAACCCCCATCGGCGCCTCAATGATCACCAACTCGGGTCCCTCGGCTCGTTGCGCCTCCTGAAGCGCTTTTGCTTGAACCTCGCGGGGCTCGCTGATGTCCGGCCACCGAGCGGCGAAGAATTCCGATGGCTCAGCCCCAGCCAGGTCCGGATCCGGCCGCCAGACATCCCGCAACTCGATCACATCGTTCGTCCGTGCCGCTGTCGCCAAGGAATCCTGCGGGTAGTCGTCCGCGAACGGCGCTCGGTAGCCATACAGGGCCTCGGTGCTGGCCAACCAGTCCGCCAGGATGACGACCCCAGCGACGCCCATCTGTACTGGTACAGGCGGGTGCACCTGCCTCCATGCCGCCGGCTCGGCACTCAGATGAGCGGAAACCGCCTGGAACAGCTCCTGCCGGACCCCGGCCCACCCCGGATGCTCGTAAGCCAGCGCCCGTTCGGCGACCTCCCGCCACAGGGGACCAGGAAAGACGCCATGGTGACCAGCAAGTACGAGCGCCGGCCAGTCCGCCTCTTCCCACCCCGCTGTAGCCAGCAACTCCCGCAACGAGTAGGCCGACACCAACGAGTGCGGGGTCCGTGTCCGCTCGGAGAACGGCAACCCGGCTCGACGCCCAAGCCGAGCGTGCCACGCGGACTTGGACTGAAAGTCCGAGGCCTTGCCGAGGTCGTGGAGTGCCGCCAGCCAGCAGACAAGGCGCCCGGCCTCTGCCTCCCCGCCCGGAACCAGATCGCTAAGCTGGGACTTCAGAGGCTGCGGCAAGAACTCCCGCCACAACCACCTGGCCACATTGCCTGTGTCGACAAGGTGGGAGACCAGCGGATGCCACGCCAGGGCCGGGACTGACTTCTTTCTACTGGCTTGCCCGGTCTTACCCCACACGGCAGACGCCGCGTCCGACAACTCCATGAAGACCCCCTTAGACAGCCGCCTTCGTTGTACAGCCGGCCACCGACAAAATTCGGCCGGGTCTCAGCAGTCACCTCTGACTGGTCGGCAAGATCCAAAATCACTGCATTCGATCCCCGCAGGAGCGGGGCAGGTGTCCACCGATACGCTCAACAACGGACAATCTCCGCATAAGCGAAGCATGGCAAAGAAACTGATGATCGACTTGGCGCCGGAAGTGAGGCCGGTGTCAACTCCAACTTGTTGAGCGTATCGGCATACGTCGGTCGATGCCGCCACTCATGCACAGTCGGTCGTCCGCCTGACGGACGTCATCTAGGTGCGGTAGACACCTCTTGAGTGCTTCGCGCACAGCGATGCAAAGCGAGGGGAGACGTGTGCCTGATCGAGAGTCGCCGAGTAAGATCAACTGGAAGTTATTGATCTCTGAGCGGCCAAAGCTGCTGGGTAGTACCGGATTCTGGCGTGAGTCGATAAGGGCGATCCTGATCGCCCTGGGCACACGGCTGTGCTGGGAGGGGCTCCGCCGCCTCTTTATGTGACGGCTGGAATGGCAACCTCGTCAAAGGCCGACGGAGCCCCCGGTCTCCCGCCTACGGGCGGGAGACCGCCTCCATCATGGAGGAAGAACCTCCTATCGCTCCACAGAATCCACAGACAAAGGAGCCGCCAAGGCTTCGACCGGCCACGCAAGAAGATCTTCACGCGCGGAGGCGGCGATGACGATGAGGCTCAGGCCGTCGGCCCCGCGGCCGCGGGGATGCTCCTTGACGGCGTGCCGCACGCCTTCCTGGAACTCAGGCGGCCCGCGCGTACGGAGATGGCCCCACGACCTCGGCCTGATGCTCGACCTGTCCGGCGTCGGCCCCGCGTGCCTGCGCGGATGGTCCCACGGCGGGGGCCGCGTACGCACGGGAAGACATGTCGGCTCCGCGCCCGCGGAGTTGGTCCGCTCGACGGAATCATCAGCGGCATCGGTCTCGCGTCGGCCCCGCGCCCGCGGGGATCGTCCTGACCCTCACCTATTACGACCGGCGAGGAAACCCTCGGCCCCGCGCCCGCGGGGATCGTCCCTGCTCCTACCAGCGCGGCGTCCACCGCGGCGAGTCTGCCTCTCGCCCGCGGGGATCGTCCCCCGACCAGCGCCGCGGTGCTGACGGCCACCATGTCTGCCCCGCGCCCGCGGGGATCGTCCCCAGTAGGCCACTACGGGCACTTGTGGAAGCATGTCTGCCCGCGCCCGCGGGGATCGTCCGCACGCCCGGCACCTTGCGCGGCTCGGCCAGCAGTCGGCCCCGCGCACGCGGGGATGGTTCCCATGATGAGAGGTCAATGCGTAGTGCCGTTCGGTCGGCCTCGCGCACGCGGGGATGGTTCGCGCCGCGCGCTGCTCGAGGTGTCCACCGTCGAGTCGGCCCCGCGCACGGGGGGATGGTTCGCGGCGGGGGTCCGGGAGGGGCGGAGGCTTGGGTCGGCCCCGCGCACGCGGGGATGGTTCTGGAGCGTGCACGCGCGCCACGCCGCCCCCGGTCGGCCCCGCGCCCGCGGGGATGGTCCTCCGGCGGTTCCGGTCGCGTCGGCGACGTCGGAGTCGGCCCCGCGCCCGGCGGGATGGTCCGGGCCCCGGCTGGGTCTGCTCCTGCGAGCCCTCGTCGGCCCCGCGCCCGCGGGGATGGTCCGGACAACGGGCAGGAACGGGTCCCGCGACGGCATGTCGGCCCCGCGCCCGCGGGGATCGTCCGCAGGCGCAGGCCCGCGCCCGGATCGCCGCGGCGTCTGCCCCGCGCCCGCGGGGATCGTCCTCAGCTCGGGCTCGCGTACGGGTGCGCGATCCTGTCTGCCCCGCGCCCGCGGGGATCGTCCGACGAAGAAGCCCGTCCAGTTCGTCGTCGTCACGTCTGCCCCGCGCCCGCGGGGATCGTCCGGAGGCGCCGTGCTCCCACATGAGCGGCTCGACGTCTGCCCCGCGCCCGCGGGGATCGTCCGTGGGTATATCGCTCGGCGTCTCTACACCGAGCGTCTGCCCCGCGCCCGCGGGGATCGTCCCCGGTTTTCCTGCAGAGCCCGCGCTGCGCCTCGGTCCGCCCCGCGCCCGCGGGGATCGTCCGCTTGCTGGCGGCCTGAAAGCTCTCGCCGACATGTCCGCCCCGCGCCTGCGGGGATCGTCCGGCGCTGCCCTGGCCCGGCCCGTCCCGGCCGGGGTCCGCCCCGCGCACGCGGGGATCGTCCGGTGTAGCCCTCGTCCAGGTAGCGTTCCAGCCAGTCCGCCCCGCGCCCGCGGGGATCGTCCGCCGTCCGCGCGATCGAGCAGCGGCTGATCCACGTCCGCCCCGCGCCCGCGGGGATCGTCCACCGCCTGATCCCTCGCGGGTGCGGGGATCGTCCGCACGGCCAGTCCGTGCCCGAGGCCGAGGGCAAGTCCGCCCCGCGCCGCGGGGGATCGTCCGCGGGACGCCCCCGGGTCCCAGCTCCGATCGCTGTCCCCCCCGCGCCCGCGGGGATCGTCCGGGCGAGGACGCCCCGATCAAGGCCGACGACCAGTCTGCCCCGCGCCCGCAGGGATCGTCCCACACTGAGACGCGGACCCACCCGCACCATGAAGTCTGCCCCGCGCCCGCGGGGATCGTCCCCGGCCGGCCGGGCCGCTCGTCGGGGAGCTGCAGTCTGCCCCGCGCCCGCGGGGATCGTCCCGAGGAGATCGCGCCGTGGACGATCGAGAAGGTGTCTGCCCCGCGCCCGCGGGGATCGTCCCCACCACGAGCACCAGGACGCCGAGCCCCAGGAGTCTGCCCCGCGCCCGCGGGGATCGTCCCGGCTGGCCGAGCAGATGGCCACCGATGCCAAGGTCTGCCCCGCGCCCGCGGGGATCGTCCCGCCGTCGGCACCTCCTCGGGCGTCACAGCGAGGTCTGCCCCGCGCCCGCGGGGATCGTCCCCTGGAGTTCCAGACCTACGTCCCCACCGACCGGTCTGCCCCGCGCCCGCGGGGATCGTCCCCTGGAGTTCCAGACCTACGTCCCCACCGACCGGTCTGCCCCGCGCCCGCGGGGATCGTCCCACCGCCTCGCCCATGCCCGGACGAGCCTGGCCGTCTGCCCCGCGCCCGCGGGGATCGTCCCCCGATCAAGTTCGCGACCGGCGGTGTCCTGGAGTCTGCCCCGCGCCCGCGGGAATCGTCCCGTCATCGAGGACGTTGCCTCGCGGGTCCGCTAGTCTGCCCCGCGCCCGCGGGGATCGTCCCCTCGTGGTCCAGGGCGACCCGATCACCACCTGGTCTGCCCCGCGCCCGCGGGGATCGTCCAGTTGCGGGTGTATTCGCGGTGGAACTTGTCGCGTCTGCCCCGCGCCCGCGGGGATCGTCCCCGCCTGGCGGCCCTCCAACTCCCCATCCCCGGGTCTGCCCCGCGCCCGCGGGGATCGTCCCGCTACGTCAACCCGCCGCCGCCCCGGCCGGTGGTCTGCCCCGCGCCCGCGGGGATCGTCCCCCGGCGCCGCCGCGCCCGGCGGCCCGGCCGGTGGTCTGTCCCGCGCCCGCGGGGATCGTCCGCTCGGGAAGCACGGCCTGGCGCTCCGCGACGAGTCTGCCCCGCGCCCGCGGGGATCGTCCTGGCGCCATTCGCCGCACCCCTCACCGCCACCAGTCTGCCCCGCGCCCGCGGGGATCGTCCCATCATCCCGGACCACCGGCCGCCCGTCGCGGCGTCTGCCCCGCGCCCGCGGGGATCGTCCGTGCCCGGACTGCCGGTGGGAAGCCGACCCGGAGTCTGCCCCGCGCCCGCGGGGATCGTCCGCCAGCACGCCATCGTTTGCGAGCACACCCAGCGTCTGCCCCGCGCCCGCGGGGATCGTCCCACCACGTCCGCACCCCGCGCGGCCTCGGCGGCGTCTGCCCCGCGCCCGCGGGGATCGTCCGAGCTTCGAGGCGTACTGCCGGGAGCGCTGGACGTCTGCCCCGCGCCCGCGGGGATCGTCCGAAGATTTCCTTGGGGAACTTCGGCTCGTTCATGTCTGCCCCGCGCCCGCGGGATCGTCCGTACTTCCGGGTTGTCCAGGACTCCCGGAAGGAGTCTGCCCCGCGCCCGCGGGGATCGTCCGACGTCATGTTCCGCTTCGCTGCCCTCGCAGATGTCTGCCCCGCGCCCGCGGGGACCGTCCGGCCGAGTGGGTCGCCTGGGCGGTCGCCAACGGGTCTGCCCCGCGCCCCCGGGGATCGTCCCTGGCACCGGATGCTGACCGCCGGCCCGGTGCCACCTGCCCCGCGCCCGCGGGGATCGTCCCGACTGCGCCCACGGCGCCGCCACCTCCTTCACGTCTGCCCCGCGCCCGCGGGGATCGTCCTCGACTGGACGGCGTCCGGGATCGACAGGCCCTGTCTGCCCCGCGCCCGCGGGGATCGTCCTGTGACGACGCGACCCACCAGCCGCCCGGCGCGGTCTGCCCCGCGCCCGGGGGGATCGTCCTGCTCGGACCGCTCGATCACCGGTTGCGAGGCCGTCTGCCCCGCGCCCGCGGGGATCGTCCTCCTTCAACACGTTCTGCGCAGCACCGACCAAGGTCTGCCTCGCGCCCGGGGGATGCTCCCTGGCTGAACTAGATCCTCAACCAGATCGGCGCGTCGCCCCGCGCCCGCAGGGATGGATGGTCTGCAGTGGGACGGTGTCACCTCCGCCGGCGTCACGTCGGCCTCGCGGTTGTGCGAGGAGGACTCGTCGTTGGCGATCGAAGGTACAACGAAGGGCGCCCGGAAATGGGTTGGCTGTCGAGACGAATCCGGGCGGTGGCGCTCGCACTGCTGCGGAAGCGGTCGTTGTGGTGGCGTTCGACCAAAGTTAGCCGCGTGCGCTCGGCACTTGGTTCTCGTTGCGCACGGTGCCCCATTTGACCGGTCAAACCGAAAAACGTGCATGCGCGGCCTGATGCTTGCGGGTCAGCGCTTTGGTTAGGAGTAGATTTTGCGATCGCCGCCGACCGGTACCGGCGATTGGTCACTGCTGATGTCAACTGGATGCCTCGCAGTCATGGCTGTCGGAAGACTGCGTACTCCTCGCGCCGGTTGAGAAGGTGAGACATCCGCGTTTACGTCATAGTGGAGATTCCGCTCCTTCGAGCTCTCCAGGTAGGCCGGGACGCCCTCGGCGTCGCAGCGGTCCAGCCGGGAGCGCAGCAGCGCCCCGCCGAGCCCGTTGCCCTGCGCGGGCGGATCGGTGCCGAGCACCGCCAGGTACCAGTGCGGCTCCGGCGGATGGTGCTTCTCGATCTCGCCGAGGGCGCGCAGCGCCGCCGGCACCCGGCGGCCGAGCGCGCGCAGCAGCGGCCCGGCCTGCGCCGCCTGGGCGCGCGCGGGGACGCGCCAGAGCCCCGGCGGGTCCCACAGCGCGGCGGCCTCCACGTCCGGTCCGCGGCCCGCCGCCTCGGTGCCCTCGTGCCGCAGGTGCACGTGCCGCAGCAGGATGCCGAACACGCCGGTCAGCCGGCGGACGCGGGACGCCTCGTCGGGCAGGATCCAGCGCCAGACCGGGTCGTCGTCGAACGCGCGCCCGAGCACCGCGGCGATCGCGGCGGCGTCGGCGCCGCCCGCCGCGCGGACGAGCGGGGAGGGCTGGGACTGGGACGTCATGGCGCGGCCTCCTCGGGACGCGCCGATCCTCGCCGGGGCCCGGCGCCCCCGTCAAGACGCGCAGGACCGGCGAGGGCCGGAGGCGGTCAGTGGCGGCGGCCGCGGCGCCCGCGGCGGCCGCTGCGCTCCTCGCGGGCCCGGCTCAGCTCCTCCAGGACCAGCGTGGCGCCGATCCCGATCAGCCAGGAGTCCTTGGCGAGCGGGATCCCCTGCTGCGTGGGGCGCAGCCCCTCGCGCATGCCGGGCAGCCGCAGGTAGAGGCCGATGAGCCCGCCCGCGAACGCGGTGAGCGCCCCGCCCGCCAGCAGCGTCGGGACCAGCGGGGTGACCAGCGCGGTGCCGAGCGCCACCTCGGTCGCGCCGAGGTTGCGGGTGAACTCGCCCTTGTCCTGCGACTCCAGGAACGGGTAGGCGGTCTTGGCGGTCCCGTGGATGTAGTCGGCCGTCCCCTCGTCGCCCTTGAGCTTCGACAGGCCCGAGTTCAGCACGAACGCGCCCACGATCAGCCGGACGGGCATCTGGTGCGCGCGAGCAAGAAAACGCATCGTTCCCCATAACGATCGGGAGATTCAGGGCGCAGGGATCATTCCCGCGCGTCGCCCGCTACACCTGAAGCCGCGGTCAAGTCTCGGCCACGGCTCGTCGTCCTCCGCCGCTCAGGACGCGAGGCGGTCCTCCGTGAAGCGCTCGGCGGCGGCACGCAGCGCCTCGACGCACGCCTCGACGGCCGGGCCCGCGGCCCCGGTCCGCCACGCCACGTAGATCTTGCGGCGCACGACCGGGCGGGTGGCGAGCATCCGGACGCCGGCGGGCACGGGGTCGCGGCCGAGCCGGGGGATCATCGCGGCGGCCAGCCCGGCGGCGACGAACGCCAGCTGGGTGGGGTAGTCGGCCACGTTGCAGGCGATGTCGGGGTCGACGTTGTGCTCGCGCAGCGTCTGGACGATCTGCTTCTCGCAGGTCCCGCCGGCCGTCCAGGCCGCCCACCGCAGGCCGCGCAGCTCGTGCAGGTCGACGGTGCGACGGCGGGCGAGCGGGTGCGCGGCCGGGAGCGCCAGGTCGATGACGTCGGAGGACAGCAGGACGTTCGACACCGAGGCGGGGAACGGGGTCGGCAGCGTGTCCCAGCTCTCCACCATCGCCACGTCGAGGTCGCCGCGCGCCAGGGCGGGCAGCACGTTCTCCGTCTCGCCCTCCCGGAGGGTGGGGGACAGGCCGGGGTGCCGCTCGCGCAGCGCGGCGAGCGCGGGCGGCAGCACCGACCGGGCGGCGGTGACGAACGCGCCGAGCCGGACCGGCCCGGTCACGTCCGCGCGCAGCCCGTCCAGCTCGGCGGCGGCCGCCGACAGCTGCGCGAGCACCCGCCCGGCGTGCTCCGCCAGGACCCGGCCCGCGCGGGTGAGGCGCACGCCGCGCCCCCGCGGTTCGAGCAGCCTGTGGCCGGTCTCGCGTTCCAGCTTGGCCAGCTGCTGCGAGACGCCGGACGGCGTCACGTGCATCGCCTCGGCCGCCGCCGCGATCGATCCGTGCACCGAGACCGCGTGCAGGGCCCGGAGCCGTTCCAGGTTCATCGTCACGGTAGAGATGCTACCGATTTCCGCTAAAGAACATTCGCTTGTGCTAATTGATCGTGCGCGGCAGCGTGGAGGGCGTGCGAAGGATCGACCCGCGTCTGCTCGCGATCGCCGGGGCCGTGTTCATCTCCGTCTCCGCGATCCTGTTCCGGCTGTCCGGCGTCTCGTCGGGGACGGCCGCGTTCTTCCGCTGCGCGCTCGCGCTGCCGGTGCTGGCGCCGCTCGCCCTGTGGGAGCGGCGCCGCGCCGGGCCGCGCCGGCGCGGGGCGGTGGACGTCGCGGCCGGGCTCCTGCTGGGCGCCGACCTCGTGCTGTGGGGCGCGTCGATCGACCGGGTCGGCGCCGGGATCGCGACCGTCCTGGTGAACGTGCAGGTCGTGGTGGTGCCGCTGCTGGCGCTGGCGGTCTTCGGCGAGCGCCCGTCCCGGCCGTTCGCGCTCGCCGTCCCGGTGATGCTCGGCGGGGTGGCGCTCGCCGGCGGGGTCGCCGAGCACGGGACGGGCACGGACCCGGCCGCCGGGATCGCGTTCGGGGTGGGCGCCGGCGCCGCCTACGCGGGCTACCTGTTCCTCACGCGCGTCGCCGGGCGGGGGCAGGAGCACCGGGCGCAGCCCGTCCTGCTGTCGACCTGCGGCGCCGGCGCCATGGCGGTCGTGATCGGCGCGCCGTGGCAGGGCGTCGACCTCGCGCCCGGCTGGGCCGCGCTCGGCTGGCTCGCCGCGCTGGCCGTGACGGGCCAGGTCTGCGGGTGGATGCTCATCGGCGCCGCGCTGCCCCGGCTGCGCGCCGAGGAGGGCGGGACGCTGCTGCTCCTGCAGCCGGTCCTCGCCGTCGTGTTCGGCGCGGCGGTCCTCGGCGAGCGCCCCGGGATCTCGCAGGTCGCGGGCTGCGCGCTCGTCCTCGCGGCGGTCCGCCTGGCCGGACGCCCCCGCGCGGCAACGGCGCTGCACCACGCGCGGTTTGGTGTGGACGGTGGGAGGTGATGGTGGGCGTATGAGCCCGCTTCGCACCGGAGGAGGCCGCGATGACCAAGCGACTCGTCGTCTGCTGCGACGGCACGTGGAACGTCGCCGACCAGGCCACCGCGGGGCGGCCTTCCCCGACCAACATCACCAAGATCGCTCTGTCCGTCGCCCCGGAGGACTCCGCGGGGGTGGAGCAGCGGGTCTACTACCACAGCGGTGTCGGGACCACCCGGTGGGAGCGCCTGCGCGGGGGCGCGTTCGGCCTGGGGCTCGCCGGGAACGTCTTCGACGCGTACCGCTTCCTCATCGACAACTACGACGCCGGTGACGACCTGTTCCTCTTCGGTTTCAGCCGGGGCGCGTACACCGCCCGCAGCCTTGCCGGACTGATCCGCAACTGCGGCGTCCTGCGCGGGGAGAACGCCGACCGCGTCCAGGAGGCCTGGGAGCTGTACCGGAATTCGGCCGAGATGCCGTCCGGGGTGGCTTCGGCGCTGTTCCGCCAGGCGTACTCGTATGATCCGCGCATCCGGTTCCTCGGGATGTTCGACACGGTCGGCGCCCTGGGCGTCCCGGCGATGGGGCCGCGATGGCTCAGGCCGCTGGTCAGGCGGCTCAACCACCGCTGGGAGTTCCATGACACCAGGCTCAGCTCCCGGGTCGACGGCGCGTTCCAGGCGCTGGCGATCGACGAGCGCCGGGAGGCCTTCGAGCCCGCGCTCTGGCATCAGAGACCGGGCGTCGACGGCCAGGAGATGAGGCAGGTCTGGTTCAGCGGGGCGCACTGCGACGTCGGCGGCGGCTACCCCGACGCGTCCCTCTCCGACATCGCCCTGCTCTGGATGGCCGACCGGGCGCGGGCCTACGGCCTCCGGTTCCGTCCGGGCGCATTCGGTCCCGACGGCCCTGCGGACATGACTCCGAGCACGAGCACCCTGTTCAGGGTGGCGCCGGACATGACGGCCCGTCCGCATGACTCGATGACGGGGTTCTACCGCCTGATGGCGGCCGTGGACCGGCCGATCGGCAAGTGCGCCGACAGCCGGTCCCACCGACTCGACGGGAACGAGTACGTCGCCTCGACGGCCAAGGAGCACTTCGAGGAGGACTTTACGTACAGGCCGCCCCAGCTGGCGGAATACCTGAGCTCGAACGGTCGCGTCGAACCCGTGGCGGGCATCCTGGACGGAGCCGCCGGCCGAGCGAAGGGGCAGGCCCGGGAGGCGAAGGCTCGCCGGTGACCGCTCGGCCTGATCGAATGGGTACGGTTCGTCGGTGTGACGACTCCGCCGCCGGCGCCCCCGCCCGCTCCCGAATGGGAGGCCGAACACGAGGTGACGGAGGAGGCGGCCGCCGCGCTGGTCGGCGCCCGGTTCCCCGGTCTCGCGGGCGCCCCGGTGGAGGCGCTCGCCACCGGCTGGGACAACACGGTCTTCCTGGTCGGCGGCGAGTGGGCGTTCCGCTTTCCCCGCAGGCGGATCGCCGTCCCCGGCGTCGAGCGCGAGATCGCGGTGCTCCCCGCGATCGCCCCGCGCCTGCCGCTGCCGATCCCCGAGCCGTGCTTCATCGCGGGGCCGTCGAAGGAGTTCCCCTGGCCGTTCTGGGGCGCGCGGATGATTCCCGGACGCGAGCTCGCCGAGGTCAGGCCTCCGGACGAGGACCGGGCGGCCCTCGCGGAAGGCGTCGGCGCCTTCCTCCGCGCGCTGCACGACCCGGCGCTCGCCGCGGAGGCGGGGGAGGGGCTGCCGCTCGACCCGATGAAGCGGGCGGACCCCGCCGTCCGCGCCGCGCGGACGCACCCGCGGCTGGACTCGCTGGTCCGCCTCGGCGTCTGGGAGCGGGACGCCGCCGTCATGGACCTCCTCGCCGGCGCGCGGCGGCAGGACGCGCCGGACGGCGGACCGGTGATCGTCCACGGGGACCTGCACGTCCGGCACCTGCTGCTCGACCGGGACGGGCGGGCCGCCGGGGTGATCGACTGGGGCGACCTGTGCCGGGCGGACCCGGCCGTCGACCTGTCGATCGCCTACGCCGGATTCGCCGGCCCCGCCCGCGCCGCGCTGCTCGCCGCGTACGGTCCCGTCCCGCCGGAGCGGGAGGCCGCCGCCCGTGTGCTGGCGCTGAACCTCAGCGCGACGCTCGCCGAGTGGGCAGCGTCCACCGGACGCGCGGCCCTGCTCGCCGAGGCGCTGGCCGGCATCGGCCGCGCCGTCGCGGACTGAGCGGGCGTCCGAGCGGGCCGCCGGGCGGGCCGCCGGGCGGGCGGCCGGGCGGGCCTCAGACCCGCATGTACACGCGGATGGCGGTGCCTTCGGGACCGGTGTACACACGGACGAGGTCCGCGAGGTGGTTGACCAGCAGGATCCCGCGCCCGCCGAACGGGCTCATCGCCGCCGGGCGGCGCCCGGCGAGCGGGTCGTCGATGGTGCCGGCGTCGCTGACCTCGCAGACGACCTGCCCGTCCTCGGACCAGATCCGCGCCGTCCCCTTCCCGCCGCCGTGCAGGCAGGAGTTGGCGGCCAGCTCGTGCACGGCCACCTCGAGGTCCCCCGCCGGGTCCGGCGCGAGGCCGAGGTGCCGCGCCCAGTGGCAGGTGAACTCGCGGACGCGGGGCAGCGCGTCCAGGTCGAAGCTCATCCGCGCGGCGTCGGACGGCTCGGGGAGCGGCAGGTTGTAGGACTCGATGACGCGGCCGGGCGCGTAGTCCTCGCTGGCCCGCGCGCCGTCCCGGTCGATGACGACCGGGTGGGTGGCCCGGGCGTCGGAGATCACGGCGTCGTCCAGGCCCGCCACGTCGTAGGGGCACAGGATGGAGACCTCGCGGCCGGCGAAGGCCAGGTTGATCAGCGCCTCGTGCTGGGCGCAGGCGGGGTACTCGGTGTCGGTCCGGCCGGGCCAGATCGGCTCCCCGATGATCCGGACGCGCCCGGCGGGGTGCCGGTCGGCGAACGCGCGGAGCACGCCGGGGATGATCCGGCCCGGGTTGCGGCCCGCCTCGGTCATGTCCAGCCATTGGACGCCGTCGGCGGCGGCGCCGAGCGCGGCGCGCAGCACGCCGAGCTGCGGCCCGGGGACGGCGACGGCTACCGGTTCGCCGGCGTCGAGGCCGTCGCGGAGGAACGGGACGGTCCCGGCGAGGTACTCCTCCTCCCCCCGGTAGAAGAGGGCGGGATGGACGAACGGATCCCCCGGTGGCGCGTCGTCCGGATCCATGTCGTCGGGGCCCCCAAGCCGTCAGTGAACGCCGTTCATCCCACGGTTACCCGTGAACGAGCAGGTGAAAACGGGGTGAATCATCTCATAGCGCTCGCTGGCGGAGGAGGGCGGCGTCCACCACATCGGTGAGCCGGCCCCTGCGGCGGTACGCGGCGCGCTGCCGCTCCGCGCCCGTCCCGCCGGTCATCAGCCGCCGCACGCCGGCCGCGACCCGGTCCAGGTCGCCGCTGTCGCGCAGCGCCGGCAGGACGTGCGCGAGCAGGTCCCCGGCCAGCTCGCGGAACGCCGCCGGGCGGCCCGTGCACACGTCCACGCCGTCGCCCGCCAGCCCGTCGCGGGCCGCCAGCCAGTACGCCGCGCGCAGCATCTCCTGCGGCGGATCGGGCGGGGGCTCCCCGGCCTCCACGGCGCGCACCGACATCTCCACCAGCGCGCGGATCAGCGCCGCGAACACCGACGCGTCCGCCGCGGTCGGCGCGACGTCGCCCAGCCGCACCTCGACCGTGGGCAGCCGCGCCGACGGCCGGACGTCCCAGAAGATGGTGCCGGTGTCCATCAGCGCGCCGCAGCCCAGCAGCGTGCCGACGAGCTCCTCGTAGTGCGCGTACGACTCGAAGTACGGCGGCGGCCCCGCGACCGGCCAGCGCGCCCACGTCATGACCCGCCAGCACGCGTGCCCGGTGTCGCGGCCCGCCCAGTACGGCGAGTTGGCCGCCAGCGCCAGCAGCGTCGGCAGCCAGGGCCGCAGATGGTTGCTGACCGCCACGGCCCGCTCCCGGTCGGGCATCTCGATGTGGACGTGGCAGGAGCAGATGCTCTGCTCGTCGTCCAGCGCCCGGTAGACCGCGAGGCTCTCGGCGTAGCGGGCGCCCGCGCCGATCGGCGCGGGCACGAGGTCGCCGAGCACGGGCGTGCCGGTCGCGGCCAGCCGCACCCCCTCGGCGGCCGCGGCGCCCGCCATCGCGGCGCGCATCGCCTCGACCTGCTCCTCCAGCTTGTCGAGGTCGTCGCAGGGCGGGGTCTTCGCCTCGGCCAGGAAGTCGACCAGTTCGGTGGAGGCGCGCTCGCCGAGCGCCCGCTCCGCGCGCCGCACCACGGCGGCGGCACGGGGGACGACCTCCCGGGAACCGGGATCGACGACGAAGTACTCCTCCTCGATTCCCATTCGCAGGGCCATCCCACCACCTCGGGGTCGGGGGCTCGCAGGCGGCCGTGTCACTTCGACGGTACGTTCTCGCGGCCCGCTTCGCACCCGCCGGAGGTGGCCGCTCCCGGGACCGGATTCCTCTTGACCCTCTTTTGACCCGCCGCTCAGCGGGCAGTGCCGAGGGGGAGAGACCGCGCAACGGCGAAGGAAGGTGGTCCGGATGACCGGCTCGACCTCGGTCGGCGTGCTCGTGCTGGTGCTGGCGATCGCGGCCCTGGTGCTCGTCGGCCTGATCTACTTCGGCGGGCGGAGGAGGGGCCCGCACAACGGGCTGGACAGGGACCGCCGCTGACCGGCCCGGCGGACCGGGCCGGCCGGACGGGTCGGACGGGGCAGACGGGTCGGACGGGGCTTCAGGGGCCCTTGTCGACGAAGTACATCGACAGGGCGATGATGTGGGTCACCACCACGACGCCGATGCCGAAGAAGAACAGCATCTTCGCGGGCCCGTGGGGGAACACGGTCCCGGGCTTCAGCGGCCCGCGCTCGCGCTGGCGGGCCGCGATCCGCTCCTCGATGGGCGGCCGCCCGAACACGGCTACTGGCGCGGGTCGTCGACGACGACGTCGGTCATGATGTCGACCGCGAGGGCGATGATCCCGCCGATCACGGCGACCGCGGCGCCCGCCCCGAAGACGATCCAGTCGGGGCCCATGACGATGCCCACGCCGCCGATGACGAAACCGACGAAGATGATGGCCACGGCGATCCAGGACTTCGGGCGTCCGGCGTGGCTGCCAGTCGACATGCGCAGTCTTCTCTTTCCGCGTTCGGTGGGGGACGGAGACCCGTCGTGATCGGGTCCTCGACGCCGAACTCTAGCAACGACCGGCCCGCCGGCCCGCAGCGGGGCCGCGGCGCGCCGACCGGCTCCGGTCCGGACGCGGCGCGGCGCCGGCCGGAGCGGTGGCGCGCCGTCACACGAACGCGCCGTGGCCCGTCGCCGCGCGGCCGACGATCAGCGTGTTGATCTCCCGGGTGCCCTCGTAGGAGTAGAGCGCCTCGGCGTCGGCGACGAACCGCCCGATGCCGTAGTCGAGGACGATCCCGTTGCCCGCCATCAGCTCGCGGCCCCAGCCGACCGCCTCGCGCATCCGGCTGGTGCAGTAGGCCTTGGCGAGCGCCGAGTGCTCGTCGCGGTAGAGCCCCTCGTCCTGGAGCTGCGCCAGCCGCACCACCATGCCGAGCGAGGCCGTCGCGTTCCCGAGCATCCTGACCAGCAGGTCCTGGACGAGCTGGAACTTGGCGATCGGCCGCCCGAACTGCTCGCGCCCCACCGCGTAGTCGCGGGCGATCCCGTACGCGGCGAGCATCACGCCGACCGCCTGCCAGGCGACGCCGCTGCGGGTGCGGCGCAGGATCGCGGCGGTGTCCTTGAAGCCCTTCGCGCCGGGCAGCCGGTCGGACTCGGGGACCACGCAGTCCTCGAACGCCAGGTCCGCGTTCTGCACGGTGCGCAGCGCGATCTTGTTCTCGATGCGGGTCGCGGTGAAGCCGGGCGCGTCCTTGCCGACGACGAACCCCTTCACCTGGTCGTCGGCCTCGTCCCTGGCCCACACCACGACCAGGTCGGCGAACGTGCCGTTGCCGATCCACCGCTTGGCGCCGTTCAGCACCCACGAGTCGCCGTCGCGCCGGGCGGTGGTGCGCAGCCCCAGCGCGACGTCGGAGCCGCCCTCGGGCTCGGTCAGCGCGAACGCGCCGATCTTCTCCATCCGCGCCATGGCGGGCAGCCACCGCTCGCGCTGCTCCGGCGACCCGCAGCGGCCGATGCTGCCCATCGCCAGCCCGGTGTGCACGCCGAAGAACGTGGCCATGGACGGGTCGACGCGCGCCATGTCCATGGCCAGGAACCCGCTGAGCAGGCTGCTCGGCCTCTCCCCGGGGCACTCGTCGTGGGCGAGCCCCGCGATGCCCAGCTCGCCGTACCCGGGGACGAGGTCGAAGGGGAACTCGGCCCGGTTCCAGCAGTCGTCGGCGATCGGCGCGACCTTGGACTCCAGGAAGGCGCGCACGCGCTCGACGATCTCCTTCTCGCGCTCGTCGAGCAGGTCCTGCATGTGGTAGAGGTCACCCGGCAGCGCATCCAACGTCATGCGGGTGCCTCTTCCCCGTGCCCCGACCGCTAACCGGCGGCGGATCCGGGCCTCCCGGCGGTTCTGGTGACCGGGACCCGGTCTCGGACGCGTTGTAGGCGTGCGCTTACCATCCAGGGCATGACGGTGCCGCCTGAAGAACTCGAACTGGCCGCCGCCTTCCCCCCGGCCGAGCGGGACCGGTGGCGGGAGATGGTGAAGGGGGTGCTGCGCAAGTCCGGCGCGGCGACCGAGGAGACCCCTCTCGGCGAGATCGAGTCCCTGCTGACCCGCGAGACCTACGACGGAGTGCCGGTCGCCGCGCTCTACACGCGCGACGACGCCCCGCCCGGACGGCCCGGGCTCGCCCCCTACGTCCGCGAGGTGCGGCCCGACGGCGAGGGCCTCGCCGGCTGGGACGTCCGGCAGCAGCACGCCCACTCGGACCCGGCCGTGACGCGCGAGGCGGTCCTCGCCGACCTGGAGAACGGCGCCACCTCGGTGTGGCTGCGGCTCGGCGAGGGCGGGACGCCCGTCGCCGCGCTGCCGGAGGTGCTGCGCGGCGTCCTGCTCGACCTGGCGCCCGTCGTGCTGGACGCGGGAGAGCGGACGGCGGAGGCCGCCGAGGCGTTCCTCGCGCTGGTCGCCGAGCGCGGGAACGGGCCGGACGCGTCGGGCAACCTCGGCGCCGACCCCCTCGGCCTCCAGGCCCGCACCGGTACCGCCGGGTCCCTGGACGAGGCGGCGGCGCTGGCCGTCCGGTGCGCCCGGGAGTTCCCGAGGCTGCGCGCGGTCGTCGCGGACGGCACCCCGTACCACGACGCGGGCGGCGGGGACGCCGAGGAACTGGGCGCCGTGGCCGCCGCCGGCGTCGCCTACCTGCGCGCCCTCACCGGCGCCGGGCTGGGCGTGGACGAGGCGTTCGGGCAGATCGAGTTCCGGGTGGCGGTGAGCGCCGACCAGTTCTCCTCGATCGCCAAGCTCCGCGCCCTGCGCCGGCTGTGGGCCCGGATCGCCGAGGTCAGCGGCGCCGCGGAGGGGACGTCCGCGCGGATCCACGCGGTCACCTCGTCGGCGATGATGACGCGCCGCGACCCGTGGGTGAACATGCTGCGCACCACCGTCGCGGCGTTCGCCGCCGGGGTCGGCGGCGCCGACGCCGTCACCGTCCAGCCGTTCGACGCGCGGCTCGGCCTGCCCGACGACTTCGCCCGCCGCATCGCCCGCAACACCCAGACGCTGCTGCTGGAGGAGTCGAGCCTCGCCCGCGTCGTCGACCCCGCCGGCGGCTCCTGGTACGCCGAGAGCCTCACCGAGGGCCTCGCGCAGGCCGCCTGGGCCTGGTTCACCGAGATCGAGAAGGCCGGCGGCCTCGCCGCCGCCCTCGGCTCCGGCCTCGTCGCCGACCGGCTCGCCGCGACCTGGGCGCGCCGCCGCAAGGACCTCGCCCGCCGCAAGGCCCCGCTGACCGGCGTCAGCGAGTTCCCGAACCTCGCCGAGACGCTGCCCGAGCGCGACGCCGCCCCCGCCCGTCCCGGCGGCGGGCTCCCCGTCGTCACGTACGCGCAGGACTTCGAGGCGCTCCGCGACCGGTCCGACGCGCACGCCGAGGCCACCGGCGCCCGCCCGAAGGTGTTCCTCGCCACGCTCGGCCCCATCGCCGTCCACACCGCGCGGGCGTCGTTCGCCGCGAACCTGTTCCAGGCCGGCGGCATCGAGACGGTCGCCGGTCCGCCCGAGGAGTTCGCGGCGTCCGGGACGACCGTCGCCTGCATCTGCTCCAGCGACAAGCTGTACGAGGAGCAGGCCGCCGAAGCGGCGCGCGTCCTGAAGGACGCCGGTGCGGTGAAGGTCTGGCTCGCGGGTAAGGGAACCTACGAGGGGGTCGACGCCCGCGTGCACGCCGGATGCGACGCGATCGAGGCGCTGGAGACCACCCTGCACGATCTGGGAGTGAACGAATGATCCCCGACTTCACCGAGATCGACCTCGGGACGGCGCCCCCCGCCGACGCGACCGCCAAGCGGTGGCGCGCCGCCGTCGCCGACGCCACCGGCAAGGACCCCGAGGCCCACACCTGGGACACCCCGGAGGGCATCGGCGTCCCGCCGCTGTACACCGCCGACGACCTCGCCGGGCTCGACTTCCTCGGCACCCTGCCCGGCATCGCCCCGTACCTGCGCGGCCCGTACCCGGCGATGTACGCCACCCAGCCGTGGACGATCCGCCAGTACGCCGGGTTCTCCACCGCCGAGGAGTCCAACGCCTTCTACCGGCGCAACCTCGCCGCCGGGCAGAAGGGCCTGTCGGTCGCGTTCGACCTCGCCACCCACCGCGGCTACGACTCCGACCACCCGCGCGTGGCCGGCGACGTCGGCATGGCGGGCGTCGCGATCGACTCGATCTACGACATGCGGCAGCTCTTCGACGGCATCCCGCTCGACCGGATGAGCGTGTCGATGACCATGAACGGCGCGGTGCTGCCCGTCCTGGCGCTGTACATCGCCGCGGCCGAGGAGCAGGGGGTGAAGCCGGAGGGCCTCGCGGGGACCATCCAGAACGACATCCTCAAGGAGTTCATGGTCCGCAACACCTACATCTACCCGCCGGCGCCGTCGATGCGGATCATCTCCGACATCTTCGCGTACACCTCGCAGCGGATGCCGAAGTACAACTCCATCTCGATCTCCGGCTACCACATCCAGGAGGCCGGGGCCACCGCCGACCTGGAGCTGGCCTACACCCTCGCCGACGGCGTGGAGTACATCCGCGCGGGCCGCGAGGCGGGCCTGGACATCGACGCGTTCGCGCCGCGCCTGTCGTTCTTCTGGGCGATCGGCATGAACTTCTTCATGGAGGTCGCCAAGCTGCGCGCCGCCCGCCTGCTGTGGGCGAAGCTGGTGAAGCAGTTCGACCCGAAGAACCCCAAGTCGCTGTCGCTGCGGACGCACTCGCAGACGTCCGGCTGGTCGCTGACCGCGCAGGACGTGTTCAACAACGTCGCCCGCACCTGCGTCGAGGCGATGGCCGCCACGCAGGGCCACACCCAGTCGCTGCACACCAACGCGCTGGACGAGGCCCTCGCGCTGCCGACCGACTTCTCCGCCCGCATCGCCCGCAACACCCAGCTGCTGCTCCAGCAGGAGTCCGGGACGACCCGGACGATCGACCCGTGGGGCGGCAGCACCTACGTCGAGCGCCTCACCTACGACCTCGCCCGCCGCGCCTGGGGCCACATCGCCGAGGTCGAGAAGGCCGGCGGGATGGCCAAGGCGATCGACGAGGGCCTGCCGAAGCTGCGCATCGAGGAGGCGGCGGCCCGCACCCAGGCCCGCATCGACTCCGGCCGCCAGCCCGTCATCGGCGTCAACAAGTACCGTCCGGACGTCGAGGAGCGGATCGAGGTCCTCAAGGTCGACAACGCCGCCGTCCGCGCCCAGCAGATCGAGAAGCTGCGGCGGCTGCGCGAGGAGCGCGACGAGTCCGCCACACAGGCGGCGCTCGGGGCGATCACCGCCGCGGCCGAGGCCGCCGAGAACGGCACCCGCCCGTCCGACCTGAGCCACAACCTGCTGGCCCTCGCCATCGACGCCGCCCGCGCCAAGGCGACCGTCGGTGAGATCTCCGACGCGCTGGAGAGGGCGTACGGGCGGCACGCCGCGCAGATCCGTACGATCTCCGGCGTGTACCGGGAAGAGGCGGGGAAGGTGTCGAGCATCGAGAAGGCGCGCGCCGCGACCGCCGCGTTCGAGCAGGAGGAGGGCCGCCGGCCCCGCATCCTCGTCGCGAAGATGGGCCAGGACGGCCACGACCGCGGCCAGAAGGTGATCGCGACCGGCTTCGCCGACCTCGGCTTCGACGTCGACGTGGGCCCGCTGTTCCAGACGCCGGGCGAGGTCGCCCGGCAGGCGGTCGAGGCCGACGTGCACATCGTCGGCGTCAACTCCCTCGCCGCCGGGCACCTCACGCTGGTGCCCGCGCTGCGCGAGGAGCTGGCCGCGCTCGGCCGCGACGACATCATGATCGTCGTCGGCGGCGTCATCCCGCCGCAGGACTTCGACGAGCTGCGCGCCGCCGGCGCCGCCGCGATCTTCCCGCCCGGCACCGTGCTCGCCGACGCGGCGATCGGCCTGCTGGACGAGCTGACCGCGAAGCTGGGGCACTCGGCGCGGTGAGGCCGGCCCTGGAGGACTACGTCTCCGGGGTCCGGGACGGGTCGCGGGCGTGGATCGCGCGGGCGATCACGCTCGTCGAGTCGGCCCGTCCCGACCACCGGGAGCTGGCGCAGCGGCTGCTGGTCGAGCTGACCCCGCACACCGGGGACGCCCGCCGCGTCGGGATCACCGGCGTGCCGGGCGTCGGCAAGTCCACGTTCATCGACGCGCTCGGCACGAAGCTGACGGGGGAGGGGCACAAGGTCGCGGTGCTGGCCGTCGACCCGTCCTCGACCCGCACCGGCGGCAGCATCCTCGGCGACAAGACCCGCATGCAGCGCCTCGCGGCCGACCCGGACGCCTTCATCCGCCCCTCCCCGACGGCCGGGACGCTCGGCGGCGTCGCCAAGGCCACCCGCGAGGCGATGGTCGTGATGGAGGCCGCCGGGTACGGCGTCGTCCTCGTCGAGACGGTCGGGGTCGGGCAGTCCGAGACGACGGTCGCCGAGATGGTCGACTCGTTCCTGTTTCTCACCCTCGCCCGCACCGGCGACCAGCTCCAGGGCATCAAGAAGGGCGTCCTGGAGCTGGCCGACGTCATCGCCGTCAATAAGGCCGACGGCGACCACAGGATGGAGGCCAAGCGGGCCGCCCGCGAGCTGTCCGGGGCGTTGCGGCTGCTGCGCAGCGACGAGCGCGCCCGCGCCACCCCCGTGCTCACCTGCAGCGCGCGGGAGGGCACCGGCCTCGACGAGGTGTGGGACGAGATCGTCGGGCACCAGGAGCGGCTCCGCGAGTCCGGCGAGCTGGAGGCGCGGCGGCGCCGCCAGCAGGTCGGCTGGACGTGGGCGATGGTCCGCGAGCGGCTGCTCGGCGAGCTGCACGCCCACCCCGCCGTCCGCGACATCGCGCCCGGCCTGGAGAAGGGCGTCGCGGACGGGACGCTCACCCCGGCGCTCGCCGCCGAGCGGATCCTCGAGGTGTTCTCGCGCGGCTGCTGAGGGGCCTTCCAGACGTCCGAAATCCCGGGTTGCCCGGGCTCCCGGTCGCGGCGGACGGGGATCAGGTACAACAGTCGGATGGACGTCATCGCGCTCGATGATCCGACGGACGCGCAGATCCGGGAGTGGCACGCCGTGCTGTCCGCCGTGCACGCCGCCGGTCCGGCGGGGGAGCCCGCGCCGGAGCCGGAGCAGACGGCCGAGCGGCTCCTCGGCGGCGATCCGGGCTCGCGGCAGCGGCTGTGGGCGGTCACCGGCGGCCGGGGCGCGGCCGGCGGCGGGGGACTGGCCGGCGTCGCGGCGCTGCGGCTGCCCGGCGAGCCGGGCGCGGACCGTCCCGCCGAGATCGACATCCAGGTCCGGCCCCGGGACCGGCGCCGCGGCGTCGGCCGCCGGCTGCTCGCGGCCGCCGCCGAGGGCCTGCGCGCCGACGGCCGCACCAGCGTGATCGCGCAGGTCCACGCGGGCACCCCGGCGGTGCCGTTCCTGGAGTCGCACGGCTTCGAGTGCGTGCTGGTGCTGCGCGGCATGCTGCTGCGGCTGGACGAGGTCCCGCCGGAGCGCATCGCCCGGCTGGTCGCGGCGGGCCCGCCGGGCTACCGGCTGATCCGCTGGCGGGGCGTCGTCCCCGACGAGCACGCCACCGCCCTCGCGCACGCCAAGTACGCCATGGCCGACCTCGCCGAGTACGAGGGCGCCCCCTGGGACGCGCACCGCGTCCGCGAGACGGCCGAGGTGGTCGCCAAGCGCGGGGACGACCTCTACACCGTCGCCGCCCTCGACGCGTCCGGCACGGTCGTGGCCGGCTTCACCGAGGTCGTCGTCCCGCACGACGCCGCCGGCCGGGCCGCCCAGTACGACACCGCCGTCGCCCCCGAGCACCGCGGCCGCCGCCTCGGCATCTGGGTCAAGGCCGCGATGCTCGAGTGGCTCGTGGCGGAGCGCCCCGAGGTCCGCGAGATCGAGACCGACAACTCGGGCGACAACGAGCACATGCTCGCGGTCAACGAGGAGCTCGGCTTCCGGGTCGAGCGCGAGTCCCTGGAGTACCAGGCGCCGACCCACGCCCTCCCCTGATCCCGCCCAGAGGGCCGTCCGGCCGCGCCTTGTCCACAGAATCCTGTTCTGGTTCCGTCCGCCACCGTCGGCGGCCACGCTGAGACCCCGGGCGCGGCAGGGGGCCGCGCCCGCGGAACGGGGGAGGCGGGCCCATGGGCGGGCGGTTCGTGCTGGAGGTCCCGGCGTCGGTGACCACGCGGTTCCTGGTGGCGACCCAGGAGAGGACGCTCCCCGGGCCCGGCCGCCTCCCGGACTCCCTCGGCGGCGGAGCGCTCGCGCGCGAGGCCGCCGCGATGCTCGCGTCCGCCGTCCTCGCCGTCGAACCCGTCACGCGCCCGTCCGCCGACCTGAAGGCCCGCTTCCACCGGCTCGCCGCACCGCACGGCCGGCTCGGGGCGGTCGTCGCCGCCCGCCGGCACATCGCGGTCACCGCCGAGGGCCCGCCCGCGGGGCAGCCGCGGTCCGCGCAGGCCGCCCGGCTCGCCGCCCGCGCCCTCGCCGCCGCCGTCGGCGGCACCGTCGCCGACCTGGACTCCCGGCAGATCCTCGCCGGCACGCCACCGGACGCGGAACCGGACGCGGAACCGGAGCGGTTCGCCCTCGGCCGCGGCTGGGTGTCGGTCTTCGTCACGCTCGACCCCGGCGACGGTGCCCGCGCCCGCATCGACACGGCCGGCCTGCACCGCTTCGGCCTGCCGGAGGTCGCCGCGCGGCACGTGCCGTACGCGAGCGTCCTCGCGGCCGCCCACCTCGTCCGCGGGCTGGCCTGGCAACTGGTCGCCGAGCAGACCGCGTGGCTCGGCCGGGGCCACCGCGACCGCACCCGCGCCACCCGCCGGGAACGCGCCGTGTCCGCCGCCGACGTGCTGCGCTTCTGGGGCGCCGGGCCGCCCCGCCGCGCTCGCGGCGGCGCGGAGTCCGTCGCCGTCCGCCTCGGCTGGACCGGCACCGACTGCCCCGACTGCGCCGCCGCCATCGAGGCCGTCCCGCCCGTCCGCGTGCCGTCCGGCCTGCCGGTCTCCGGTGCGTCCGGCCCGGTCCGGTGCGCGTCGCCCCCGCACGCCGGCCCCGCCGAGGACGCATGGTGGCGCGCGGCGGCGGAGGCGATGCCGAAGATCGCCCGAGCCGCCCCCGCCCCGTCCGGCCGGCCCCGCGCCCTCCGGCACCGGCGGGCGGCCTGAAGCGGGCGGGAAAAACCGTTGCCTTTGCGGGGCGTGCGTCGGCATTCTGATGGAGGCTTCCGGGAAATGCCCGGAAACCGGAGAATTTCCGGAACATTGTCTCGTAGTTCAACGGCAGAACGCCGCACTGTTAATGCGGATATCCAGGTTCGAATCCTGGCGGGACAGCGGCCCGGGGTGGGAGGTGACCCGGTGAACGTGCTCGTCCTGAACGCGTCGTACGAGCCTTTACAAAAGGTCGACCTGCGGCACGCCATCCGCATGCTGGTCCGCGAGGTGGCGGTCGTCGAGGAGGCGGAGGAGGGCCGGACCATCGGCCGCTTCCCGGTGCCGCGGGTGCTGAGGCTCGTCCGGTACGTCGCGATGCGGTGGCGGTACGGCCGCCGGCCGCCGTGGAGCAAGCGCGGCGTCTACCTGCGCGATCGGGGCCGGTGCGGCTACTGCGGGCAGCGCGGCAACACGATCGACCACGTCCACCCGCAGTCGCGCGGCGGCGGGAACACCTGGGAGAACACCGTCCTGGCCTGCGGCCGCTGCAACAACCGCAAGGCGGACCGGACGCCCCGCGAGGCCGGGCTGCGGCTGCGCTGGGAGCCGCGGGCCCCGCGCTGGGAGGACCTCGTCGGGACCTGAGGGGAGGCCGCCGGACCCCGTCCGGCGGCACGGGGGAGGGGCCGGATCGCCTGCGGGCGGTCCGGCCCTCTTCGCCGTTGTCCGTGGTGTCCGCGTCACCCAGTGTGCTTGCCCGAATGTCGGAGGGTTTGTGGTGATTGTGGTAGCGTGCCCGCCAATCTCCGACCCTCTGTTATCCGGGAGTGATCTGTGGCGGCCTTCGGTCCCTTCGGCAGGACGGCGCGCCCGGCCGGCGGGCGCCGGGCGGCGCGGCGGCTCGCGGTGGTCGTCCTCGCGGCCGGGATGTCGGCGGCGCTCCCCCCGGCCGCCGGCGGCGCCGCCCGCGTGCCCGCCGAGCCGAAGAAGGACCTCGCGAAGGAGTACGCGAAGCTCAAGAAGCGCGCGGACACGCTGTCCAAGCAGTACCGCGGCGAGCTGGTCTCCCTCGAGGAGGCGAAGAAGGCCGCCGAGCGGGCGGGCGCCGACGCCGCCCGGGCCGACCGGGAGTACGGCGCGGCGAGGCTCTCCGTCGCCCGCATCGCCTCCACCAGCTACATGACCGGACGGCTCGACGTCATCCCGATCGTCACCTCCGGGGACCCGTCGTCGGCGCTGCGCGACGCGTCGGTGGTCGAGCACATCAGCCAGGACAACGGGCGCCGCGTCGAGAGCCTCGAGCAGCTGAACGCCAAGGCGTCGCAGTCGCACCGGGCGGCGCAGGCGAAGCTGGACGAGGTGCGCAAGGAGATCGACGACCTGGAGGGCCAGCGCGCCCGCGTCAAGAAGCTGCTCGCCAAGTACAAGCCCGAGACGCCGAAGGCCCCGGCGGGCGGCGGGAAGCCCGACGGCGTCTCCGGGAGCAAGTCGCCGATCGTGGGCAACTCCATGACCGCGCGGATGCGGACCGCCCTGCTGGCGATCGACGGGAAGTTCGGGCCGTTCCCCACCATCGGCTGCTCGCGCCCCGGCGACCCGCAGGACCACGGCTCCGGCACCGCCTGCGACTTCATGGAGAGCACCGGCGGGAAGATGCCGAGCGCGTCCGCCCAGGCGCACGGCGACCGCGTCGCCCAGTACGTGATCGACAACGCGTCCCGGCTCGGCATCAAGTACGTGATCTGGCGGCAGCGCATCTACGACATGCGCGGCAGCGGCGGATGGCGCCAGATGGAGGACCGCGGCAGCGTCACCCAGAACCACTACGACCACGTCCACGTGTCCGTGCTGTGACACGCTCACCGCATGGGCTATGACGTCGAGGAGCCGTACGGGCCGCTGATCGAGACGACGATCCGGGTCGCGACCTGGAACGTCTGGGACCGCTACGGCCCCTACCGGGAGCGCGAGGCGGCGATCGTCGCGGCCCTCCGCGAAGCGGCGCCCGACGTGCTCGTCCTCGTCGAGGCGTGGGAGGACGGGGACGACTCGCTCGCGGCGCGCCTCGGCGAGCCGCTCGGCCTCCCGCACGCGGTCTTCGGCGGATCCGGCTCCGGGGCCGTGCCGGGCGCCCGCTCGGGGGTCGCGGTCCTGTCGCGCTGGCCGCAGGAGCGGACGGGCGAGCGCCCGCTCGGCGACCCGGGCGGCACCGACGGCGGCCTCACCGTCTCGGCCGAGGTCCGGGGCCCGCGCGGTCCCGTCCACGTGTTCGGCGTCGCGCTGGGCTACAAGCTCGGGCACAGCGGGCAGCGGCAGGAGCAGGTCCGCGACCTCGCCGCGTACGTGCGCGAGACGGCGGGACGCGACGCGCCGGCGGTGGTCGCGGGCGACTTCAACGCCGACCCCGGCTCGGACGAGATCCGCATGCTCACCGGCCGCGCCGCCGTGGGCGCGCCCGGCGTCGTCTTCTACGACGCGTGGGAGACGGCGGGCGACGGAACGCCCGGCCACACCTGGAGCAACGCCAACCCCTGGACGCGGCCCGTCCTGTGGCCGGACCGCCGCATCGACCACATCTTCTCGGCGTGGCCCCGCGCGGGCGGCGCGGGCCATCCGGTGCACTGCGCGCTGCTGGGCGTCGAACCGGTGGACGGCGTCGTCGCGTCCGACCACTACGGCGTGCTGGCCGACCTCCGCTACTGACCGGCCGTCACTCCGGGCGGGTGCCGACGACGGCGCCCTCGTCGGCCGACCGGAGGGCGGCCTCGATGACCTCCAGCCCCGTGATCGCGTCGGCGAGGGTGACCGGCGGGGGCGCCTCGCCGCGCAGCGTGCGCGCCACCGCCGCGTAGAACTCGTGGTAGGCGCCGGGGGCGGTCGGCTCCGGGCGCTCGTCGCCGGGCGTGCCGACCAGGCCGTACGACTCGGGCGGCGCGATGCCGTAGCCGGGGTCCTTCGGCGTGAGGCCGGCGCGCAGCGCCTCCTCCTGCCCGTCCATCCCGCTCACCGTGTACGCGGCGCGGTCGCCGAGGACGCGGAACCGCGGCCCGAGCTGCGCGGCGGTCGCGCTCATCCAGAGGTGGGAGCGGGTCCCGCCGCGGTGCTCCAGCGCCACGAACACGTCGTCGGGCGCCGCGGCGCCGCGCCGCCGCGTGTCGATCTCGGCGTAGACCCGGTCGGGGCGGCCGAACAGCGCGACCGCCTGGTCGATCAGGTGGGAGCCGAGGTCGTAGAGGATGCCGCCGGCGTCGCGCGGGTCCGCGCTCTCCTTCCAGCCGGACCTCACCTCGGGCCGCCACCGCTCGAACCGGGACTCGAACCGCAGCAGCCCGCCGAGCGCGCCGGAGCCGGCCAGCCGCAGCACGGTCCGGTAGTCGCCGTCCCAGCGCCGGTTGTGGAACGGGATCACCGGCAGCCCCCGGACGGCGCTCAGCGCGGCGAGGGACCGGGCGTCCGCCGCCGTCGCCGCGACCGGCTTGTCCACGACGACCGGGAGCCCCGAGGTCAGCGCGGTGCGGGCGAGCGGGACGTGCTGCCGGTTCGGGGCGGCGACCACCACCAGGTCGTAGCCGCCGGCCGCCTCCCACAGCCGGTCCGGGCTGGCGAGGACGGTCGTCTCCGGGTAGCGCTCGGCGACGGCCCGCTGCCGCTCCGGGTTCCCCGTGACGACCGCGGCGAGCCGCATCCCCGGCACCGAGGAGATCAGGGGAGCGTGGAACACCGAGCCCCCGGTGCCGTATCCGATCAGCGCTGCACGCAGGTCCATGCGACGATCATTGCCGATGCGGTCCCGGCCGCGGGGCGCCGGGGTGCCGGCCGGCCGGTGCGGGCGGGACGCGGCCGGGCCACGTAGGCTTTTGCCCGGGGATGTCATGGGATGAGGGGGACGCGTTGTCCAAACCAGTGCTGCTGACCGTCGACGACGATCCGGGCGTGTCCCGGGCGGTCGCGCGGGACCTGCGCCGCCGGTACGCCGAGTCGTACCGGATCGTCCGCGCCGAGTCGGGGCGGCAGGCCCTGGAGGCGCTGAGCGAGCTGCGGCTGCGCGGCGACGACACGGCGGTCCTGCTCGCCGACCACCGGATGCCCGAGATGAACGGCGTGGAGTTCCTCGAGCGCGCCATGGACCTGTTCCCGTACGCGCGCCGGGTCCTGCTGACCGCCTACGCCGACACCGACGCCGCGATCCGCGCGATCAACGTCGTCGACCTCGACCACTACCTGCTGAAGCCGTGGAACCCGCCGGAGGAGAAGTTCTACCCGGTGATCGACGCGCAGCTGGACGCGTGGCGGCGCACCGACCGGTCCCGGCCCGCCGAGCTGCGGGTCGTCGGGCACCGCTGGTCGGCCCGCTGCTACGAGGTCCGCGACTTCCTGGCCCGCCACCAGGCGCCCTACACCTGGCTGATGGACACCGACCCGGAGGGCGCGGAGCTGATCGCGGCGGCGGGGTCGCCGGAGCTGCCGCTGGTGGTGACGGCCGGCGGAGAGACGCTGTGCGCGCCGTCGGACGCGGAGCTGGCGTCGGTGATCGGGCTGCCGAGCACCCCGTCCACCGGGTTCTACGACCTGATCGTGGTGGGCGGCGGGCCGTCCGGGCTCGGCGCCGCGGTGTACGGGGCGTCCGAGGGGCTGAAGACCGTCGTGGTGGAGCGGCGGGCGCTCGGCGGGCAGGCCGGGCAGAGCTCCCGGATCGAGAACTACCTCGGCTTCCCCGACGGGGTGACCGGCCAGCAGCTCGCCGACCGGGCGCGCCGGCAGGCCGACCGGTTCGGCGCCGAGCTGCTGCAGGCGGGGGAGGTCGTCGGGCTGGAGGCGCGCGGCACGGCCCGGGTGGCGCGGCTGGCCGACGGCACGGAGATCGCGGCGCACGCCGTCATCCTCGCCAGCGGCGTGTCGTACCGGCGGCTGAACGCCGAGGGCGTGGACGACTTCGTCGGGCGCGGCGTGTACTACGGCGCGGCGCTCACCGAGGCGCCGTCGTGCGCGGACGAGGAGGTCGCCGTCGTCGGCGGCGCCAACTCCGCCGGCCAGGCGGCCGTGCACCTGGCCAAGTACGCCAAGACGGTGCACATCATCGTCCGGGCCGACGGCCTGGAGAAGTCGATGTCGCACTACCTGATCGAGCAGATCGAGCAGACGCCCAACATCGAGGTCCACACCGGCAAGACGGTCTGCGCCGCCGAGGGCACCGACCGGCTCGAGCGCCTCACGTTCGCGTGGCCGGGCGGGAAGAAGACGATCGACGCCCACTGGCTGTTCGTGTTCATCGGCGCCGAGCCGGGCACGGACTGGCTGGACGGCTTCGTCGAGCGCGACGCGCGCGGGTACGTCGTCACCGGCCCCGACTTGGTCGCCGGCGGGCGCCGCCCGGCCGGGTGGCCGCTGGCCCGCCAGCCGTACCACCTGGAGACCAGCGTCCCCGGCGTGTTCGCGGCGGGGGACGTCCGCTCGGAGTCGATGAAGCGCGTGGCGTCCGCCGTGGGCGACGGCGCCATGGCCGTGGCGCTCGTCCACCGCTATCTGGAACAGGCATGAGCGAAGCGAACCGGGGGGTGCGGGGGGTCGTCCCCCCGCAAGTGACAGGCGTGAGCCCTCGGAGGAGGCAGGCATGACCATGACCGCATCGCCGGAGGAGCTCCGGTCGCTGTTCCTCTTCGAGGACCTCGACGACGAGAAGCTCGAATGGCTGTCGGCCTGCGGCACCGTCGCCGAGATCCCCGCCGACGGGGTGATCTGCGCGCAGGGAGATCCGGCCGAGTTCCTGTACGTGCTGCTGGACGGCGAGATGGTGATGAGCCAGCTCGTCCGGGACCACAGCGTCGAGACGAGCCGGACGTCGCGTCCCGGCACCTACGGCGGCGCCGTCCAGGCGTACCTGGACGACCAGATCGAGCAGAAGTACCAGCACACGCTCCGGGCGACGCGCCCGTCGCGGGTGTTCGTGCTGCCGGCCCGCAAGTTCAGCAAGGCCGTCCGCAAGTGGTTCCCGATGGCCACGCACCTGCTGGCCGGGATCTTCTTCGGGATGACGAACCTGCGGCGGTCCGTCGACCAGCGGGAGCGGCTCACCGCGCTCGGCACGATCACCGCGGGCCTCACCCACGAGCTGAACAACCCGGCGGCGGCCGCTGCGCGGGCCAGCGCCGAGCTCGGCGACCGGCTGCTCGCGGCGCAGAAGAGCCTCGCCGACCTCGCCGCGCAGGGCGCCGACTGCACGCGGCTGGCGGCGCTCGTGGCGCTGCGGCCCACGCTGCCCGCGGCGCCGGGCGCGCGGCGCAGCCCGCTGGAGGTCAGCGACGCCGAGGACGAGCTGGGCGACTGGCTGGAGGAGCACGGCGTCGCGGACGCCTGGGACCTGGCGCCCGGCCTCGTGTCCGCCGGGGTCGGGGTGGAGCAGGCCGAGGAGGTCGCGGAGGCGGCCGGCGAGCACCTGCCCTCGGCGATCCGGTGGCTGGCGGAGGTGATGGAGGTCGGGCAGCTCCAGGCGGAGATCTCCGAGGCGATGGACCGGATCACCGCGCTGCTGGACTCCGCGCGCCAGTACTCGCAGCTGGACCGGGCCGCCTACCAGCGGGTCGACCTGCGCGAGCTGCTGAACAGCACGCTGACGATGCTCAAGCGCAAGTTCGGGCCGGGGGTGACGGTCAAGACCGTCTACGACGAGTCGCTGCCGCCCGTCCCGGTGTACGCGGCGGAGCTGAACCAGGTATGGACGAACCTGATCGTGAACGCGCTGTACGCGATGGACGGCTCGGGCACGCTCACCATCCGGACGTCCCGGGTGAACGACCAGGCGATGGTGGAGATCGCCGACACCGGCTGCGGGATCCCCGAGGAGGACATCGACCGGATCTTCACGCCGTTCTTCACCACCAAGCCGGTGGGGCAGGGGACGGGCCTCGGGCTCGACATCTCCTGGCGGATCGTCGCCGACCGGCACGGCGGCGACATCAAGGTGGAGTCGCTGCCGGGCGACACCCGCTTCCAGGTGCTGCTGCCGCTGGCCGAGGCGTCCCGCAACGGGGACTGACGCCGCGCGTCCAGTCACATTCCGGCGGGGTGGCGCGCTCCTTTTCGTCGATGAGGGACAAGCGTCCGCCTCCCCTCGGGTGATGTGATCGGTGTACGGGCTCACACCGGGGTCGGCCCGGCGGACCCTCCCTCCGCCGGGCCGAACGCCCCCGTACCGCGGTGCCCTCTCGCGGTGCCCGTCCCGCGACGCCCGTGCCGGCACCCGCTCCCGCGCTGATCCCTTTCGGGGGCGGGTCAGTACGACTGGAGTTCGAGCAGGTTGCCGCCGGGGTCGCGCAGGTGCGCGGTCCGCAGCCCGGGCCCCCACTCCGGACGGTCCGCCGGCGCGGCCACCACCCGCCCGCCGAGCCCGGCCAGGGCGGCGGCGGCCTTCTCGACGTCGTCGACGCGGAACACCAGCATCGAGCCGTCCTGCCCGGACGGGGCGGGCAGGTCCGCGGTGCCCACCGCCTCGGCCATGCGGGCGCGCCCCATCAGGACCAGGACGCACTCGTCCTCGTGATCCCAGTTGGCGTACTGCGCGGCGGGGAGCATCTTGACGGGCCGGATGCCGAGCAGCTCGTCCAGCGCCGCGGTGTAGAACCGGGCGCAGGCGTCGAAGTCGTCCACCAGCAGGCGCGGGTAGAGCGCGTCCATGCCGCCTCCAATTCATGGGTGTTCACCAATGATGGGGGTAACCCTACAATAGGGGGATGGACGACACCGCGGGCCCGCTGCCGCCCCGCCTGCTCGCGATCACCACGTTCGTGCTGGCCCAGGTGGGCCGGGCCGGCCGGGTCCGGATGGGCCGGATGATGGACGAGCACGGCCTCGGCCTGTGGCACTTCGCCGTGCTGTCCGCGCTGGACGACGCGGCCCCGGCCTCCCAGCGGGAGCTGGGCGCGCGGCTGCGCATCGACCCGAGCGACCTGGTGGAGGTGGTCGGCCGGCTGGAGGCGGCCGGGTTCGTCCGGCGCGAGCGCGACCCGTCCGACCGGCGCCGCTACGTGGTCGAGCCGACCGCCGAGGGCCGGGCGGAGCTGGACGCGATCGGCCGCCGCGCCGTCGAGCTGGACGCCGACCTCCTGGCCCCGCTGCCCGCCGCGGACCGGGCCGAGTTCGCGCGCATGGCGCGCGTGCTGCTGGCCCACCACGACCCGAGGGCCCGCTGACGCCCGGCGCCGCGGGGCCGCGGCGCCGGGCGAGGGAGCGCGCTAGTGCTCGACCGTGAGGACGATCTTGCCGAACTGGGTGTTGGACTCCAGATGGCGGTGGGCCGCGACGACGTCGGTCAGGTCGAAGGTGCGGTCGATCACGGGGGAGAGGGAGCCGGAGCGCAGGCCCGCGTTGATGAAGTGCTTCGCGCGGCGCAGCCGGGGCTCGCTGTCGACGGTGAGCTCGGTGAAGGCGTAGGTCCGGATGGTGCGGCCCCGGAAGTCGGGGGCGATGGGCATCGGCGCGGGCGTGGGGTCCAGCCAGCCGTAGAACAGGAGGGTGCCGTCCGGGGCGACCGCCTGGACGAGGGTGTCGACCGCCGGGCCCATGACGGCGTCGATGGCCAGATCCACTCCCCGGCCGCCGGTGGCGGCGTCGATCTCCTTGAGGAGGTCCTGCTCCTGGACCGCGATGACGTGGGCGGCGCCCGCGTCCAGCAGCCGCCGCCTCTTGGCGCCGGTGCGGGTGGTGGCGATGGGGATGGCGCCGAGGTGGTTGGCGACCTGGATGGCGGCGAGGCCGACGCTGCTGGAGGCCGCGTTGACGAGCACGGTGTCGCCGGGCTGGGTTCCGCCGTATTCGACCAGGAGGCCGTAGGCGGTGGTGTAGGCCATCCAGGTGGCGGCCCCGGTCACCGCGTCGACGCCGGCGGGCCGGTGCACCAGTGCGTGCGCCGGGAGGACGGCCGACTCCCCGTAGGTCCCGTACTCGGTCATGAGGAAGGTGGGCACGGCGCTGACGGCGTCGCCGGGCGCGAAGCCGTCGACGCCTTCGCCGACGGCCTCCACGACGCCGGCCGCCTCGTAGCCGATCCCGGACCCGGGAAGGTTCGGCTGGTAGACATAGGTGCCGGACCGGAAATTGGCCTCTGCCCGGTTCAGGCCGATCGCGTCGACGCGGACGCGGGCCTCGCCCTTTCCGGGTTCGCCGGGCGCCACCTCCCGCAGCCGGAGCACCTCCGGGCCGCCGAGCTCGTCGAAGAACACTGCCTTGGTCATCACGGATCCCCCTGGTCGGGCCGGCCGCGCCGATGCGAGCCGGGTCATGCCACCGTAGGAGCCCGCGTCCGAGACCTTCAATAAGTGATCGTCCGGCAGGACCCAGCGATCGTCTCGGCATCTAGACTTCCGCCATGGACGTCCTCAGCGACACGATCACCGCCATGCACGCCGGACGGCCGCACGCCAACCGCCACGAGCTGCGCGCGCCGTGGGGCATGCGCTTCACCGCCGACAGCGGTGGCGCGTTCCACGTCGTGCTGGAGGGGTCCTGCTGGCTGCTGCCTCCGGACGGCGCCCCGCCGATCCGGCTCGGCGTCGGGGACGTGGCGTTCCTGCACGGGGCCGGCACGCACGGACTGGCCGACCACCCCGGAAGCCCGCTGGTGGACTTCGACATGCGGAGCCCGCAGGCCGGGCCGGAAGGCACCGGCGCTCCCACGATCGTGCTGTGCGGCGCCTACCTGCTGGACGGCAGCAGGGCGCATCCCCTGCTGGCGGAGGTCCCGCCCGTCGTCCACCTGCCCGCCCGGATCGGACGCCATCCCTCGCTGCGCGCGGCCGTCGACCTGCTCGGCGACGAGATGGGGCGGCCGCGCCCCGGAGCGGGGGCCATCGTGCCGGCGCTGCTCGACACGCTGCTGCTCTACATCCTGCGGGCCTGGTTCGAGGAGCGGACCGAGGACCCGGCCGCCACCGGCTGGACGGTGGCGCTCACCGACCCGGCGATCGCCGCGGCCCTCACCGCCATCCACGACGCGCCCGACCGGCCCTGGACGGTGGCCGAACTCGGCGCGCGGGCGGGGCTGTCCCGCGCCGCCTTCGCCAACCGGTTCACCGCCCTGGTCGGGCAGCCGCCCCTGACCTACCTGACCTGGTGGCGCATGACGATCGCGGCGCGGCTGCTGCACCGGTCCGGCACGCCGCTGCGCGTGGTGGCGCGGCGGGCCGGCTACTCCTCGGACGTCGCCTTCGCCGCCGCGTTCAAGCGCGAGTACGGCATCACCCCCGGCCGCTACCGGACCATGAACGCGCGCCCGCGAGACGGCCGGACCACGGGCGGAGCGTAGGGGCCGCCGGGCCGCCGGTGGTCACCGTGCGGCGGGCCGGCTCCGGGAGAAGGTGCGGCGGTAGGTGCGGGGCGGGACGCCGCGGCGCAGCGCGAACTGCTCGCGCAGCACGGCCGCGTCGCGGTAGCCGACCCGGCGGGCGACCTCCCGGACCGGCAGGTCCGTCGTCTCCAGCAGTTCCTCGGCCAGGTCGAGCCGCTGCGCGCGCAGCCACGCGTGGGGCGTCGCGCCGGTCGCGGCCTTGAACCGGCGCGCGAACGACCGGCGGCTCATCAGCGCCCGCGCCGCCAGCTCGTCCACCGGCAGCCGCCGGTCCAGGTTGCCGCGCGCCCACGCGATCACGTCGGCCAGCCGCCGGTCGTCCCCGTCGGACGGGACGGGCGCGTCGATGTACTGGGCCTGGCCGCCGTCCCGGTGCGGGGGCGTCACGAGGTCGCGGGCCACCCGGTTGGCGAGGGCCGCGCCGTGGTCCCGGCGCAGCAGGTGGAGGCAGAGGTCCAGGCCCGCCGCCGCCCCGGCCCCGGTCGCGACCGCGCCGTGGTCGATGTAGAGCGCGTCCGGGCGGACGGTGACCCGCGGGTGCGCCGCCGCGAGTCCGGCGGCGTGGCGCCAGTGCGTCGTGACGTCGAGGCCGTCCGCGAGCCCGGCCGCCGCGAGCAGGAACGTCCCGACGCAGTGGGCCGCGATGGTCGCGCCTCTTCCGCGGGCCTCCCGGAGCGCCTCCACGACGTCCGGGGGCGCGTCGCGGAACCCCGCGCCGGGCAGCAGCAGGACGAGGTCGGCCGAGGCGATCAGCTCGGGTCCGTGGCCGATGTGCGCCTCGAGGCCGAGTTCGGTGCGCAGCGGGCCCGGCCGCTCGGCGCAGAGCCCGAGATCGAACGGCGGGACGCCGTCGCGGGGACCGAACACCGAGTTCGCGATCCCGAGGCTCAGCGCGGTGACCCCCTTCGGGGCGTAGGCGGCGATGCGCTGGAACGGGGGCATGCCGCCAGGATGGCACGAAACCCGCGATGGGTGGCAGATGGGCCACTTCTCCGAGCCGAGGGCGCGGGACAGGCTGGTCGTCATGATCGAGCAGAGCAGTGAGCGGAGCGGCGGCCGCGTCCGGCGCGACGACGGGATCATTCTGGTGACGGGGGCCACGGGGAAGCAGGGCGGCGCGGCCGTCCGGCACCTCCTCGCGGCAGGCCGGCGCGTCCGCGCCCTGACCCGCGACGTGCGCGGCGCCGCCGCCCGCGCGCTCGCCGCGGCCGGCGCCGAGGTCGTCGCCGGCGACCTGGACGACCGCGCGTCGCTCGACGCCGCGGCGGCCGGCGTCCACGGCGTCTTCAGCGTGCAGGCGGGCCTGCTGGGCTCGCCGCCCGTCCCGTTCGACGACGAGGTCCGGCGCGGCATCGCCGTCGCGGACGCCGCCGGCGCGGCGCACCTGGTCTACTCGTCCGTCGCCGGGGCCGAGCGCTCGGCGGGGGTGCCCGCCTTCGAGGCCAAGCTCCGGATCGAGGAGCACATCCGCCGGAAGGGGATCCCGGCGACCGTGCTGCGGCCCGTGTCGTTCATGGAGAACTACCTCGGCGCCGAGGCGATCGCGACGCCGTTCTCCCCGGACGTCCCCGAGCAGCTGATCGCGGTGGACGACATCGGCGCGTTCGCCGCGGCCGCCTTCGCCGACCCCGCCCGGTACCTGGGGGAGACGCTCGCGATCGCGGGCGACGAGCGGACGCCCGGCCGGCTCGCGGCCGCGTTCAGCGAGGCCGCCGGCCGCGAGATCCCGTACGTTCCGGTACCCCTCGACGCGCTGCCGCGGGAGACGGCCGCCGCCGTCGCCCACCTCGACTCGCAAGGCGGTTACGGAGCCGACATCGCCGCCACCCGGGCCCTGCGCCCCGAGACGAAGGACCTGGCCACCTGGCTGAAGACCGTCGGACGGCGGGCGGCGGCCGCCGACCGCGGTCCCAGCCGGCCTTGACCGCCGCCACGGGCGTCCTAGTCGAACAGGTCGGGCTGCTCCCGGGTGATCTGGTCGTAGAGCGGCTGGTAGTTGATCCAGCCGACGAGGTCGTTGCCGATCTGCTCGTGGGTGAGGACGGCGTTGTCGTGCTCGATCGGGACGACCTGCCCGGCGGCCTTCGCCAGCAGCTGCACCTGGCACGAGCGTTCCATCGTGATGAACCACCAGGCGGCGGCGTCGACCGTGTCGCCGACGGTGAGCAGGCCGTGGTTGCGCAGGATGACGGCCTTGTGGCCGCCGAGGGCGGCGGCGATCCGCTTGCCCTCCTCCAGGTCGGTGACGACGCCGGTGTAGTCGTCGAACAGGCCGTGGTCCTGGTAGAAGGCGCACACGTCCTGCGTGATCGGCTCCAGCTTCTGGCCGAGGGCGGAGATCGCGCGGCCGTACGTGGAGTGGCTGTGCGCGGCGGCGACGACGTCCGGGCGGGCCTGGTGCACCTGGGAGTGGATCGCGAACGCGGCCTCGTTCACCGGGTAGCGGCCCTCGACGACCTGGCCCTGGTGGTTGACGAGGATGAGGTCGCTGACCTTGATGTGCTTGAAGGACATCCCGAACGGGTTGACCCAGAAGTGGTCGGTGCGCTCGGGGTCGCGGGCCGTGATGTGCCCGGCGACGCCCTCCTCGAAGCCGAACTTGCCGAAGATCCGCAGCGCGGCCGCCAGCCGCTCCTTGCGGTGCCGGCGCTCGTCCTCGACGCTGTCGAAGGTCGGCGGCAGCCGGAAGATCAGGTCGGTGGGCAGCTTCTCCAGGAACTGCTCGTCGTCGGACATCGGCGAACTCCTCGGGCTCTGGGCGGGACACCGCCGGGCACTACCGCCAGCGAACACCAGGCGGCGGGCGCCCCGCTAGGGGAGCCGGCCCAAGCGCCGCCCGGCTCGTTGTCCGGACGGGACAACGGCGGGGGACAATGGCGGGATGGAGTCGAGCGAGGGCGACCGGTTCCTGCGGCTGGTGCGCGAGCGCGGCGACGACCCGCGGCTGCTGGAGGGCGCGGTGCGGGCGGCGCGCGGCCGGTCGGAGATGGTGGCGGCGCTGCCCGAGGAGGAGACGCGGCGGCACACCCGCGCGCTGCTGCGCGGCGTCCTCGCCGCGCTGGCGGACGGCGCGCCCGGCGAGGAGCTGCTGGACGCCGCCGGGCGGCTCGGCTCGGACCGGGCCCGGCAGGGCGTGCCGGTCGCGGCGTTCCTGGACGGCTTCCAGGCCGGCCGCGCCCACCTCGTCCGCACGCTCATCGAGGACGGCCGCCGCCAGGGCGTGCCGGACGCGCTGCTGCTGGACGGCGTCAGCCGCATCGACGAGATCAACACCGCGCTCGTCCACCGGATGGTGCACGCCCACCGGGTCGCCGAACTGGAGATGGCCCGGACGACGCGGGAGGGCCGCGTCCAGATGCTGCGGCAGCTCCTGCACGGCGAGGCCGTCCCCGTCCTCGCCCCCCTCGACCCGGAAACCGAGTACCACTGCGTCGTGTCCGACGTCAGCGACCCGGCGGTGGCGGCGGAGCTGGAGGCGCGCCTCGTCGCGGCGGGCCCCGGCCTGTGCGGGCTGGTGGACGGGCGGTTCGCCGCGCTGGTGGCGCGGCTGCCCGCGCCGGGGCCCGTCCGCTCCGGGCCGCTGCTCGTCGCGGCGCCGCCCGCGCGGCCCGGCGGCGTCGCCCCGCTGTACGACCTCGGCCGCCGCGCCCTGCGCGCCGGATCCGCGGCGGGCCTCACCGGTCTGCGGGAGCTGGCCGGCCTCGCGCTGCTCACCGTCACCGAGGCGGAGCCCGAGCTCGGCGGGCTGCTCGCGGACGGGTTGCTCGGCGGCCTCGACCGCGACGACCCGTTCCACCGGGAGCTCGCCGGGACAGCGCTCGCCTACCTCGACCACGGCGGCCGGATCGAGCCGACCGCCGCGGCCCTGCACGTCCACGGCAACACGGTGAAGTACCGGGTGCGGCGGTTCCAGGAGCTGACCGGCCGCGCGCTGCTCGACCCGTCCGGCGGCGCGGCGGTGGAGCGGACGGCGCACTGGTGGTGGGCGCTGCGCCGCTGGCTCGCGGCGCCGGGCGCGTGACCGGCCGTCGGTGCCGGGTGATGGGATGGACGCGGCGCCCCGGGGCGGGGCGTCCCGGAGACAGAACGGGGGAGCAGTGACCGCACCGCGGATCAGCACGGTGATGTGGCCGATGCAGTCCTGGCCGGAGGCCGGCGAGCTGTGGCGGCGCGCCGAGGAGCTCGGGTTCCACCACGCCTGGGTCTACGACCACCTGGCCTGGCGCGGGACGACGCCCTGGTACGACGCCTACACCACGATGGCCGCCGCGGCGGCCATCACCTCGCGGGTCCGGCTCGGCACGCTGGTCACCTCGCCGAACTTCCGGCACCCGGTGCCGACCGCGCACGCGATCCGGACGATCGACCACGTCAGCGGCGGCCGGCTCACCGTCGGGATCGGCTCCGGCGGGACGAACCGGCGGTCCGACGCCGGCGTCCTCGGCGGCGGCGACTGGACGCCGCGCGAGCGCGCGGACCGGTTCGCCGAATGGGTGGACCTGCTCGACCGGCTGCTGCGCGGCCCCGAGACCACCGGCGAGGGCGCCTACTACAGCGCGCTGGACGTGGTGTCGGACCCCGGCTGCGTCCAGCGGCCCCGGGTCCCGTTCGTGATCGCCGGCGACGGGCCGCGCGGCATGCGGCTCGCCGCCCGGTACGGCTCGGGCTGGGTGACCAGCCCGCACGGCGACGGACGCGAGCCGCTGGACGTGGTCCGCGAGCGGCTGGCCGGGTTCGGCGAGGCGTGCGAGGCGGAGGGCCGCGCCCCGGCCGACCGGATCCTGCTGACCGGGTTCAGCGGCGAGCCGTGGCTCGCGTCGGCCGACGCGTTCGAAGACCTCGCGGGCCGGTACGCCGAGCTCGGCATCACCGAGATCGCGCTGCACTGGCCGCGTCCGGGCACCCCGTGGGACGCCGACATGAAGGTGTTCGAGGAGGTCGCCGCGCAGGGCCGGTGAGTCGGGGGCGCCGGGCTCGAACGGGGCAGGAGAACGAGCGGGAACGGGGCCGGGCAACGGGCGGGGACGCGGGCCGGGCCGCCGGGCCCGGCCCGGAAGCGCCCGGTTAGACTCCTGCGATGCCGTACGTCCTGCTGGCCCTCGCGATCGCCTTCGAGGTCACCGCCACGCTCGCGATGCGCGCCTCGGAGGGGATGACCAGGCTCGGGCCGTCCGTGCTGGTGGTCGCCGGCTACCTGATCTCGTTCGCGTTCATGGCCAAGGCGCTCACCTCGCTGAACGTCGGGCCGGTCTACGCGATCTGGTCGGCGCTCGGCACCATCGGGGCCTTCGCCGGCGGCGTCGTGCTGTTCGGCGAGCAGGTCAGGCCGCTGACGATCGCCGGCGCGGTCATCATCGTCCTCGGCGTCGTCGTGATGAACCTCGGCGGCGGAGTGAGCCGGGGCTAGGCTCCGGCGCGCGCTCCGGGCCCGCGGCGACCGCGCGCCGCGCACCGGAACGGCGGGTGTACTCCTGGCCGAGCGCGAACAGCAGCCAGGTCAGCGCGGTGGCGTCGTCCACGATCCCGACCGGCAGGAACACGTCCGGGATCAGGTCGACCGGCGACACGATGTACACCACCGCGAGGACCATCGCGACGATCTTGCCGGTGGACGTCCGGTAGTACGCCTGCGCGCCGCCGGCCACCGGGCCGAGGCGCCGCCTGCGGCGCAGCCGCAGGATCCCCGCGACCAGCAGCACCGCTCCGGCGGACAGCGCGACGGCGCCCGCGAGCGTCAGGTCGACGCCGGCGAGGCGTCCGCCGGCGGTGAGGACGGTGATGCCGCCCGCGACGAGCAGCACCGCTCCGAACCAGGCCATCGTGCACCTCCGGGGGGAGTCGTCTGCGGTATTGCCGTTCAGGCGCGTTCCATTCGCCGGGACGCGCGGGCGCGGGTCAGGCGGGCTCGGCGGCGGTGGTGGTCCGCTGTTCCTCCAGCATGCCGCCGAGCAGCTGCGACGGCGTGCAGCCCGCCAGCGCGCGGAACTCCCGGTTCAGGTGCGCCTGGTCGTAGTAGCCGCAGGCCGCCGCGGCCTCGGCCGGTCCGAGGCCGCCGTTCGACAGCAGCCCGATGGCGCGCCGGAACCGCAGGACCCGGCCCATCACCTTCGGCGGCAGCCCGGCCTGCTCGGTGAACCGCTGGGTGAGGTGCCGGCGGCTCCAGCCCACCTCCTCGGCGAGCCGCGCGACCCCGACCGCGCCGCCGGTGCCGTCGAGCAGCCGCCACGCCCGCGCGACCTCCGGGGCCGGGACGGGGCCGATCTCCAGCCGGCGCAGCAGGAACGCGTCCATCAGGTCGAACCGGGCCGCCCAGGACGGCGTCTCCGCGAGCCGCTCGACGAGCTCCGCCGCGCCCGCCCCGAGCACGTCCGGCAGCTCGGCGGCCGCGTTGGTGATCCGGGCCATCGGCACGCCGAGCAGCGTGTACGCGCCGAGCGGCGTGACGTCGAGCTGGATGCCGTGCTGCCCGCCCGGGGTGGTGTACTCCCCGTGGCCGTCGTGCAGGCCCGCGACGAACGACCCGTACTCGGTGGCGGCGTCGGACGGCGTCGCCAGCCGCATCGGCGGGCCGAGGTTGACGATGACGACGGCGCCGCGGGTCGGGAGCGTCCGCATCCGGGCCGGGACGGCCACGGGCTCGAAGTACCCCTGGTAGGCGCGCAGCAGGGGGCGCAGCGCGCGGTGCGGTGGCCCGCTCGCCTCCAGCCAGCCTCCCCGGTCGCGGATCACGACCGGCCTGTCGACCATGCCCCCACTACTACCACCGGCCTCCGACATAGCGCCGACGCCCGGCGAGATCGCGACAGCGCCCGGGGGCATCGCGACGGCGCCCGGGGACGTCGCGACAGCGCCCGAGGGCATCGCGACGGCGCGGGGACATCGCCACCGCGCCCGGGCGGGGTCACTCGTACATCTGCCCGCACACCGCGATCCGGGCGAGGTCGCCCCAGGTCATCGTGGTGATCTCGCGGACGTAGGAGCGGGCGGGGGGCTCGCCGGCCGGGGTGGGCACCGGCACCCGCGCGCCGTCCGCCGCGTCCCAGCCGCCGAGGCTCCCGGCGACCGCGCACTCCAGGTACGTCGCCGGGTCGAAGTTGTACCAGCGGGCCGGGGTCGCGCGGGCGCCCGAGCCGGCCGGGCGGGGCGCGTCGACGCCGAACCGCGCCTGCGGCCCCGGCGGGCTGGCGAGGAAGTCCTCCAGGTCGGCGACCTGGGACAGCACGACCCGCTCCCAGTCGGCGTACCCGTCCGGCTCGTCACCGGGCAGCGACAGGTCCTTGGCGCTCCACGCCGGGTCGTAGGGGGCGGGCGGCGTGGTGGACGCGGCGGCGAACATCGCGGCGACGTCGTCGGGTCCGAGGCGCTCGTTGTCGCGCAGCGGAGCCGACACCTTCCACAGCGCGCGCAGGAACGCCGACAGCGACCACGAGGCCGCGCGGGCCTCCTGGCCGAGGTGCAGGAAGATCAGGTAGAGGTCGCGGTTGGTCCGGACGGACGGGCCGGGCGGCCCCTCCACCCAGTACGCCTGCTTGTGCGGGACGCCGCACTCCAGGGCCAGGACCTGCGCGAGCGCCGAGACCCGGGAGTCGTGCGCGGCCACATGGAACTTGTTGCCGAGGTCGTCCTGGCGGATGACGTCCCATGTCTGCATCCGGCTCCTCCACGGTCGGCGGTGCGGTACCGAGGGCCCCCGCTCAGAAAGTGTCCCATTCCGGGACCGGACCGCCAGTAGTGGTGATGTCACTTTCCGGACTCGAAGTCGTGACTTTCCGCACATGTCGATCGGGGGCGGGAACGCCAAGGGAAGACCGCCGGAGAGGGCCTTCGGGAGGACGCCGGACGAGGGGGCCGGCGGGCGTTCCCGCGGGCCCCCTCGCGCCGTCGGCTCAGTGCTTCGAGCGGTGGATCACCTGCATCTCGGTGAAGCCGTACAGGCCCCACGGGCCGTTCTCGACGCCGACGCCGCTCCACTTGAAGCCGCCGAACGGCTGGTGGGGCGCGAGCGCGAGGTGGGTGTTCACCCAGGCGGTGCCGCACTCCAGCTCCGCCGCGACCTCCGCGGCGCGGTCGGCGTCGGCGCTCCACACCGAGCCGGACAGCCCGAAGTGCGTGCCGTTCGCGCGGGCGAGCGCCTCGTCCAGGTCGGTGTACTTGATGATCGGCAGCGCGGGGCCGAACTGCTCCTCGTCCACGATCCGGGCGCCGTCGGCGATGTCGGCGAGGATCGTCGGCTCGAAGAAGTAGCCGGGGCCGTCGATCGGCCGGCCGCCGGCCGCCGCGCGGGCGCCGCCGGCGAGGGCGTCCGCGACCAGCTCGCTGACCCGCTCGTACTGCGGCCTGTTGTTGATGGGCCCGTACTGGACGCCCTCCTCCATGCCGTCGCCGACCTTGGCGGCCTTCGCCTGCTCGGCCAGCGCGTCCACCACGTCGCCGTACAGCGCCTCCGGCACGTACACCCGCTTGATCGCCGAGCAGACCTGGCCGTTGTTCTGGAACGCGCCGCCGAACAGCTTCGGCGCGACCGCCGCCGGGTCGGCGTCGTCCAGCAGGATCGCCGGGTCGTTGCCGCCGAGCTCCAGGGTGACCCGCTTGAGGTCCGGGGCGGCGGCCGCGGCGACCCGCTTGCCGGTGGCCACGCTGCCGGTGAAGCTGATCTTGCGGGGCACCTCGTGCGCGGTCATCCAGGCGCCCAGCTCGTCGCCGCCGGTGACGACGTTGAGCACGCCGGGCGGCAGCACGTCGCGCAGCACCTCGCCGAGCTTCAGGCTGGACAGCGGCGTGAAGGGGGACGGCTTGAGCACCATCGTGTTGCCCGCCAGCAGCGCGGGCGCGATCTTCCACACGGCCAGCAGCAGCGGGAAGTTCCACGGGGTGATGGCGGCGACGACGCCCATCGGGCGGCGGACGACCTCGACCACGGCGTTGTCGTCGTCCTGGATGACCTCGCGGGGCAGGTCCAGCTCGGCGAAGTACTTCAGCCACACCCCGGCGCCGACGACCTCCATCGTCGCGTCGGCGAGCGGCTTGCCCTGCTCGAGGGTGAGGATGCGGCCGATCTCCTCGGAGCGGGCGAACATGACGTCGGCCGCGGCCAGCAGCGCCTTGCGCCGGGCCGACTCGTCGCGGCGCCACGCGGGGTAGGCGGCCTGGGCGGCGGCCATCGCCGCGTCCAGCTGCTCGCGGGAGGCGTCGGGCGCCCGCTCGGCCACCTCGCCGGTCGCCGGGTTGATCACTCCGAAGGTGGCGGGCGCGTCCACCGCCGCGCCGTCGATGGTCATCGCGAAGTTCTCGGGCACCGTTGCTCCTCCGCTCGGGTGGGGTGTAACCGAATGACGTTCAGTATTCACCGTGGACCGCCCTCTTGACGAGCGCCCTCTTGACGGGCGCCGCCCGCGGCGGATGATCGGCTCATGCGATCACGTCTCACCGCGGTGTTCGCCCTGAGCCTCGCCCTCGCCGCGTCCGGCGGGGCGCCGGCGGCCGCCGCCACCGCGCACGCGACCACCTCCGCCCGAGCGCCCGGGCTGGAGGATCCCCATCCGTGCGCGGGCCAGCCGGGGTACACCTGCTCGACGCTGACCGTCCCGCTCGACCACCGGGATCCCGCCAGGGGAACGCTCAAGCTCCAGGTGGCCACCGGGGACAACGTGGCCGCGCCCAAGGGAGTCCTGCTGTTCCTGACCGGCGGGCCGGGGCAGCCCGGCGTGCCGTTCATCTCCCGCATGGCCGAGCAGAGGCTCCCGGAACTGGCGAAGAACTACCGCTTCGTCACCATCGACCAGCGCGGCACCGGCGAGTACGGCGCCATCGACTGCCCGAAGCTCCAGGCGGAGGTCGGCAGCAGCGACATCGAGCCGCCCAGCCCCGGCGCCGTCCGCGAATGCGCCTCCGTCCTCGGCGACCGGCGCAGCTACTACACGACCGAGCAGACCGTGGGCGACCTCGACCTGCTGCGCCGCGCGCTCGGCGCCCGCACGATGGTCCTGGACGGCGTCTCCTACGGCACCATGACCGCCGCCAGCTACGCCGTCGCGCACCCGCACAACGTGGGCAAGGTCGTCCTCGACTCGGTGCTGCCGCACGTCGACCCGCAGAACGACGACATGCTGTACCTCACCGGCCTGCGCGCGACGGCGCGCGTGCTCCGCGACGCCTGCGAGACGGCACCGGCCTGCGGTTTCGACCCCGCGCAGGACCTCGCCTGGCTCGCCCGGCACCGCTCCGACCACGTCCTGATCTGGGACATGCTCGTCAGCTACGAGTTCCTCGACCCCACCTACCGGGACCCCGACCCGGGCGGCCTCCCCGCCGGGTCCGGCGACGTCGTCACCGCACTCCACCAGGCCCGGCACGGCGACCCGGCACGGCTCGACGCGCTGCTCCGGATGATGGACTCGGGCGGCGACCCGGTCACCGGGTACAGCTCCGGGCTGCACATCGCCACCATCTGCGGCGACGGCCACTTCCCGTGGGGCACCTCCGAGGCGCCGCAGGCCGGGCGCGAGGCCGCCCTGCAGCGCGTCCGCCGGACCCTGCCCGCCTCCGCCACCTGGCCGTTCACCGCGGACACCGCCGTGGGCGACGGGTTCGTCCAGGAGTGCCGGAACTGGCCGTGGGCCCGCCACACCGCCGAGCCCGCGCAGGACCGGCTCCCCGCCGTCCCGATCCTGCTCCTGAACGGCGACCGCGACCTGTCGACGCCGCTGGAGTGGGCCCGAGAGGAACTCCGCCGCGCCCCGCTCGGCCGGCTCGTCGTGGTGAAGGGGGCCTCGCACTCCATCCAGAACCGCGAGCGCGGGACGCAGGGCCGCGAGGCCGTTTACCGGTTCCTCAACGGCTGACCACCGATTCCTCAAGAGCCGACCGGCGCCCCGTTCTCCGAGGCGCCGGTCGGTGTTCTCGTCGCGGGAAGGCCCCGCCCTCCGGTCAGGCGGCGAAGATCCGCTCCAGCAGGTCGCGGTACCCGCGCAGCGCCAAGCGGAGCCGCTCGGTGTCCGGGGTCTCGTGCCGGCCGACCTCCTCCGAGAGCGCGCGGCGGTGCGTCCCGACCGAGCGGCTCAGCGCCTCGACCGCGTCGGAGGCCAGGGCGTCGGCCGCGCGGACGGACTCCGCGGGGTCGTCGATGAAGCCGGCCTGCACCTCGTGCCAGCGCTCCCGGAACCGCTCGGCGTCCGCCGGGTCGAACAGCCGCTCCGGGACGCCGCCGAGCCCGGCGGGCGTCGGGTGGAGGCCGGGCTTCGCCCCGCCGGGGCCGGGGCTCGGGAAGCCGGTCGCCACCTCCTCCTCGCCCAGCTCCGCGGCCGGGACGGGATCGGGCGAGGTGTCCTCGGCGGACACGGTGTTCTCGGCGGAAACGGAGTCCGCCGTGGGCGGCGGTCCGGCGACGTGGACGTCACCGGCCATGCCCGGGTCCGCCGTCCCGGCGGCGCGGGCCCGCTCGTCCTCGGTGCTCCCGCCGGCGGGGGGCGCCGCCTGCTCCTGCTGCCTGTGCTGCATCGGCGCTCAGCTCCTCGTGGTCCGCTCGTCGTCCCGGCCGGTGCGCCCGTCGTCGGGCTCGCCGGCGCGCGGACCGGGCACCCGGACCTCCTCGCCGCGGGCGGCGCGCCGCTCGTCAGGAGCGGTGCCCTGCTGGTCGGGGGCGGTGCCCCGCTGGTCGGGGGCGGTGCTCCGCGCTTCCGGGGCGGTGCGCTGGACGGGGACCGAGAGCAGCTCCTCGAACAGGGCGCGGTAGTGCACCATGGCCTGCCGCAGATCCTCGGTGGACGCCTTCCCGTCGGCGGCGCGGCCGCCGATGGCGTGGGCGCGCCGGTAGTGGTCGAGGGTGCGGCCGTGCTCCACCGACAGGTGGGCGGCCTTCTCCTCGAACCCGCTCGTGGGGTAGCCGCGCTCTCCCATGACGACGGTGACCAGGCCGTCCGCCTGCTCGACCGCCGACTCCGGCGCGTCCACGAAGCGCTCCTGGACGGCCACCCACTGCTCGCGGTACTGCTCGCGGCGCCGGGGGTCGAGGTCGCGCAGCTCCAGGTCCCGGTGGCGCCGCTCGCGGTCGAGCAGCTCCCGCTCGGCGGCGGCGCGGCCGCCGTGCTGCTCGACGGCCCGGTCGTACTCGGGGCCGAAGCGCTTGCGCAGCCGCCGCGTCCGCGCCTGCTTCCAAGCGAGGAACGCGACCGCGGCGACGGCGGCGATGATGATCACTGCGATGACGACCATGACGGCGGTCGACATTGTCTGTCCTCCAACGTGCGTCGGATCGAATGGATCGCCGATGCCCAGACAGACGCGGTCGAAACAGACCTAAAGGCGAAACTGCCCTAAGGGGTGCGGGGCCCATGGCCGGCGAAGAGGCACACCAGCTGGCCGACCCGCCGGCGCCCCGACAGCCCGGCCTGCTCCAGAAGCGAGAGTCCCCGCAGGTCGCGCGGATGCGCGCACGCCACGACGACACCGACCCGATGCAGCGCGCCCTCGATGTCGGCCAGTGCGGGCTTCCATCCGCCCGGCCGGCGCACCGCCGCGGTCAGCACGCGCCGGTCGTCGACGAACCGCGCCGGAACCGGCAGGTTCCCGAGGTAGTGGGTGTTGGGATCGGCGGCGTGGACGCGCGCGGTCAGCAGCGGCACCGCCCGCATGTAGCCCTGAGGCATCACCACCACGCCCCCGGTGCGGGCCAGGTCGACGACCGCGCGGGCCGTCCCCACCTGCTCCGCGGGGAGCTTCCACGACGGACGCGAGGCGACGAGCGAGCCGTTCTCCGCCGACCAGAGGGGCGTCCCGCCCACGATCATGGTGACCGCCAGCGCGGCGGCCGGCAGCGCCGCGGCGACGGCGCCGAGCACCCCCGTCCCGCCGGAGCGCGCGGCCGCGGGCAGGGGGAGGCGCACCGTCGCGAGCAGCCCGATCAGGACGGGCGCGGGCACGATCCACATCGTCCGCCACAGGACCTGGCCCGCCCCCGTGACGTCCGCCGCGAGGTGCAGGACGCCCGGCAGCAGGAGGAGCGTGGTCACCGCGGCCACTCCCGCGCCGGCGAGCGCGGGGACGCCGCGCCGCGCCGTCCACGGGGCCAGCCACAGCGCGCACCCAGCGAGGACTCCCGGCGCGGAGTGCAGCAGGACCCACCGGAAGTCGTCGGACGCGTCACCGACGAACCCCGTGACGGTGGTGTCGTGGTCCTGCAGCGTCACCACCAGGCCCGCGGCGACCGGGTAGGCCAGCGCGGCGCAGGCGGCGAGGCCGGTCCGGACCCGGCCGGACGCGATCAGCGGGATCGCGGCGGCGCCGACGGCCAGCGGCAGGACGAACGCGGCCGAGGAGGTCAGGCCGGTCGCGGCGACCCCGCAGGCGGCGAGCATCGCCAGGTCGCGCCGCGTCCGCCGCTCCGCCCAGCGCGTGAGGTGGACGTACAGCAGCGGGACGAGCGCCGACACCATGACGGCCTTCCCCTGCCACATCCGCAGCAGGTGGAACGAGCCGAGCGACGCGGGACCGAGCCCGGACCACAGCAGGTACACCGCCGCGACCGCGAAGCACGCCGCCGCGCGGCGCGGCGCCCACGCGCGCGACAGCCGCCACGCGGCCCACACGGCGATGAACGTCACCACCGGCAGCAGCACGTAGTACACGAAGGACGCCGCCGGGACGCCCGCGACCCGCGCGAGGCTCCCGGCGAGGACCTCGATCGACGAGACCGGCGGCTCGCCCGCGATGGGACCGGTCGCGCCCGAGGTGAAGATGGTGTCCTTGAACGGGATGCGGCCGAGCGCGGCCGTCGCGACGGACCGCGAGACGAAGTAGGCGTCGTCGCCGTCGGAGTTCACGATGAACAGGGAGGCGACCGAGAACCCGGCGGCGGTGGCGAGCGCGAGCGGCGTGCCCCACCGGCTCGCGGACGGTCCGGCCTCGACCGGCCCACCGGGCTCGGCGAGTGCGCGCGCGGGGGGCTCGTGCGGGGAGTTCTCGCGGGAAGAGGACTCGTGTGCGGAGGACTCGTGTGCGGAGGACTCGTGTGCGGAGGGCTCGTCCTGGGCGGACGGGCCGCCGGCGGGGGAGCGGCGGAGCAGCAGGCAGGCGGCGGACGCGGAGGCGGAGACCAGCCCGAACGCCCAGGCGCACCACCACGGGGCGCCGGACGTCTGCAGGCCGGCGCAGAAGCCCGCGACGATCCCCGCCAGGACGGCGACCAGGGCGAGGGCGCGCGGGAAAGCGGGGGAGCGCGTCACGGCGGGCTCCGGCCACAGCGGTCCGTCCCCCCGACCGTCCCGCCGCCTGCGCAGCGCCCACGCGGCGGCGCCCGCCGCGGACGCGCCGAGCCAGCAGGCGAGCAGCGCCCAGGTCGGCGGCCGCAGCAGGAGGCCGAGGTGGTAGACGACCGTCCACACCGCGAAGAGCAGGACGGCCGCGTCCACCGCCGTGTCCAGCGCCGCGTCCACGGCCCGTCCCGTGCGCCCGGCGCGGCCCGTACCGGGCGCCGCGCCGCCGGGGCCGCCGGCGGCGGGCAGCCTCAATCTGATCATGCTTCCCCCGAAAGCGATGGTGTGCTGTCCTTGCCTCTTTCTTCGCCGCGCGGGCGGAACGCGTTCGCGGCGCCGCAGGATCGATCTTGTTCGGTAGGACGTCCCGCCTTCCTGGGCGGTTGGCCGTCCCCGGCCGATTCCTGGAGGTTCGCTGAAGATCGGCTGGATGCTCTGCCGGTCATCGCACCGCGAGGGGCAATAAGTCCGGATTTACTGCGCTGTGCATGCCGCGCGTGTTCTGATGGACCGGTACCAAAGGACGCGCGTTCGATGGGATGTGATGCGCGGTGCGCCACGCGTTCGGCTTCGTCCTCGGCGTCCTGCTGACCCCCGCGCTCGCGTACGGCGCCGCCTGGGGCTACGTGCAGGGCGGGCAGTCCTTCGACGGGACCGGCCAGGAGATCACCGACCGCACCCGCATCTACGGGGCCTTCGCGCTGCTGGCGGCGGTGGGCCTGGTGACCGGCGTGATCATCGTGGCGCGCTGGGCGTCGCCGCTCGTCTCGCTCGTGCCCGCGCTGGCGCTGCTCGGCTTCTCGGTCGCCTTCCTCATCGACCCCGGCCGCGTCCTGGACCTGCCCTCCAAGGTGCCGCCGTCGGGCGACATGGACGACGGGCTGCGGACGCTGCTCGGCTCCGGGATGTACGCGATGATGGGCTTCGCGCTGCTGGTGCCGTCCTGGGCGCCGCGCCGCTGGGGCTCGGGCCGCCACGAGGACGAGGCCGCCGACGTGGACGTCTACTCCGCCGCGCGCCGCTGACGGCCGCCGCCCGCGCCGTCCGCCCCCGGACCCGGAGAGTCCCCGCAACGCGAGCGGGCCGGACCTCCAGGAGGTCCGGCCCGCCTTCACCGCGCCCCGCGGGCGCCGTCCGTCAGGACTGCTTCGCCTTGGTGACGAACTGGGTCGTGTAGGTCTTCGACAGGTCCACCTGGTCCTTCTTGCCCTGCACGTTGGGCGAGAACTGGGCCAGCACCTCCAGCACGTTCTTCGCGCCCTCGTCGGGCATGACGCCGTCGCCGTTGAACATGCTGATCGAGTCGGTGATGGCCTTCTCGTACAGCGCCGGGTCGCCGCCCGCGTAGTCGGCCGGCATCTTCGCCGCGATCTCCGCCGGCTTGTGCTGCTTGATCCAGCCGAGCGTCTTGACGAACGCGTTGGCGAGCTTCTGCACCGTCTCGCCGTGCGACTTCACGTAGGAGCAGTCCATGTACAGGGAGCTGGACGGGTACAGCCCGCCGAGCGCCTTGCGGGTGCCGTCCTCGGTCCGCATCTCCACCATGACCTTCGCCTTGCCGGTGCTGACGAGCTTGGCGATGGTCGGGTCGGTGGTCATGCCGGCGTCGATGCCGCCGTTGTCGAGCGTCGAGATGAACGTCGGGCCGGCGCCCGCCTTCACCGTGGTGTAGTCGGAGGTCTTCACGCCGTTGCGGACCGCGAGCGCCCGGGTGATGAAGTCGGTGGACGAGCCGGGGCTGGTCACACCCAGCTTCTTGCCCTTGAACGCGGCGGGCGACGCCAGCGCGGACGCCTTCTTCGCGGCGACCATCTCCGCCTCGCCGGGCACGTCGGCCATCTGCACGACGCTCTGCACGCACTTGCCCTTGGTCTGCAGGTCGATGGTGTGGTCGTAGAACCCGACGACGCCCTGCACGTCGCCGGAGATCAGCACGTTCTCGGCCTGCGCGCCGGCCGGCTCGGTGAGCAGCTGGACGTCGAGGCCCTGCTCCTTGAAGTAGCCGAGCTGCTCGGTCAGCTTGGCCGGCAGGTAGATGACCTTGTCGATGCCGCCGACCATGATCTTGACGGTGCCGCCGTCCTTGCCGCCGCCGTCCCCGCCGCCGCGCGAGTCGCGGCAGGCCGAGACGGACAGGGCGGTGAGGGCGGCGACCGCGGCGGCGGTGACGCGGATCGGGGTGGTGCGCATGGTGGTTCTCCTGGTCGTGCGAAGGGGGTGGGACGGGGCCGGTCAGATCTGCGGGTCGGCCCCGGCGGCCGGCGGGCGCCAGCGCAGCAGCCGGCCCTCGACCGCGGTGAGCAGCCACTCGGCGAGCAGCGCCAGCACCGTGATGATGATCATTCCGGCGTAGATGCCGGCCGAGTCGAAGGTGCCCTGGGAGTGGTTGATGAGCAGGCCGAGGCCCTTGTCGGCGCCGCTGTACTCACCGACGATCGCGCCGATGATCGCGAACCCGAACGCCGAGTGCAGCGAGGCGAGGATCCACGAGGTGGCGCTCGGCACCACGATCGTCCACAGCACCTGCATCCGGCCGGCGCCGAGGATCCGGGCGTTGTTCACCAGGTTCCGGTCGACCTCGCGGGCGCCCTGGAAGGCGTTGAAGAACACCGCGAAGAACACCAGCACGAACGCGGTCGCGATCTTGGACTCCATGCCGAGCCCGAACCAGATCACGAAGAGCGAGGCCAGGATGATCCGCGGGATCGCGTTGACGGCCTTGATGAACGGCGCGCACACGTCGGACAGGTAGCGGCTGCGGCCGAGCACGATGCCGAGCACCACGCCGCCCGCGGCGCCGAGCACGAAGCCCGCCACCGCCTCCTGCAGGGTGTAGGAGATCTGCTCCCAGATCGAGCCCTGCGAGGTCCCGTCGGTGAACCAGCCGGCCAGCCGGCTCCAGATCTTCGACGGCATCGAGTAGTAGAACGGGTCGATCCAGTTGCGGGCGGCCAGCTCCCACGAGCCCAGCCACGCCGCGACCAGCAGGACGCGGACGCCGTTGACGCCGAGCCGGCGGCGCAGCCCGGCCGAGCGCATCCGCGCGATCGCGGCGGACTCGTCCGCCCCGCCGGGCGGCCCGGCCGGGGCCGCCGCTCCCGCGCTCAGTACGTCCTGTCCGGCCCGCGCCTTCTCGGCGGCCTGCACGGTCTCCGACTCACGCGGCATTGCCGGTGCCCCTTTCCCTGGTGATCTGGACCTCTTCGCGCAGCGAGTCCCAGACCTCCCGGTAGATGTCCAGGAACCCGGAGGTGAGCCGGACCTCCTCGGCGTCCCGGGGCCGCTCCAGCGGCACCGTGAACACGCCCTTGATCGTCGCCGGGCCGGCCGTCATCACCACGACCCGGTCGGCGAGGACGAGCGCCTCCTCCAGGTCGTGGGTGACGAACACGACCGCCGCGCCCGAGCCCGACCACAGCCGCAGCAGCTCGTCCTGCATGAGCCCGCGGGTCTGCACGTCCAGGGCCGAGAACGGCTCGTCCATCAGCAGCACCGACGGCTCGTTCACCAGGGTCTGGGCGAGCGCGACGCGCTTGCGCATGCCGCCGGACAGCTGGTGCGGGTAGTAGCCCTCGAAGCCGGCGAGGCCGACCCGGGCGACCCAGTCGCGGGCGCGCTCGCGCGCCGCGCGCTTGCCCGCCCCCCGGTAGCGGGGGCCGGTCGCGACGTTGTCCAGGACGGTCCGCCACGGCAGCACCGCGTCGTTCTGGAACATGTAGCCGACGCCGTCGGGGATGCCCTCGACGGGCCTGCCGTGCACGAGGGCGCTGCCCTCCGACGCCGGCTCCAGGCCGGACACCAGGGACAGGGTGGTGGACTTCCCGCAGCCGGTCGGTCCGACCACGGCGACGAACTCGCCGGCCCGGACGGTCATGTTCAGGTCGCGGACCGCGGTGTGCACGCCGCCGCCGGACGAGCGGAAGCGCTTGGTCGCGCCGCGCAGCTCGATGACGGGATCGCCCGTGCTCACGCGGCCGTCGTCCGCGTTCTCGGGGGTGGTTGCTCGCTTGGGCATGGCGGAACCGTAGGGATGTGGCCCGCGTCACCGGAACCCTTGCCCGCGATGTGCTCGCAAGCCGCGAATCCCCACGTTGAGCGCGTATTCCACACTTCTGCTCTTTTTGCTCGCCGGGGTCTGGGCGGCGGGGCCCGGCGTGACGTACGGTGCGGGTCATGTCCGTCCGGCCCCGCATCCCCTTCGCCCGGCAGGTGCTGATCCTGCAGGTGGGCGTGGTCGTCGTCGTCGCCTGCCTCGGCTACGGGCTGGTCGCCTGGATGCTGGACGGCGAGCTGCGCGACCAGTACGGGCAGCGGGCCCTCACCGTCGCGCGCGCCGTCGCCGTCGACCCGCAGATCGACGCCGCGGTCGCGGCGGGCGACCCCGGCCACGTCGTGCAGGAGCGCGCCGAGCGCGTCCGGATCCGCACCGGCGCGCTGTTCGTGGTGGTGACCGACCGGCGCGGCATCCGGTACTCGCATCCGACGCTGGGCGAGGTCGGCCGGCGGGTCAGCACCGACCCGTCGGAGGCGCTCGCCGGGCACGAGGTCGTCAACATCGAGCGCGGCACGCTCGGCCTGTCGGCGCGCGGCAAGGTCCCGCTGTACGGGCCGCAGGGCGGCGTCCTCGGCGAGGTCAGCGTCGGGTTCGACGCCGGCGCGATCGACCGGGAGCTCGACCACCTGCTGCGCGACCTCACGCTGTTCATCGCCGGCGCCGTGCTGCTCGGCGTGCTGGCCTCCGCCGCGATCGGCCGCCGGCTGAAGCGCCAGACGCTCGGCCTGGAGCCCTACGAGCTGGCCGAGCTGGTGCAGGAGCGGGAGGCCGTCCTGCACGGCGTCGGGGAGGGCGTGGTCGCGGTCGACACCGCGGGCCGGATCGCGGTCTGCAACGACGAGGCGTCCCGGCTCCTCGGCGTCGCCCCCGAGCGCGGCGCGGCCGCCGCCGGGCTCGCGGCGGAGGGCGCGCTGCGGGACGTGCTGACCGGCGCCCGCGAGGCGGCCAACCTGTTCGTCACCGCCGGCGAGCGAGTGCTGGTGGTGAACCGGCGGGAGGTCCGCCGGGACGGCCGCGACCTCGGCGCCGTGGTCACCCTGCGCGACCGCACCGACCTGGAGACCCTCGCCCGCGAGCTGGACTCGGTCAGCACGCTGTTCGACGCGCTGCGCGCGCAGCGGCACGAGTACGCCAACCGGCTGCACACGCTGTCCGGGCTGCTCCAGCTCGGGCACGCCGAGGAGGCCGCCGGCTACCTCGGCGCGCTGATGGACGACGAGGTGGGCCGGCTGCCCGCCGCGGAGGAGCTGCCCGACCCGCTCACTGACCCCTACCTGCGGGCGTTCCTGGCCGCCAAGTCGGCCGTCGCCGCGGAGAAGGGCGTCCGGCTGGACATCGGCTCCACGAGCTACGTGCCGGGCCGGGTCGCCGAGCCGCTGGACGTGACGACGGTCGTCGGCAACCTCGTCGACAACGCCGTCGAGGCGGCCCGGCTGGGCCGGCGGCGGCCCGCCCGGGTCGAGGTCGAGCTGCTCGGCGACGGCCGCGACCTGCACGTCACCGTCGCCGACTCCGGCGACGGGCTGCCGGAGGGGCTGCGCGAGGCCGTCTTCGACGACGGGGTGTCCACCCGGGACGCGGCCGGCGGCCGCTCGCGCGGCCTCGGGCTGGGGCTCGCCCGCCGCACCGCCCGCGCCCGCGACGGCGACGTCGCGTTCGTCGACCCCGGCGGGGACGGGACGGGCGCGGTCGCGGTGGCCCGGCTGCCCGGCGTCCTCGGCGCGGAGGCGGTCCGGTGAGCGGGCACGGAGACGGTCGGGCGACCGGGCGCGGGACCGGCGCGGAGAGCCGGGCCGGCGGCGCGGCGGTGGAACGGGGAGGCGGCGCGCTGATCGGCGTGCTGGTGGTGGACGACGACTTCCGGGTGGCGCAGGTGCACGCCGGATTCGTGGCGGGCCTGCCCGGCTTCGCCGTCACGGGCCTCGCGCACACCGCCGCCGAGGCCCGCTCGATGGCCGCCGAGCTGGCGCCCGACCTGGTCCTGCTGGACGTCTACCTCCCGGACGAGCCGGGCCTAGCGCTGCTGCCCGAGCTGTCCGCGGACGTGATCATGGCGACCGCGGCGGCGGACCCCGGCGTCGTCCGCGAGGCGCTCGCGGGCGGCGCGCTGCACTACCTGATCAAGCCGTTCACCGCCGCCGCGCTCGGCGAACGGCTCACCGCGTACGCGCGCTACCGGGCGGCGCTGTCCGGCGGCGAGCTGTCGCAGGCGGCGCTCGACGACGCGCTGCGCACCCTGTACGCGCCGCTGCACGCCCAGCCCGCCGCGCCGAAGGGGCAGTCGCCGGTGACGGCCCGGCTGATCGCCGAGGCGCTGCGGGCGGCGGACGAGCCGCGCTCGGCGGCCGAGGTCGCCGACCTGGTCGGGATCTCCCGCGCCACCGCGCAGCGCTACCTCGCCGGGCTCGCCGAGGCCGGCCGGGTCGTGGTGACGCTGCGCTACGGCGCGACGGGCCGCCCCGAGCACCAGTACGCGTGGTCGCCGCGGTAGAGCCCGGCGAGGACGTCCTCGATGCCGGCCTCGCGCAGCGAGATGTCGCGGACCTCGTGGCGCTGCGCGAGCGCCGCCACCAGCGCCGCGGCGTTCTCCTCGCGCGGGACCCGCAGCCACTGCCGCGCCCCCTCGACCCGCTCGGCCCGGATCTCCCCGAGCACGATCGGCGGCGCCGGCTCGGCCAGCTCGACCACCAGGGTCCGGTCGGCGTCGACGGTGCGGCGCAACTCGTCCAGCCCGCCGTCGTAGGCGAGCCGGCCGCGGTCGATGATCAGCACGCGCCGGCAGAGCCGCTCGATGTCGCCGAGGTCGTGCGTGGTCAGCAGGATCGTGGTGCCGCGCTCGGCGTTGGTCCGCTCCAGGAAGTCCCGGACGGTCGTCTTGCTCACCACGTCCAGCCCGATCGTCGGCTCGTCGAGCACCAGCAGCTCCGGGTCGTGCAGCAGCGCGGCGGCGAGGTCGCCGCGCATCCGCTGGCCGAGGCTGAGCTGCCGGACCGGCGTGTGCAGGAACGGTTCCAGCTCCAGCAGCGCGGTCAGCTCCGCCAGCCGCTCCCGGTGCGCCGCCGCGTCCACCCGGTACAGCCGCCGGACGAGGGCGAGGCTGTCGCGCAGCGGCAGGTCCCACCAGAGGGTCGTGCGCTGCCCGAAGACGACGCCGATCCGGCGGGCGAGGGCCGTCCGGCGGCGCGAGGGGTCCAGGCCGCACACCCGCAGCGTGCCGGACGAGGCGGTCAGGATCCCGGTGAGCATCTTGATGGTCGTCGACTTGCCGGCGCCGTTCGGCCCGAGGTAGCCGACGAACTCGCCGGGCGCGACCGTGAACGACACCCCGTCGACGGCGCGCAGGGCCGCCCGGGCGCGCCGCCGGCCGCCCGCGCGCCCGCGGACCGTGAACGACTTGACGACGTCCGCCGCCCGGATCACCGGCTCGGCCCCGGACCCCGCACCGGTCCCCGCCTCCCGCATCGGCCTCAGCTCCCCGTCGATCGGTAGTGCCGGATCCCCGCCCGCCACGCCAGCGCCGCCGCCCCGCACAGCACCGCCGCGACGGCGGGCGAGGCGAACCGCGCCGCCGCCGGCAGCCCTAGCGGGTCCGGCCGGTCCAGGATGTACAGCGCGGGCTGCCAGTTGACGAACGCGAGCGGTACGACGAAGGTCACCCCGCGCACGAAGTCGCGGCCGAACATCGTCATCGGGTACTGCGTCAAGTACGCGCCGCCGTAGGTGAGCGACTTCGTGGCGCCGTGGCTGTCGACCATGACGAACTGCACGGCCGCCGTCAGCACCCACAGCCCCGCGAAGATCGCTGTCCCGGACGCGACCATCAGCGGGAGCGCGGCGGCCCGGCCCGGCGTCCACGGCACGTCCAGCCGCGGCAGCACGAGCGCCAGGACGGCGACCGCCGGGACGAGCTTGCCGAGCCGGCGGGGCGAGAACTGCTCGGTCGCGATCTGGACCAGCGGGCTGACCGGCCGCACCAGCACCGCGTCCAGGGTGCCCAGCCGGACGCGCTCGCCGAGCTGCTCGGTCGTGCCGAGCAAAACATCGGAGATCGCGAACGAGAGCGCGCTCGTCCCGTACAGGAACAGCACCTCCGCCGCGGTGAAGCCGGCGATGCGGGGCGCGCGGGAGAACAGCACCAGGACGGCCACCGCGTCGAGCCCGCCGACGACCGCGGTCGCCAGCGACAGCAGCACCATGGACACCGGGAACCGGCCCGCCGCCCGCAGCCACGTCCACGCCAGCAGCCCGTACATCCGCACCGGCCGCGCGCCGCCGTCAGCCACCGTGGATCACCAGCCTCCGCCGTGCGGCGCGGGTCAGCAGCCATCCGGCGGCGAGCAGCGCGGCGGCCCACCCGGCCTGGAACGCGAGCGCGCCGAGCAGGCCGGCGCCGGAGCGGCGGCCGAGGAACACGTCCGCCGGCACCTGGATCTGCGCCGACCACGGCAGCGCCCGCGCGACGTCCCCGAGCCGGCCGGGGAAGACCACCAGCGGCAGGATCATCCCGGAGAAGAACAGCGACATCACCAGCGCGACCGCGTTCAGGCCCCGGTCGTCGTGCAGCCAGAACATCCCGAGCGCCACCAGGTAGCGGATCGCGAAGCCGACCAGCGCGCCCAGCAGCACCGCCGCCGCGAACGCCGCCAGGCCCGCCGGGCCCGGCGCGCGGAAGGGGAACGCCAGCGCGCCCGCGACCAGCGGCGGCCCGGCGCGCAGCACCAGCGACCCGGCGGCGCGGCCGAGGTCCTCGGCCAGCCACCAGCCCAGCAGCCCGACCGGCCGGTGCAGGTCGATCGCGATGTCGCCGTTGCGGATCCGCTCGGTGAGGTCCATCCCGCCGAAGATCTGCACGGGGCCGATCAGCGCCTGGGTGATGAAGCAGAAGGTGACGGCGTCGGCCGCGGCGTAGCCGCCGAGCGCGGGACGCGCGTGCCAGAGCGCGAGCAGCACGTAGGCGCGGATGAAGCCGAAGGCGGTGTTGGTCAGCGACTCGGCGAGGGAGCCGAGCGGGTAGGCGGTGTGGCGCCGGAAGCCGTACCACCACACCCACGGAAGGACGCCCACTCGCCGAGAGCCTAGACAAGGCACGGCCCGGCGACCACGTAATTTCGCACAGTGGCCGCCGGGCCGTTGACCCGGGTGATGCTCGCCGCGGGTCGGCGAGGGCTTCGGGCCGTCAGCCCTGCGGGAGGTCCGGCTTGATCGGGGAGTACAGCCAGTCCTTGAAGAACTGCGTCAGGTCCTGGCCGGAGACCTTCTGGGCCAGGGCGGTGAACTGCTCGGTGGTGCCGTTGCCGTACTTGTGCTGGGCGTACCAGGTGCGCAGCACCGTGAAGAACTTGTCGTCGCCGATCTTCTCGCGGAGGAACTCCAGCGCCATCCCGCCGCCGCTGTAGACCCGCTGGTTGAACATGGTGTCGCGCTGCGGGTCGGCGGTCACGACCGACCAGAAGGGACGGCCCGCCGGGTCCGGGAAGGGGCGCGAGTTGTAGGTGGTGCGGGCCCGGTCGTGGACGGTCGCGCCGCCGTGCTTCTCGCCCCAGTACCACTCGGCGAAGGTCGCGAAGCTCTCGTTCAGCCACACGTCCTTCCAGCGCTCCGGGGACACCGCGTCGCCGAACCATTGGTGCGCCAGCTCGTGCGCGATCGTGGAGGTGCTGCGGACGGCGGAGTAGACCGGCTTGCTCTGCGTCTCCAGGGAGAAGCCGAGGGGGTCGCCGTTGTAGCGGGCGTCGTCGGCGATGGCGCCGGTCGTCTCGAACGCGTACTTGCCGAACAGCGACGACCACAGGTCGGTGGCCTCGCTCGTGGTGTCGAAGAAGAAGTTCACCGCGTCCGGCTGGTTCTGGAGCAGCACCGGGTCCACGGCGGTGTAGTTGCCGACGCCGCCGGGCGACTCGCCCTGCTTGACGTCCCACTTGCCGATGTCGATGGTCGCGAGGTAGCTGGCCATCGGGTACCGCTCGCGCCACTTGTACGTGCTGGCGGCGGTCGCGGCGGAGCGGCGGCTGAACGCCGCGTTCCCGCTGTGCTGCCCGTCGGGCAGCCCGTTGGCGACCACGGTCAGCCCCTTCGGCACCGTGACCTCGAAGTCGTAGGTGGCCTTGTCGCTCGGGTGGTCGTTGACCGGGAACCAGGTGGACGCGCCGTTGGGCTCGTCGCCGACGAACGCGCCGTCCGGGGTGTGCAGGAACCCGTAGGGGGAGCCGAACACGATCGGGGAGCCCACGATCGTCTGGGGGACGCCGCCGTAGGTGATGACGGTGGTGAACGTCCTGCCCTTGCGCAGGCCCTTGTGCGGTGTGATGACGAGTTCCTGGCCGCGCCGCTTGAAGTCGGCCTTGTGCCGGTCGACCTTGACGCGCTGGACGTCCATGCCGGACAGGTCCAGGTCGAAGCTCGACAGGTCCTGGGTCGCGCGCGCCGTCATGGTGACGACGCCGTCGAGCTGGTCGTAGTCGGGGTCGTAGGTGAGGTCCAGGGAGTAGTTCTGCGCGTCGTAGCCGCCGTTGCCCTCGAGCGGGAAGTAGGCGTCGCCGACGCCCTCGGCGCCGGGCGTGTAGCGGTGCTGCGCGGCGGACGCCGAGGGGGCGAGCGCGACCACGCAGAGGGCGGCGACGGCGATCGGGAGCGTGCGCCCGGGGGTCGCCCGGAACGGATGGAGGCGGGGGTGGCGCTGCGCCATCGGAAGGATCCTCTCCCTTGAGTGATCACAAGCGTGCTTACGATGCCCTCAATAGCGCCACATGTCGAGACTTCCTCCCCATTTGGCCGATCTTGGTCCGGGCGCCGGCGGCCCTCCGCCCCGGCCCGGCCCCGGCCCGGTCCCGGCCCGGTCCCGGCCTCGTTCCGGCGCTGGCCCCGGACCTCGTGCGGACATCAGAAGGCCCCCGCGGGTGTAGGGACGCGGGGGCCTTCTGCTGGGGATCAGACCTGGGGCGACAGGTCTGGATCAGCTCACTGGTCGGGACCGGCTCAGTGGAACTGGCCCTCCTCGGTGGAGCCCTTCAGCGCCGTGGTGGACGAGTCCGGCGCGATCGCGGTGCTCACCATGTCGAAGTAGCCGGTGCCGGCCTCGCGCTGGTGCTTGACCGCGGTGAAGCCCTTCTCGGCCGCCGCGAACTCGCGCTCCTGCAGCTCGACGTAGGCCGTCATGCCCTCGCGGGCGTAGCCGTGCGCCAGGTCGAACATGCCGTAGTTGAGGGCGTGGAAGCCGGCCAGCGTGATGAACTGGAACTTGAAGCCCATGTGGCCGAGCTCGCGCTGGAACTTGGCGATGGTCGCGTCGTCCAGGTGCGCCTTCCAGTTGAAGGACGGCGAGCAGTTGTAGGCCAGCATCTGGTCCGGGTACTCGGCCTTGACCGCCTCGGCGAACTTGCGCGCCTGCTCCAGGTCCGGGGTGCCGGTCTCCATCCAGATGAGGTCGGAGTACGGCGCGTAGGCCTTGGCGCGGGCGATGCAGGGCTCGATGCCGTTGCGGACGCGGTAGAAGCCCTCGGCGGTGCGCTCGCCGGTGATGAACTCGCGGTCGCGCTCGTCCACGTCCGTCGTGATCAGGGTCGCGGCCTCGGCGTCGGTCCGCGCGATGATCAGGGACGGCACGTTGGAGATGTCCGCCGCGAGGCGGGCGGTGTTGAGGGTCTTGATGTGCTGCGAGGTCGGGATGAGGACCTTGCCGCCGAGGTGGCCGCACTTCTTCTCGGAGGCCAGCTGGTCCTCCCAGTGCACGCCCGCGGCGCCCGCGGCGATCATGCCCTTCATCAGCTCGAAGGCGTTCAGCACGCCGCCGAAGCCGGCCTCGGCGTCGGCCACGATCGGGGCGAGGAAGTGCGTGTCGCCCTCACCCTCGGCCCACTGGACCTGGTCGGCGCGCAGCAGCGCGTTGTTGATGCGGCGCACGACGGCCGGGACCGAGTTCGCCGGGTAGATGCTCTGGTCCGGGTAGGTCTGGCCCGCCAGGTTGGCGTCCGCCGCGACCTGCCAGCCGGACAGGTAGATGGCCTTGAGGCCGGCCTTCACCTGCTGGACGGCCTGGAGCCCGGTGAGCGCGCCGAGGGAGTGGACGTAGTCCTCCTCGTGCAGGAGCTTCCAGAGCCGCTCGGCGCCGAGGCGCGCGAGGGTGTGCTCCTCCTGGACCGAGCCGCGGATGCGGACGACGTCCTCGGCGGAGTAGGTCCGCTCGATGCCCTTCCAGCGCTCGTCGGTCTCCCACTGCCGCTGCAGCTCCTCGGCTGCGCCCTTGAGGCGACTGTCGCTCATCGTCTTGCCCTTCCGTGTCGTCCCCTGGGTGCTTGGACATGACTATGCCCGGACTTCAACCCCTTAATGAACTCGTGAGTAACAGAAGAACTGCGAAATTTCCGCTACGATGAAGCCGTGACGACCTTGCGGCCAGAAGAACCCCTCAACTTGACGAGCGATGTAGACCTCGTCACCTTCGGGCAGCGGCTCCGCCACCTGCGGCGCAGCCGCGGCATGACGCTGTCGGACCTCGGCGAGCGCGTCGGGCGCGCCCCGTCCCAGCTCTCGCTGCTGGAGAACGGCCGGCGCGAGCCCAAGCTGTCGCTGCTGCAGTCCCTCGCCGCCGCGCTGGAGTGCCCGGTGGAGGAGCTGCTGCGCCGCCAGCCGCCGAGCCGCCGCGCGCAGCTGGAGATCCAGCTGGAGGAGGCGCAGCGCGACCCGCTGTACCGCACCCTCGGGCTGTCGCACCTCAAGGTCGGCAAGCGGATGCCGAACGAGGTGATCGAGCACATCCTCGCCCTTTACGGGGAGCTGAAGCGCAGCCGCACCAAGCCGACCGCCAGCCCCGAGGAGGCGCGCAAGGCCAACGCCGAGCTGCGCCGCCAGATGCACGAGCGCGGCAACCACTTCCCCGACATCGAGAGGGTCGCGGCGCAGACCCTCGACGCCGTCGGCTACCGGGGCGGCGCGGTCTCCCAGGGCATGCTGATGACCCTGGTCGGCCACTTCGGCTTCAGCCTGCAGTACGTCCAGGACCTGCCGCGCTCCGTCCGGTCCGTCACCGACCTGCGCAACCGGCGGATCTACCTGGAGCGCGAGCAGCTCGGCATGCACACGCCCCGGACGATCCTGCTGCAGACGCTCGGGCACATCGCGCTCGACCACGACCAGCCCCGCGACTTCGCCGACTTCCTGCGCCAGCGCGTCGAGGCCAACTACTTCGGCGCCGCGATCCTGATGCCCGAGCGCAGCGTCGTGCCGTTCCTGCAGGAGGCCAAGGCCGCGCGCGAGCTGTCGGTGGAGGACCTCGCCGACGTGTTCTCGGTGTCCTACGAGATGGCCGCGCACCGCTTCACCAACGTCGCCACCCACCATCTCGGGCTGCAGTTGCACTTCACCAAGAACGACGAGAACGGCACGATCTACAAGGCGTACGCCAACGACGGCCTGGCGTTCCCGCAGGACGAGGACGGCGCGATCGAGGGCCAGCGGATGTGCCGCGAGTGGGCCGGCCGGCACGTGTTCGGCGCGGAGGACCGCTTCTCCGTCTACTACCAGTACACCGACACCCCCCACGGGACCTACTGGTGCCTGTCGCACATCGACCCGAGCCACGAGCGCGACTTCGCGATCACGCTCGGCGTCCGGTTCGAGGACTCGCGCTGGTTCCGCGGCCGGGAGACCACCCGCCGGGTCAAGTCGGCGTGCCCGGACGGGGACTGCTGCCAGCGCCCGCCCAAGGAGCTGGCCGAACGGTGGGAGGGCATGGCCTGGCCGTCGGCCCGCGCGCACTCGCACGTGCTGTCGGTGCTGCCGCCCGGAGCCTTCCCCGGCGTGGACGACGCCGACGTCTACGAGTTCCTGGACAAGCACGCCGCCGAATGACGGGTGTGTTGCGCCGGTGTCAACTCTTCGGGTCGGCTGCCCGTTCGCCGCGCGGACGGTGAATGATCTGGACGTATCCGGTGTTCACTCAAGGTGAGGGCCGGTCACGGGACCGTCCGCACGGGAGGGGGAGCGCGTGCTGCCAGAGGTCGCTTCATGGTTGCGGCGCCGTACGAGCACGGCCGAGGACTGGCCGGCGCACGTCCTGCTGGACGCCAAGGACGGCACCGGGATCAGCGTCGTGCTGCCCGCGCGCGACGAGGAGGCGACCGTCGGCGCGATCGTCGCCGCCGTCCGCACCGACCTGATGGAGCGGGTCCCGCTGGTCGACGAGATCGTCGTGGTGGACTCCCGCTCCACCGACCGGACCGCCGCCGTGGCCGCCGCGGCGGGCGCGGAGGTCGTCGCGCAGGACGAGGTGCTGCCCGGGGAGGGCCGGATGTCCGGCAAGGGTGAGGCGCTGTGGAAGTCGCTCGCCGCCACCACCGGCGACCTGATCGTGTTCGTGGACGCCGACCTGCGCGGCTTCACCTCGTCCTACGTCACCGGGCTGCTCGGCCCGCTGCTGACCGACCCGTCCGTCGGCTACGTGAAGGGCTGCTACGACCGCCCGCTGATGGAGGGGGAGCGGCGCGTCGAGGGCGGTGGCGGACGGGTCACCGAGCTGGTCGCCCGCCCGCTGATCAACATGCACTGGCCGCTGCTGGCCGGGGTGATGCAGCCGCTCGGCGGCGAGTACGCGGGCCGCCGCGCGCTGCTGGAGCGGCTGCCGTTCGTGACCGGCTACGGCGTGGAGCTCGGCCTGCTGCTGGACGTCTACCAGGACGCCGGGCTGGACGCGATCGCGCAGGTCGACCTCGGCCGCCGGGTGCACGCGCACCAGTCCACCGAGGCGCTCGGTGCGATGTCCGGCCAGATCATGCTGACCGCCTGGTCGCGGCTGGAGCGGCACGGCCGGATGATCCCGCTGGGCGCGCCCGCGACCGCGCTGACCCAGTTCCGCCGGTCCGCCGCCGGGCACGACGCCCGGACCAGCGACGTCGCCGTGGGGGAGCGCCCGCCGATGATCGAGGTGCCCGGCTACGCCGCCGCGCGCTCCTTCTCTCCCGGCCGCGGCTGACCCGCCGCCCCCCGCCTCCGCGCCCCTTTCCCGGCTGTGACTCCGGCCACCTGTTACCCGCGGTAGCACGCAATGCTGCTACCGTTGGTAACAGGCGATATTGGAGAAAGGGTCAATAATCATGACGAGCGCGGAGTCCACGCCGTTCTCGCTGGAGCTCAGCGAGGACGTGCGCGAGGTCAGGGACTGGGTGCACGAGTTCGCCAAGGACGTCATCCGCCCGGCCGCCGAGGAGTGGGACGAGCGGGAGGAGACCCCCTGGCCGCTCATCCAGGAGGCGTCCAAGGTCGGGATCTACTCGCTGGACTTCTTCGCCACCCAGTGGCTGGAGCCGACCGGCCTCGGCATCCCGGTGGCGTTCGAGGAGCTGTTCTGGGGCGACGCCGGCATCGCGCTGTCGATCGTCGGCACCGGCCTCGCCGCCGCGTCCGTGGCCGCCGTCGGCACCCCCGAGCAGGTCACCGAGTGGGTGCCGCAGATGTTCGGCACCACCGACGACGTCAAGCTCGGCGCGTTCTGCGCCTCCGAGCCCGACGCGGGCAGCGACGTGGGCTCCATCCGGACCCGCGCCGTCTTCGACGAGGCCAAGGACGAGTGGGTGCTGAACGGCACCAAGACCTGGGCGACCAACGGCGGCATCGCCGACGTCCACGTCGTCGTCGCCTCGGTGTACCCCGAGCTCGGCAGCCGCGGCCAGGCCAGCTTCATCGTCCCGCCGAACACCCCCGGTCTCCGGCAGGGGCAGAAGTTCAAGAAGCACGGCATCCGCGCCTCCCACACCGCCGAGGTCGTCCTCGACGACGTGCGCGTCCCGAGCCACCACATCGTCGGCGGCAAGGAGAAGTTCGACGAGCGCATCGCCCGGACCCGCGAGGGCAAGAGTTCCAAGGGCCAGGCCGCGCTGAAGACGTTCGAGACCACCCGGCCGTCCGTCGGCGCGATGGCCCTCGGCGTCGGCCGGGCCGCCTACGACTACGCGCTGCAGTACGCGCGGGAGCGCGAGCAGTTCGGCAAGAAGATCGGCGACTTCCAGGCCATCGCCTTCAAGCTGGCCGACATGAAGACCCGCCTGGACGCCGCCCGCCTGATGGTGTGGCGGGCCGCCTGGATGGCGCGCAACGGCAAGGACTTCGAGAACGCCGAGGGCTCGATGGCCAAGCTCATCGCCAGCGAGATGTCGGTGTACGTCACCGAGGAGGCGATCCAGATCCTCGGCGGCAACGGCTACACCCGCGAGTACCCGGTGGAGCGGATGCACCGCGACTCCAAGATCTTCACGATCTTCGAGGGCACCAGCGAGATCCAGCGCCTGGTCATCGGCCGCACCGTCACCGGCCTGCCGGTCCGCTAGCGGACCCCTCGCCGGCGGCGCGGTCGCGGGATCGCGGCGCCGCTACAGGATCGCGGCGTCGTACAGGATCCGCTTCATCGCCGGCACGGGCAGGCCGGGATTGCGCGCCGCGCTCCCGGCCGCGTCCGGGTCGTCGAGCAGCTCCAGCAGCCGGGCCTCCGGCAGCCGGGCGTCGCGCGCCGCCGCGGCGCGCACGCCCGGCTCCTCGTCCCGGCTGAGCCGCTCGACGGCCGGCGCCGGCAGCTCCGGGTCGCGCAGCGCCAGCGTCCGCGCGACCGGGTCGTCCGACTCCGCGAGGCGGGCGAGGCCCGCGCACGGGAAGTTCGGATGCCCGGTGCGGTCCAGCCGGGTGATGAACGGCGACTCCAGCGCGACCGACAGCAGCAGCTCACCGGGCGGATCGGGATGCTTCTCCGACAGCAGCAGCCGGACGACGAAGTCCTCGTCGCCCGCCAGCCGCGCGACCAGGTCGGGCGGCAGGTGCGGGCTGTACGCCGCGAACCGGCGCAGCCCGGTGTGCGCGGAGGTGGCGTACCGCCGCATCAGGTCGAGGTCGTCCAGCCGGTCCCAGAACCATCCCGGAGGGCGGAGATGATCCTCGGGCCCCACGCGGTAGTCGATCGCCGCGCGCTGCTCCTCGGTCAGCTCGGGGCGCAGCGACACCGCGAGCCGCACCTCGTGCTCGGGGTCGCCCGCCAGCTCGGCGACGAGGTCGGGCGGCAGGCTCAGGTTCGCCGCGACGGCCTTCCGGACGGCGCTCCGCCCGTCCCGGCACAGCGCGGCCGCCTGCCCCGGATCCAGCGGGACGCGCGCCACGACGTCGGGGTCCCCGGCGGCGAGCAGCGGCGCGGCCACGTCGGGACGGCGCCGGGCGGCGAGCGCGACGGCCGCGCGCCGGACCTCCGGATCGGGGTCGCCCAGCGCCGCGTCGACGATCTCCTCCGGCGGCTCCGGCCAGGTGCGCAGGACGCCGCGCCGGACCCGGGCGTCCGGATCCGCCGCGAGCGCCGCGCGGACGCCGTCGGGGAGGTCGCGGTCGAGGACGGCGTCGCGGACGCGCGGGTCCGGGTCGGCGGCAAGCCGCAGGACGACGTCCGCGGGCAGGGGCTTGCGGGGCTGCCGGTACTCGGGGATCGCGGCGAGCGACCGGCGCACGTCCGGGTCGGGATCGTCGGCGAGCAGCGCGCGGATCTCCGCCGGCGCGTGGCCCGACACGGCGACCAGCCGCCGGGCGTGCGGGTCCGGATGCCGGACGGCGGCCTCGTACACCGCGTCCGGTACGTCCGCGCGGCGCAGCAGGGCGTGCCGCATGCGCGGTTCCGCGCGTTCCAGGATCAGCAGCAGGTACTCGACCGGGGCGGCGGGGTTCGTCGCCACGCCCTCCAGCCGCACCGAGTAGAGCGTCCGCACCCCCGCGACCTCCTCACGCCGGCCACCGATCACGGTAGCCGCTGCGGCCGCCCGCCGGGAAGGGCGCGAGGCGGCGGACAACCCCCAGGCCAGGCGGTGTTGTCACCGGGTAACACCCGCGGATACCGTTCGGTGTATGCCCGCCTGCCCAGCGCTCACCCCGCCCCACGCGCGTCCCGCGCGCACCGCCCGGCTACGGTGATCGCACCATGAGGGGCGAAGCGGGCGGGAGGGCACCGGGATCCAGGCGCGATCCCGGCCGCCGGCGCGCCCTGCTGGAGGCGGCGGACCGGGTCATCCAGCGCGAGGGCCCCGAGGCGTCGATGGCCGCGATCGCCGCCGAGGCGGGCATCAGCAAGCCGATCCTGTACCGCCACTTCGGTGACAAGAGCGGCCTCTACCAGGCGCTCGCCGAGCGGCACACGCGCAAGCTGATCGAGGGCATCCGGGAGGAGTTCTCCCGGGACGACTCGATCCGCGCGCGCACCCGGTCCACCATCGACACCTACCTGGCGACGATCTCCAAGAACCTCAACCTCTACCGCTTCCTGATGCACCGGGCGAGCGCGGAGGACACCGCCACGCACAGCGCGATGAGCACGATGATCCGCGACGTGAGCCGGGAGCTGGCCGAGGTGATGATCGCCGAGGGGGAGATGGCGGACCGCACCCGCGCCTACGTGTGGGGCCACGCGATCGTCGGCATGGTGCAGACCGCCGGCGACTGGTGGCTCGACCAGGCCGACGAGGTGCCCCGCGAGGCCGTCGTGGACGGCCTCGCCGACCTCGTCCTCGGCGGGCTGCCGGCCGCCGCCTCCGCGTCCGGCGCCCGCGTCCCGCAGATGTTCCCCGACCCGCGATTCCCGAGGTGACCGTGCAGACCGACGTGCCCGTGCCGACCGACGCCCGCGCGCAGACCGGCGTGCCCGCGCAGCCCGACGCTCCCGCGCCGGAGGGCGTGCGGCCGGAGCCGGACGTGCTGACCGAGCGGCGGCCCTGGGGCGCCTTCGAGCAGTTCACGCTGAACGAGCCGTCCACCGTGAAGATCATCTACGTGGAGCCGGGGCAGCGGCTCAGCCTGCAGCGGCACCGCGACCGCGACGAGCTGTGGGTCGCGCTGGACCCCGGCGCGGTGTTCGAGGTGGCCGGCCGCCGGACGCTGCCGGAGGTGGGGGAGCGGGTCCTGATCCGGGCGGGGCAGACGCACCGGCTGGGCTCCGACGGCCCCGCGGTCCGGGTCATGGAGATCGCGTTCGGGAACTTCGACGAGGACGACATCGAACGGCTCGAGGACTCCTACGGCCGGGCCTGACCCTCCGGGGCGCCGGTCAGCCGCGCGTCCGGCGGAACCGGGACCGCACCAGCACCGTCGCGCCGGTCCCGGCCGCGCCCGCCATGAGCACCATCGCCACCGAGGTCCACGGCACCTGGAACCCGTCCCCGCCGCCCATGGCCCAGCCGTGCGGGCGGGGACGGCGCGGCCGGCGCACCTCCAGGGGCGCCTGCGCGGCCCGTCCCGACGGGACGCAGGCGACCTCCACGGGCCGGCGGCCCGTCTCCCTGGCCGCCCTGGCCTCGACGCGGAACCGGCCGTCCCGCACCGCGCCCTCGCCGGTCGCGGCGCCGGAGACCCGGACGCTCCGGTCCGCGGCCGGGCAGGTCCCCGACACCACCACGGTCTCGCCGGGACGGGCGCGTCCCGGTGTGACGACGGGCCCGGCGGCCCTCGCGGCGGGCGCGGCGCCGCACACGATCGCGCCGCACACGACGGCGCCCGGCAGCAGCCCGGCGCGCACGATGGCTCTCACATCGCGGATGATGCCCGTGCGGGCGCCCGCTCAAGGCACGGCACCCGCCGACTTTGCCGACTCTTGCCGTCTTCCCTCCGGCGCACCCGCCGTGTCCGGACCGTCCGGAAGGCGCTCGTCCGGGCCGGAAGGCGCCCGTCCGGGGAGGCGCTGCTCCGGGAGAGCGGCCCCGCACGGAACCGGCCCGCGGCGCGCGTGGACGCGCCGCGGGCCGGGACGGTGCCGGTGCGGACCGGATCAAGTGCTGCTGCTGAGCTCCAGGTCCTTCACCTTCGGGTCGCCCTCGTCGGCCAGGTAGTCGGCCTCGCGGGTGGCGTCCTCGCCGTCCTTGAGCCTGGCCGCCCGGAAGACCAGGGTCGCCGCCACGGCGACGACCAGGTTCACGGCCAGCGCGAGCATGCCCACGTAGACGGTCTTCTCGGTGTCGAGGCCGAGGTCGCTCAGCTTGAACGCCGAGCCGCCGAAGTGCTCCTTGTGCTTGGCGGGGTTCGGGATGTCGTACAGCATCCACAGCCCGGCGATCATGCCCGCGGCCCAGCCGGCGATCAGCGCGGCGCGGTGGAACCAGCGGGTGACCAGGCCCAGCGCCACCGACGGCAGCGTCTGCAGGATGATGACGCCGCCGATCAGCTGCAGGTCGATCGAGAACTGCGGGTCCAGCACCAGGATGCACAGCACGGCGCCGACCTTGACGACCAGCGACACCAGCTTGCTGACCAGCGCCTCCTGCTTCTCGGTCGCGCCCTTGTGCAGGTACTCCTTGTAGATGTTGCGGGTGAACAGGTTCGCCGCCGCGATCGACATGATCGCCGCCGGGACGAGCGCGCCGATGCCGACGGCGGCGTAGGCGACGCCCGCGAACCAGTCCGGGAACATGTGGTCGAAGAGCAGCGGGACGACCGTGTTGGTGTCCGGGCTGCCGTCGGTGACGACCGGCTTGACGCCCGCGGCGATCGCCATGAAGCCGAGCAGCGCGATCAGCCCCAGCACGAAGCTGTAGGCCGGCAGCGCCGCCATGTTCCGCTTGATCACATTGCGGTTCTTGCTGGCCAGCACGCCGGTGACGCTGTGCGGGTAGAGGAACAGCGCCAGCGCCGAGCCGAGCGCGAGCATGGCGTAATTGAGCTGGTTGCCGCCGTTGAGCAGGATGCCGTCGCTCGGCACCGGGGTCTTGGCGAACTTGGCCTGGGCCGCGTCGAACACGTGCCCCCAGCCGCCCAGCTTGGACGGGATGTAGAGCACCGCGACGATGATCACCAGGTAGATCAGCAGGTCCTTGACGAAGGCGATCAGCGCCGGGGCGCGCAGCCCGGACTGGTAGGTGTAGGCCGCCAGCACGAGGAACGCGATGATCAGCGGCCAGTGCCCGTTCACGCCCATCGTCTTCAGCACGGCCTGGATGCCGACGAGCTGCAGCGCGATGTACGGCATCGTGGCGACGATGCCGGTGATCGCGATGACCAGCGCCAGCGTCGGGGAGCCGAACCGGGCCCGGACGAAGTCCGCGGGCGTGACGAACCCGTGCACGTGCGACACCGACCAGAGCCGGATCAGCACGAGGAACACCAGCGGGTAGACGACGATCGTGTAGGGGACGGCGTAGAAGCCCGCGGCGCCCGCCCCGAACACCAGGGCCGGGACGGCGACGAACGTGTAGGCGGTGTAGAGGTCGCCGCCGATCAGGAACCAGGTGATCCAGCTGCCGAAGCTGCGGCCGCCGAGGCCCCATTCGTCGAGCGAGTGCATGCTGTCGGGCCTGCGCCACCGGGCGGCGACGAAGCCCAGCCCGCTGACCAGCAGGAACAGCACCACGAAGACGACCATCTCGGTCGTGTGCCCGTGCGCCATGGCTCAGTCCCTCTTCCGCGTCATGAGGTACACGATCACGGTGCAGGCGACGCCCAGCGGAATGAAGGCGAGCTGCATCCAGTAGAAGGCCGGGAAGCCGGCGAGGCGCGGTCCGTCGCTGTTGAACAGGAAGGTCAGCAGCGGGACGACGACGGGAACCAGCAGGAGCCAGTTCCACGGGCTGCGGTCGGAGCGCCGGGCCGGCTCCGGCGGGTCTTGCGAGGCCAAAGGGATCCTCCTCGTGCGTGCGGCACGCGGTCCGCCCGGATCGCGAGACGGACCCTGCCAGGGGTGGAGCCGGGAAAGGCTATCCGCCTGCGATAACGGCTCGATATCGACCGCGGCACGAGTTGGCTGGATCGTTCCAACCCGTGGACGCGCAGCTCAGCCCACCGGACGGGACCGGCCCCCGGCGGCGCGGGGCGCGCCCGGTCCGCGGGGTCGCCGCCCCCGGGCGGACACTGGTAGCCTCGCCGTATGCGAACCGCGTCCCGCCGGTGGTGGTGGCGCCGCTGAGGCGGCGCCGGTTCGTGCATGTCCTAGACCAGGCGACCGCCCTCATCGGCGGTCGTTTCCCGTTGTCCGCCGGTGCAGGGCCCGAAACGAGGGGCCACCGCGGTGGAGACCGTCTCACAGCACGCCGACTCACAGCACGCCGACATCGGTCGGGCGGGGATCGGCGAGTTCGTCACCGCCGGGGGCGTACGGGTCACCCGTACCGCCGTCCCGGTCGACTCCGAGCGCAAGTCCGACGTGCTGAACGCCCTCGTCGCCGCCGTGGGGGAGCGGCGCGGCGGCGTGCTCAGCTCGGGCATGGAGTATCCCGGCCGCTACAGCCGCTGGCACATGGCCTACGTCGACCCGTGCCTGGAGATCGTCGCGCGGGGCCGGAACGTGTCCGTCCGCGCGCTGAACGGCCGGGGGCGCGTGGTCCTTCCGGCGGTGGCGGGGGCGCTGCGCCCCGTCGGCGAGGTCCGCGCGGACGGGCCGGCGGAGTTCGAGGTCTTCGTCCCGCCGACGGAGGAGTTCTTCGCCGAGGAGGACCGCAGCCGCCAGCCGACCGTCTTCACGGCGCTGCGCGCGGTGATCGACCTGTTCCGCTGCGACGACCCGCACCTCGGCCTGTACGGGGCGTTCGGGTACGACCTGTCGCTGCAGTTCGAGCCGTTGCGGACGCGCCTGGAGCGGCCCGCCGACCAGCGCGACCTCGTCCTCCACCTCGCCGACGAGATGGTCGTGGTGGACCGCAAGCGCGAGACCTCGCACCGCATGTCCTACGAGTTCGAGGTGGGCGGCGCGAGCACGGCCGGGATCCCGCGCGCCACCGAGCCGACGCCCGTCCCGTCGCGGGGTGAGTTGCCGCCGCAGCCCGTGCCCGGCGTGTACGCGCGGATGGTGCGGGACGCCAAGGAGAAGTTCGTGCGCGGCGACCTGTTCGAGGTGACGCCGGGCCACGCCATGTACGGGCGCTGCGACGCGCCCGCCGTCTTCTTCGAGCGGCTCCGCGAGACGAACCCCGCGCCGTACGAGTTCATGTTCAATCTCGGCGACGGGGAGTACCTGGTCGGCGCGTCGCCGGAGATGTTCGTCCGGGTCACCGGCGACCGGGTGGAGACCTGCCCGATCGCCGGGACGATCAGGCGCGGCGGCGACGCGCTGGAGGACGCCGACCAGATCCGCGCGATCCTGTCGTCGGCCAAGGACGAGTCCGAGCTGACGATGTGCACCGACGTCGACCGCAACGACAAGTCGCGGGTCTGCGTGCCGGGCAGCGTGCGGGTGCTCGGCCGCCGGCAGATCGAGCTGTACTCGCGGCTGATCCACACCGTCGACCACATCGAGGGCCGGCTGCGCCCCGGCTTCGACGCGCTCGACGCGTTCCTGACCCACATGTGGGCGGTGACGGTGACGGGCGCGCCGAAGGCGTGGGCGATGCAGTTCATCGAGGACCACGAGGACTCGCCGCGCCGCTGGTACGGCGGTGCGGTCGGCTGCGTCGGGTTCGACGGGTCGATGAACACCGGGCTGACGCTGCGCACCGCGCAGATCCGCGACGGGATCGCGACGGTGCGGGCCGGCGCGACGCTGCTGTACGACTCGGACCCGGACGAGGAGGAGCGCGAGACGCACCTGAAGGCCAGCGCGCTGCTCGGCGCGCTGGAGGCGTCGCGGCGGCCGTCCGCCGCGGCGGCGGCCGAGGAGCCGGCGCCGCTGCCGGACCTGCCCGGCGAGGGGCTGAAGGTGCTGCTCGTCGACCACGAGGACTCGTTCGTCAACACGCTCGCCGACTACTTCCGGCAGCAGGGCGCCGAGGTGGTCACGCTGCGGCACGGGTTCCCCGTGCGGATGCTGGACGACCACGCGCCGGACCTGGTGGTGCTGTCGCCCGGCCCGGGCCGTCCGGAGGACTTCGCGACCCGGGGGCTGCTGGACGCCCTCGACAAGCGGGACCTGCCGGTCTTCGGGGTGTGCCTCGGCCTGCAGGCGATGGTCGAGCACGCGGGCGGGGAGCTGACCCTGCTGCCCGAGCCGTCGCACGGCAAGCCCGGCCAGGTGAAGGTGGTCGGGGGCGCGCTGTTCGAGGGCCTCGCCGACGAGTTCACCGCGGCCCGCTACCACTCGCTGCACGCCACCCCGGACCGGGTGAAGGGCTTCGAGGTGACGGCGCTGACCGGGGACGTCGTGATGGCGATCGAGGACGCGGGCCGGCGGCGGTGGGCGGTGCAGTTCCATCCGGAGTCGATCCTCACCGCGGCGGGCGGCGCGGGGCACCGGATCGTGGCGAACGTGCTGCGCCTCTGCCGCGCCCGGTGACGCCCGTCGCCCCCGCTCGTCCGGGACGGCCTTGGCCGCAGGGGCCGCCGGGCTCGTTCGGGGCCAAATGTCAACCCGCCGGACGCAGGAGCCGGTCCTCGTCCTGAAGCATCATCGCGGACGTCCGGAAATGGTCCCGTGGTTCCTGGACCGGTCCGGGCGGGCGCGGAAGACTCGGTTTCCGGCCACGGCGCCGTGTCGCGCGGCGCGCGTGATCGCCGTTATCCCGGCGGAGGGGGGAGCGATCCCCCCTCCGCCCGAAACCAAGATTCGGGTTGACCGAATCGAGGTGGTGGTTTTGTCGGTTTCATACCGGGGATCCCGCTCGCCATGATGACAATCCTGTGGCTCATCGCCGTGATCCTGGTGATCTCCGGCATCTACGTGATCCTCGCCCGGCGCGAGCTGATCTGGGGCATCGTCCTCATCGTCGTCGGGCTGCTCGTCGGCCCCGGCGGCGTGAGCATCTTCACCTGAGTGTGGTGAACCCCGGCCGGGGACGTGGCGGAACACTGACGCGGGCTGTCAGGTTTCCGCGCCAGCATCGTCCCCATGAGCCGAGAACTGAAAGGCACGATCGCACTGGTCGCGGGCGGCACCCGCGGCGCCGGCCGCGGCATCGCCGCCGAGCTGGGCGCCGCGGGGGCCACCGTGTACGTCACGGGGCGCACCACCCGGTCGCAACGGTCCGAGATGGGCCGCCCCGAGACCATCGAGGAGACCGCCGAGCTGGTGACCGCGGCGGGCGGCGAGGGCATCGCCGTCCAGGTCGACCATCTCGACCCCGCGCAGGTCACCGCGCTCGTCCGGCGCATCGACGAGGAGCACGGGCGGCTGGACGTCCTGGTCAACGACGTCTGGGGCTCCGACCACCTGTTCCGGTTCGGTGAGCCGCTGTGGGAGCAGTCGCTGGAGGACGGGCTCCGGCTGCTCCGGCTGGCCATCGACACCCACGCCGTCACCAGCCACCGGGCGCTGCCGCTGCTGATCCGCGAGCCTGGCGGGCTCGTCGTCGAGATGACCGACGGGACCGCCGAGTACAACGCCCGCTACCGCGAGGACGTCGGGTTCTTCTACGACCTCGCGAAGAGCGCCGTCATCCGGATGGCGCTCGCCCAGTCCGTGGAGATCGCGCCGCACGGCGGCACCGCCGTCGCGCTCACGCCGGGCTGGTTGCGGTCGGAGGCGATGCTGGAGAACTTCGGCGTCACCGAGGAGACCTGGCGGGACGGCATCGCCGCGAACCCCGGCTTCGCCATCTCCGAGTCGCCCGCCTTCGTCGGGCGGGCCGTCGCCGCGCTCGCCGCCGACCCGGACCGGGCCCGCTGGAACGGCGCGTCGCTGTCCAGCGGCGGCCTCGCGCGGGTCTACGGCTTCACCGACGCCGACGGCAGCCGCCCCGACTGCTGGCGCTACCTCACCGACGGGCGGCCCGCCGACCTCACCGGCTACCGCTAGTCCCGGCCCCCGGCGCCGATCCGCGGGCGCTCCGCGGATCGGCGCCGGTGCTGGCGCGGGTCAGACCAGGCCGTCGAGCCGGTCGGTGAGCCGGGCGAGCGCGGGCAGCGCGGCCACGATGGCGGCGCGGTCCGCCTCGTCCAGGCCCTCCAGCGCCGTGTTCAGCCGCCGCTCGTGCGCCCGCGCCCACGCGGCGAGCTGCTCGCGGCCGGCGTCGGTGAGGGTGACCGCGGACGCCCGCCGGTCGGCGGGGTCGACGGCCCGCGCCACCAGCCCCGCGCCGATCATCTGGCCGACCAGCCCGCTGACGGTGCTGGTCGCGAGGCGCTGCCGCGCGGCGAGGTCGCCGATCCGCGCGGGCGACCGCTCGGCGAGCACCTGCAGCAGCTCGACCTGCGCCATCGGCAGCGTCTCCCACGGGTACTCGGTGCGGATCGAGGCGCGCAGCGCCCGCCGCAGCCGGGTCACGGTCTCGGTGAGCAGGCGCGTGTCCGCCGCGCGCGCGGGCGTGCCGGTCTCGGGGGGCGGCTGCTGGGACATGGCGCAACCTTAGCCCGGCCCGCCGGCCTCGCCGCCCGTCCGCCCGCACCGGTCCGGCTCCCCGTCGGCGGGGTTCCGGGCGCCGGTCGCCGCCCAGGCGGCGGCGACCGTGACCGCCGACGCCGCGAGCAGCACGGCGATCGCCCAGCGCGTCCCGTCGAAGCGCCCGCCGTCCGGTCCGAGGTGCAGCGCGAGAGCGACGAGCGCGACGCCGAGCGCCGTCCCGAGGCTGCGGGCCATGTTGACCAGGCCGCCGCCCGTGCCCGACCAGCGCGCCGGTATGGCCTTCATGATGAGCGCGTTGTTGGCGGGGGTGAACACGCCCAGCCCGAGCCCGAGGACGGCCGCCTGCGCGACCAGCCAGCCGGGGGACAGGGGGAGGAACAGCATCCCCGCCAGGGCCGCCGCCGCCGTCCCCGCGCCGAGCACCCCGCGGGCCCGGTCGGTCGTCCCCCGCAGCAGCGGCTCGCCGCCGACCGCGGCGGCCCCGAACCCGGCGGGCAGCGCCGTCAGCACCAGCCCCGCCAGCAGCTCCGACGAGCCGCGGCCGGTCAGCACGATCGGGACCAGCACCAGCGGTCCGAACAGCACCAGGTACGCGCCGAGCGCCCCGGCGAGCCCCGCCGACACCGCGCGCACCCGCAGCAGGTCCAGGTCGAGCAGGGGAGAGGGCGCCCTGCGCTGCCGGGCGACGAACGCCCAGCCGCCCGCGGCCGCCACGGCGAACAGCGCCGCGACGCCCCATCCCGGCACCGGCAGCCCGGACGCCGCCGAGACGCCGAGCAGCCCCGCGGTCGTCGCGACCGCCAGCAGCACCGCGCCGGGGCGGTCCAACTCGCGGGCGTCGTTGCGCTCCCGGGTCCTCGGCAGCAGGTAGTGGCCCGCGACCAGGGCGACGATCCCGACCGGCACGTTGATGCCGAACACCCAGCGCCAGCCCAGCGTGGACACCAGCGCCCCGCCCACCGTGGGCCCGAGCGCCAGCCCGAGCGCCTGCGCGGCGGCCTGCACGCCCAGCGCCCCGCGCGTCCGCCCGTCCGGCGCGCTGGTCACCACCAGCGCCACGCTGTTGGCCTGCATCATCGCCGCGCCGGCGGCCTGCACGACCCGGAACGCGATCAGCGTCCCGAGCGACGGCGCCAGCCCGCACGCCGCCGACGCGACCACGAAGACCCCGAACCCGTGCAAGTAGAGCAGCTTGCGGCCGCGCGCGTCGGCGAACCGCCCGACGGGGATGAGCAGCGCCGCCAGGGTGAGCAGGTAGGCCAGCGACACCCATTCCACGGCGGCCAGCGAGGTCCCGAACTCCGCGCCCAGGCCGCCGTAGGCGAGCGTGACGACGCTGGCGTCGAGCTGCCCCATGAACGCGCCGAAGCACACCGTGGCGACCGCGAGCCACCAGGCGCGCGGGTGCTCGCGGACCCGGTCCGGCCGCGGCCGCTCCTCGACCAGCACGGCGGGCAGCCTCCGCAGGACCGGCCGCTCCGTCACTTCACCGCTCACGTCACCTCCGCCGCGGCCGCCCCGGGCGCCGCGGCACGTCTCACCGTCCCCGCCGCACAAGATACATCGGTTACCGAAATGTTCGGTTACCGACCGATGTGTCCGAGGTCACAGCGGATAGGGCGGAACGCGCTGGTCAGGGCGAGGGCGGGCGGAACGCGCCGGTCAGGGAGAGGACGGGTGGATCGCTCCGGTCAGACGGCGTAGAGGGCGGCGAGGCGGGCCGCCGCCTCGGCCATGCGCTCCCGCAGCGCCGGCGGGCCGAGCACCTCGACCTCGGCCCCCAGCCGCATGAGCTGGGACGCCGCCACCTCCACCGACTCGACCGGCAGCACGGCGGCGCGCCAGCCCCGGTCGTCGGGCTCGCCGGCGCTCTCGGCGGCCCGCTCCGCGGCGTACGGCTCGACCGCGAACCGCAGCAGCCGCATCCCGGCCGGGCTGAGCCGCACGGCGGCCTCCTCGCGCAGCATCGACCGGACGAACGCCGCCGCCTGCTCGTCCCAGTGCCCGGCGAGGTCGAACGCCTCGTCCCGCTCGAACACCGCGCCGGTCTCCTCGACGGCGGTGACGCGGTCGACGCGGTACGTGCGGGGCTGCCCGCCGACCCGTCCGACGAGGTACCAGGTGCCGTTCTTCAGCACGAGCCCGTACGGGTCGACCGTCCGGGTCACCTCGCGGCCCTTGCGGTAGCGCAGGACGACCGTCTCGTCCCGCCACACCGCGCGCGCGAGGTCGCGCAGCAGCGGCGGCGTCTCGGCGTCGCCGAACCAGCCGGGCGCGTCGAGATGGAACCGCTGCCCGGCCCGCGCCGGAGCGTCCCGCAGCGAGGCGGGCAGCGCCGCGAGGACCTTCAGCTCGGCGGCCGCGACCGCGTCCCCGAGCCCCATCTCCCCGGCCGGGCCGGGCAGCCCGGACAGGAACAGCGCCTCGGCCTCCTCGCGGCTCAGCCCGGTCAGCCGCGTCCGGTACCCGCCGACGAGCCGGTACCCGCCGTTGCGGCCCTGGTCGGCGTACACCGGGACCCCGGCCGCCGACAGCGCCTCCACGTCCCGGTAGACGGTCCGCTCCGACACCTCCAGCTCCCGGGCCAGCTCGCCGGCCGTCATCGCCCCCCGCGACTGCAGGAGCAGGACGAGCGAGATCAACCGGGCGGCGCGCATGCCCCCATTCTCGCCGGACCGGCGGCCACTCCGGCCGTTCCTGACAATCTTGTGGCAGGTACCCCGGATTTCCCTGTCCCCGCCGGTCGGACGGCTGTTAGCTTCGCGGCGTGCTGACCGACACGTCCCCCATCGAGGCGTTCATCGACGCCCTCCCGAAGGTCGAACTCCACGTCCACCTCGTGGGCTCCGCCTCCGTCCCCACCGTCCTCGAACTGGCCCGCCGCCACCCCGACGGCCCCGTCCCCGCGGACGAGCGCGAGCTGCGCGCCTTCTACGAGTTCCGCGACTTCCCCCACTTCGCCGAGGTGTACGAGGCGGTGTCGAGCCTCGTCCGGACCCCCGAGGACGTCGGGACCCTCGTGCTCGGCACGGCCCGCGACCTCGCCGCGCAGAACGTCCGGTACGTCGAGCTGACCGTCACCCCCTACACCCACCAGCGCGCCGGCATGCCGATGCCCGCGATCACCGAGGCGCTCGACCACGCCGTCCGCGAGGCCCGCGCCCGGCACGGGATCCGCGTCGCCTACATCTTCGACATCCCCGGCGAGTTCGGCGCCGAGGGCGCCCGCGGCACCCTCGACCACGCGCTCGCCCACCCGCCCGAGGCGCTCGTCGGGTTCGGCCTGGGCGGCATCGAGCAGTGCCGCCCGCCGCACCGGGACGCGTTCCGCGACGCCTTCCGCGCCGCGCGCGCCGCGGGCCTGCGCAGCCTCCCGCACGCCGGCGAGATGACCGGGCCCGAGACGATCTGGGAGGCCCTCGACGGGCTCGGCGCCGAGCGCATCGGCCACGGCACCAGCTGCCTGGACGACCCGCGCCTGGTCGCGCACCTGCGCGAGACGCGGATCCCGCTGGAGGTGTGCCCCACCTCCAACCTGAGGACCGGGCAGGTCGCCTCGCTCGCCGGGCATCCGCTGCCGCGCATGCTGGAGGAGGGGCTGTTCGTCACGCTGAACAGCGACGACCCGCCCATGTTCGACACCACGCTGACCGGCGAGTACCGCGTCGCCGCCGAGGTGTTCGGGCTCGGCCGCGCCGAGCTGGCCGCGCTCGCCCGCAACGCCGTCGCCGCCTCGTCGCTCGACGACGCCGGGCGCCGCGGGGTCACCGCCGAGATCGACGCCCTGACGGCCGGCTAGCCTCGACGGACGCCTAGCCCCAGGCCATGCGGCGCCAGGGGCTCGCCGGGTCGTCGGCGAGGATGCGGTGGCCGGCCAGCGACCGCTCGTACCACTCGCCGAACTCGCCGTCGTCGAACCGGAGCATCCGGCCGAGGACGTACCCCGACGAGAACGACGTCCACGACCCGTACACCTGGTTGGCGCGGTGCCCGGCGACCAGGACGCACTTCTCGGCCTCCTCGGCGTCGCAGTAGCCCGCGTTCAGGCCCCAGCGCGCCATGTTCACCGCGCGGCCGAAGTCGTAGCCGTACACGCTCTCGACCCGGCCGTCCGGCGCCAGCAGCCCGTCCGCGCGGAACCGCGCCTCGTACCGGCGGATCAGCTCCGACAGCGCGACGACGTGCTCGATGGTCTCGTCGGAGATGTCGCGTTCGCGGCACCAGGCGACGATCGCCGCCCGCCAGGCGTGCGGCTCGGTGCCCCGGTCGCGCCGGTCGAGCACCATCTGGATGGCCGGGTCGCTGTTCTCGGCGTCCAGCAACCGGTCGATCTGCTCGCGCCAGCCCGCCGCGTCGGTGATGCCCCAGTCGCGTTCGAGCAGGATCCGGTCCTCGCGGGCGCCGTCCGGGGTGGACAGCGAGTTCCACGGCACCGCGTTCCCGACCGCCAGGTGCGCGCCGACCGCGAGCGCCGCGGCGAGCCGTCCCCACGAGGCGCTTTCCGGGTCCGTGACCAGGACGTCGTAGTCGCGGTCGGGGCGGCGCTCGGCGTCGGCGAGCAGCGCCGCCACCTGCCGGTGCCCGTCGCCGCCCGGTGGCATCCGCCCCAGCAGGTCCCGCAGCGGGCCGAGCGCGGCGCGCGGCCCCGCGTCCTTCACGATCAGCCGCGCGGCGTGCACGCCCGCGACGTCGGCGCGCTTGTGGTCCTGGGCGGACCGGAAGGCCGCCATCGCGCCCCACGCCCGGCGTGCCGCGTCGCCCGTCCGCCCGGCCGCGGCCAGGACGTGCGCGGCCTGCCCGTCCAGC